>JBJMGC010000248.1:0-19411 GCA_045808105.1 Acidobacteriaceae bacterium | reverse complement strand
GGCTCCGGCCATTGCCGCGAAGCCGCCGTCCGGCCCTGTCGTGGCCCGGCCCCCGGTGACGGCTGCACCGCCCGCTGCCGCGCCGAGTGCGCAGCGTCCGGCGATTGCCTCGGCGCCGCCCACAAATCCCGTCGTAGCGCGCCCTGTAGTGGCCGCCGCTCCGCCGCCAGCAGCCAGCGCTGCTGCACCGCCAGTTACGCCTCCTCCGGCAGCCGTCGCGCCTCCCGCAGTACCGCCGGTTACGGCTGCTCCGGAAACGCCAGAAACCCCTACGGCAGTGGCGCCGCCGATCCGGCGCGTGATCATGCCGCAGACGGGCCCCCGGCCCGTCTACAGCGCCCCACCGCCACGTCCGGTTGCACCGCAGGCGCCAAGCGGGCCTGCTGGCGCTGGCGGCGTCATTCAGCGCGGCCGGCCAATTTTCCAGCGTCCGGGTGGTCCGGGCGGCTATCCGCAGCGTCCGGGCGCGCCAGCCGGCGCACCAGGGTTCCCTGCGGGCCGCCGGCCGATGCACCCCACGCGCTCCACGCCCACGGGTGCTCCGGGCGGTCGGCCCGGCTTCGGCCAGCGTCCTGGTGGGCCAGGCGGTCGTCCTGGCTTCGGTCAGCGTCCGGGTGGTGCTCCGGGTGCGGGTGGTGGACTGGTGCCGCCTCCCGGCGAGGCGCCGCGTCCGCAACGTCCGGGTGGTCCGCCACGCGGCCGTGGACGTCAGCAGTATCCGAAGACCAAGGAAGGCCCGATGAAGGGCTTTGCTCCGCCATCGCGTTTCGGTGGAGCGCAGATTCCACAGGAGCCGATGCCCATCACCCGCACCATTACGGTGACGGAGGGCATCAGCGTGAAGGACCTGGCGGAGAAGCTTGGCGTGCGCGGCAAGGATCTGATTGCGACGCTGCTCATGCGTGGTGTTCTGGTCACGGTGAACCAGTCGCTCGATGGAGAGCTGGTGAAGGATGTGGCGCGGCAGTTTGGCGCCGACACCACCATCATCAGCTTCGAAGACGAGATGGCCAACGAGGCGCTCGAGACGCTGCTGGGCCAGGAGAATGTCGGGGATATCGAAGTCGTGCGTTCGCCCGTCGTCACGGTCATGGGCCACGTCGATCACGGCAAGACCTCGCTGCTCGACGCGATCCGCGAAACAGATGTAGCGGCAGGCGAAGCCGGTGGTATCACGCAGCACATCGGCGCGTACAAGGTGCGGATCACGAAGCAGGATTCACCGGCCTTTGGCCGCGAGATCGTGTTCCTCGATACGCCGGGCCACGAGGCATTCACCCGCATGCGTGCGCGCGGCGCCAAGGTGACGGACATCGTCGTCATCGTGGTTGCGGCGGATGACGGCGTGATGCCGCAGACGCTGGAGGCAGTGGACCACGCGAAGGCGGCCAACGTGCCGATCATCGTTGCGGTAAACAAGATCGACAAGCCGGAGGCGCAGCCGGACCGCGTGAAGCAGCAGTTGGGCGATCGCGGACTGGTGCCAGAAGCCTGGGGCGGCTCGACTGTATTCGTCGACGTTTCAGCGAAGAAGAAGCTGAACCTCGATCTGCTGCTCGAAATGATCTGCCTCACCGCCGATCTAGGCGACCTGAAGGCAACGCCCGATCGTTCCGGCGTCGGCACCGTGCTCGAAGCGAAGCTCGATCGCGGCCGCGGCGCTGTAGCCAGTGTGCTGGTGCAGAATGGCACGCTAAAAAACGGCGACAGCTTCATTGTCGGCAATACCTTCGGCAAGGTCCGCGCGATGTTCGACGATCGCGGCCGCGCCATCGACGAGGCAGGGCCATCGACTCCGGTCGAGATCCTCGGTCTCGAAAGCATGCCGGATGCAGGGGATAACTTCCTCGTCGTCGCCGACCGTGACAAAGCCAAGGGCATTGCGCAGTACCGCAAGATGAAGGAGCGGGAGTCGCAGCTTGCCAAGAGCTCGCGTGTCTCTCTTGAAGGCCTTGCAGAGCAGATCAAGCAGGCCGGCGTGAAGGACCTGCCACTCATCCTGAAGGGCGATGTGCAGGGCTCCGTGCAGGTGCTCTCGGATTCGCTCAGCAAGATGTCGACCGAGAAGGTGCGGATCAAGATCCTCCACAGCGGTGTTGGCGCCATCACGGAGAGCGACATCCTGCTGGCTTCGGCATCGAACGCGATCGTGATCGGCTTCAATGTGCGGCCGGAACGCAAGGCTGCCGATCTGGCCGAGCAGGAAGGCGTGGAGATCCGGCTGCACTCAATCATCTACGAGCTGCAGGACGAGATCACCAAGGCGATGCTGGGACTGCTCGATCCGGTCTTCAAGGAGAGCTACCAGGGCCGTGCGCTGGTGCAGGAAGTCTTCCGCATTCCGAAGGTCGGCACCATTGCCGGATGCCGCGTGACCGACGGCTCCATCCGTCGCGACGCCGAAATCCGCGTGATGCGTGGTGGCGAGCAGGTCTTCAAGGGCAAGCTCGCATCGCTCAAGCGCTTCAAGGACGATGCGCGCGAAGTCACCAACGGTATGGAGTGTGGCATGGGCATCGCCGGCTTTAGCGACGTGCAGCAGGGCGATCAGATCGAGGCATTCGTAACCGAAAAGGTTGCGGCCGAGCTGACCGCGCGCTAACCACAGCTATAGAACGAAAGAAGCCCGGCCATTGGCCGGGCTTCTTTTGCAGCTTTGAGGCTCTATCGAGCGAGTGACTCTGTATGGCTGAAAAGTTTTAAGCGCGACTTAACCACGTCCCGTACAGAATCAACAACCGACGGAAGGATTTTGTAGGGAACAACCTCATCTGGCTTGGCGCCCAGGCTGTCCTGCAAACTGTGTCGCCATGCAACCCGCAGCTCTGTATTGATATGGACAATGGTGATGCCGGCGGCGATGGCTCTGCGAAAATCGTCATCTTCGGTGCCCGAGCCACCATGCAGAGTTAGCGGCACCCCAGTGGCCGCTTTGATGGCGGCGATGCGCTCGATGTTCAGGTGCTGCTTCGATTCACCACGCACCATACTTCTCGACATGCCGTGCATGCTACCGACGGCGGGGGCCAGAATGTCAATGCCCGTATCTTCGACAAATTGACGCGCCTCTTCCGGGGTTGTCAGCCCTTTGGATGAGTTAGGCATGGTTTCATGAATTTCCGAGCCGCTGCCAATATCGCCGATCTCTCCCTCTACCAGAATAGAAGGATGGATCGCTTTGAGCGCGGCCACAGCTTCTCGCGTCTGACGAACATTCTGTTCGAGCGGCAGGGCGGAGAGGTCGAAAACAATTGAGTCGAATCCTGCCTTTGCCACCTCTTCCGCGCTCGCGCGGGAGTGCGTGTGGTCCGCATTGAGAAAGATGGGAAAGTCAAACTCATCGCGCAGACTATTCACCAAGGCTGCGATCTGGCGAACACCCATGAAGCTCCGTTCGCCTTCGGACGCGCCAACGATCACCGGCACATTCACATCCTGCGCAGCGCTAAATACTGCGTTCAGCAGAGTGAGGTCAGAGACGTTGAAATGTCCGATCGCCTCACCGCGTTTTCCTGCATCGCGCAAAACATCCCGTAGCGTTTGCATGCAAAAGCACCTCCTTCGCAGTCAGGATGTGCGATCCCCGCCGCGATCATTCCGGTTTCTATGCCCAGACAAGATTCGTCGACTGACATAGATGAATAGCGGTCCATCCGTATCACCGTTTTATCGGAGCCGCTTCCGGCGCAAGCGGCTTCAGGATGTCGTCCAGCAGATCGGGTTTGCTCGCGTCCCGCTCCAGGTGCGGATACTTCTCCCCGCCGTGATAGTCGACCTTCAATGTCCGGAAGTGATTGTCATTGGAAACGATGAACTCGATTGGCTCGCTGGTGTTTTTAGCGGTCTTCAGCGCGTTCTTGAAGTCATCGTCCGAGTAGCCGACGCCGTTCACCGCCACGATCTTCCATTGCGGCGCGAAGCCTGCTTTGTATGCATCGGAGAACATCTTCACGTCCGCGATCATACCGTCCTTGGTGAGACGGAGGCCGATCGAGTAGTACGCGTCCACGCCACCACGTCGGCCGAGCTCAGCCTTCTCGAATTTCGAGGGCTGGTCCTGATAGACGAGCTTGTAGCCACCATGCTCGATGCCGCCAAGCGGCGCGTGATTCACGTGCGAGGTGAGCCGCTCGGTCAGGAACCCGCGCCAGTCGTACGCGACTACGGAGTTGAGGCCGTCCACGATGTCGTCAAAGGTGTAGGGCAGCACTTTCGGTGGAGTGTTGCCGCCGACGGCGAGGAACTTGGCGGCAAAGTCGTTCAGCGATTTCTGTCCGTGGGTGAGCTGGCGAATGGTCGTATCGGCATCAAGCCACAACAGCTGGCCTTCGGGATAGTAGTCCTGGCTGCGGCGCCAGTTGCTGTAGTTCTGTGTATTGCCGCGCAGAATCTGCGCCGCAATCGCTGTATCTTCCAGGTTGCGCCAGGTGCGGCCCGGCTTCTGGTCGAGATTCGCCGCGGTGAGCGCCAGCCCTTCTTTGAATTGATCTGGCGTCCACAGGCCGCTGCGCGTCGTCAGCACCTGACCCCAGTACTGCGTCATGCCCTCATAGACCCACAGCAGATCGCCGCGCTGCGGCGTTGCGTAATCCGGCGTGGCCAGCCCGACCGGACGACGGTACTTGCCATTCCATGAATGCGTGAACTCATGCGGCAGCAGGTCCGCTTCCAGCGGCTCCAGCGATTCATCAGAGAGTCCATGCTCGGGCAGGCCGTTGTCGCTGGATTGGTGATGCTCCAGTCCTTCGCCGCGGACGTTATCGCTGAGCGAGAGAACGAAATGGTAGGTCTCATAGTGGTGTGACTGGTAGAGCGTCGATGCCTCGCGCACCAGACGGGAAAACGAGTCCAGGATCGCCGGCTTGATCTCGACATCTTCCGGCGCCTCGCCTGCCACATCGAGGTAGTGCTTCGGCGTGATCTCCGGCGCCAGCGGAATCTCGCGGAAGTAGCGGCCGGTGATGAAGGGCGAATCGACGAGCGTGTAAACCGAGACAGTCTGAAAGCTCGTCTCGTTTCCGGACTGCTGGGTCGGCGTCAATGCGGTTCCGGATTTCCAGCCGTCGGGCACCGTGATGCTGGGAGTGATGGGGATATCGGCAACTGGGACATGTGCCGGATAGAGCACGACGGAGTTCCACTCCAGCACGGCGATGTTTGCGCTGGTGGCATCATCCTCGTCGGACCCGGTGCCGCCGGGCACCGCGAGGAAATCGTAGGAAACATCAAGCGAGGTCACACCCTCCGGCACGGTGAGGTGGATGCCATACATATCGACTTCATCACGCCGCCACGGGATGTCTTTGCCATTCGCGCGGACGAACACGCCGGAAAGATTGTCGATGGGGCCGGTGGGGCGATGGTCGCCGGGAATCCACTGCGGGTATTCGAGTTCGAGCGGACCGGCGGTGACGGGGATCTGCTCATGCGCATGCAGGATGTGCCGCGGCGCATCGGTGAGGTCGACGTGCAGAACGATGGGCTCACTCGGACGGGCGGCTTCCTTGGCATGTTCAGCGGTCTTGTGTTTTGCGGCGAATGCGGGTAGGGCCAGTGCAACAACCAAGAGCAGAGCAGAGGAGCGGGAAGAGCCATTCGTCATGGAGCAAATGATACTGCCAGCAGCTGTCCGGTATTGCCGGCGACAGATTATCGAGCTTTGCGCAAAAGGCTGCGGTAACGGCTGGGAGAGTAGCCGATGATGGCACGGAAGTCATTGATCAGGTGCGCTTGATCGCAATAGCCGAGTTCGAGCGCTGTCTGCGCTCCATCCAATGCTTCGCCCGCTTTCAGCCGTTCTACCAGCTCGTGCAGGCGATACCGGCGAATCACCCACTTGGGGCTGGCGCCGACGTACTCCTGAAACAGACGCTGCAATGAGCGCTGGCCCATACCGCTACGGCCCGCCAGTGCATGCACGCTGCGAATCTCACTCTCGCCTTCAGCGGCCAGGGAAATCTGCTCAACCAAGCGCGTCGCCAGGAGGACATTCGCGTCCGCTGCCGGCAATCGCGCGCGCAAGAACTCGCGGGCCGCCCCAATCAGCGCGTCATCCTGCTCTAAACCCGACATTGTGAGCTCGCACTCTCGTCCGCTCTTGCCGAAGATCTGCTCGATGGGCACCACGCGGTCGGCAAGCGCGCTGACAGACGAGCCAAGAAACGGGCGAAAGCCGCCCGGCCGAAACTTGATTCCGAAGACGCGCGACTTGTCCTCGAGCGTGGTCGAGAAGCGCGCCGTATGCACTCCCGCGATATGAGCGCCGCTTCGGTCGAAGACGATCTGAACGTTGGGGTGAGGCACGGTCTCCTGCAGAAACGGTTCGCAGCCGCGCAGGTCCCAGCGCACGCTCCAGAAATGCTGGATCCAGGGTTCGAGATCGGCCGGCGGCTTCCGGCGCGCGTGACGCATGCCCCCTTCCGCTGGTGGCGGCCGAAGAACGCCACGCGGGCGGCCAGCCTCAGGGTCGTAAATTTCCTCTACGCCGGAGTGTTCTCCGCTGGCGACTGCCTTCATGGAATCAGTGCCGCTCCAGCGCCGCACGGTCCCAGTCAGCTTTATCTGCCGCGGCTGCGTAGGTGGAATCGAGGAAAGTGTGTACCGCTTTTTCCGGCGACGCCTGCTTGCGCACGTCGTTATAGCGCAGCAGAAATTCGCCCATCTTCGTGTCGAAGTATGCGGCCGCGGGTTGCACCTTGACTTCGGCAAGCCCGGACGGCGATGGCGCCGCATAGCAGTAGAACGCGGCTTCGCCGTAGCCGCCATTGCCAGGCCAGAAGCCCGCGCTGATCACCTCATGCGAGTAGGCTTCGCGCGTGACGGCATCGGCACCCGGACGGTCCGGTGCGCGCCTGCCGGAGAAGCGCGTCACCGCGAGATCGAAGCTGCCCCAGAAGAAATGGACGGGACTGACCTTCCCAATAAAGCCGGAGGAGAATCTTTGGAAGATCTGATCCACACTCACCAGCACGCGCCAGAAACGGTGGGCGTACTCCGGATCGTAGGAGGCGTGAGCCGTATCCAGTTCGAAGCGTATGGGGTCGGCGATCTCAACCGGCATGGGATGGATGCGGGCATCCACTCCCAGCAGCGTCAGGCATTGCTGAAACTCAAGATAGAAGTCTGCCACCGTTTGCGCGCGTAGCGGAATGGACAAGGCTGCGCCAGTGCTGAGCCGGAAGTGCAGCTCATGGCTGACAAAGTCGAACTCAATGTCCAGCATCTCGCCGCCGGTTTGCATCGCCGAAGTGCTCAGCCCGCGCGCGCTGACGTAGAGCGGCACGTTCCACCAATGTGCCTGCATGGGGCTGAGCGCCAGCCGCACCTTGCCGACGATCTGCGTCCACATGTGCAGGGTGGAAGCGGTGGGCTCCCACGCCGACCAGTCAAGCTCCGGCCACGAATTCGATTCTGCTGACATGCAAAGCACCTCGCGTTTCAGGCGGGGGGACGAGGTTATGTTCTGATGCGAATCCGTTGGCGTGCAAGGCAAATGCGTTTTCGTATCAGAAGAGCGCCCGCAGCCGTGCAAGGATCGCATCCGATGCCGCCGGCATCGGCCCCGGCATGGTGCAGCCGCTGGCGTTTTCGTGGCCGCCGCCGCCAAAGCTCTCCGCCACCGCGGCCACGTTCACCGCGCCTTTGCTGCGCAGGCTCAGCCGCACGCGGTGGTCCGGCAATTCACGCAGAAAAACAGCAACCTCCACGCCGGCGATGCCGATGGCGTAATTCACGATGCCTTCGCAGTCCTCTTCGGCAGCGTTGGTGCGCTCCATATCGGAAGTGGTCACCCAGAGCCAGGCAACGCGCCCGTCTCGCCTCAGGTTTGCCAGCGCCGCGCCCAGCAGCAGCATCTTCGACATCGGGTTCGAGAAATACACATCCTGCGCGATGCGCGCGGGGGATGCGCCGAGTCTTACGAGTTCCTGTGCCAGTGAGAAGGTGTGCACGTCCGTGCCTTCGTAGCAGAACGATCCGGTATCGGTGAGCACGGCCATGTAGAGGCAGGTTGCCATCTCCGGCGTGATGCGCACCCCGGCCGCGCAGGCGAGAGTGAAGACCTGCTCCGCCACTGCGCAGGCATCGGTGTCGATCCAATTCAGGTGAGCGAAATTGCGGCCGCTGGTGTGGTGATCGATGTTGACGAGGCGGCGTCCTTCGAGGCCCTTGAGACGACTCCGCTCAATGCCATCGCACTCCAGCAAGATCACCAGATCGAAATCGCCTTCGATCCGCTGACAGTGCTGAATGGTCTGGGCGCATGGCAGCCAGCGGTAGATCAGCGGCACCCGGTCACTGAAGGCCATGGTCACCTGCTTGCCAAGCTGCTCCAGCATCATGCCGCACGCCAGCACGGAACCGACAGCATCACCGTCGGGACGCGCGTGCGCAGTCACCATGATGCTGTGCGCGTCACGGATGGCATCGAGGATCGGCGCGAGGACGGGGCCGGCCGAGGCGAGGCGCCGACTGCCGTACGGGCGCGCCGCCTCTTCGTTGAAAGCAGAGTCAGCAAGGGGGCCGGCCAATACTGAATCGACCTGCCGCGACATGGAGGCAGACTGCTTCATGCGCCTTTGCCGGCCTCCGGAGTCGGTGCGGATGTCTCGGAGGCGCTGGCCTTACTACGGCGGCGCCTGCGGCTCAGCAGCTCGTCGATGCGCGCGGTCATGCGCTCGGTGCGATCGATGTGGAAGGTGAGCTCCGGCACGTGACGGACTCCCATGCGCTCCAGCAGCTCATGCCGGATGAAGCCGCGGGCAGACGCCAGCGCTTCCAGCATCGGCTCCTCGTCCTCAGCCGGACCGTCGTTCGCGACGTAGACCCGCGCCGACTTGCCACCGACGTTCAGCACCACCTCTGTCACATGCGCAGAACCGATCCGGGGATCCGAGAGTTCTCCCTGGATCATGGTGCTGATCTCGTCGCGCAGGGTTTCGGCCACCCGGCCCTGGTGATATTTGCGGGCGCGTTGCTCCGGCATGACGACCTCCCTGGGTAAACCCAAAAGGATATCAGAGTGCGCGAGGAAAGTTGGCGGTTGGTAACGTTATTCCGACGAGCACGGATGCGATCAGGTTTCGACGAAATCCCACCAGGAATCCCTGACCTCGGCTCCCTGCTCGGCCGCCAGGCGGGTCGCGGCACTTTCGACTTCAGTCATCAGGCCGCGCAGATAGTCGCGTGAAGAGGAGACGGCTGCAACGCCGAGCGTGGCGCTCTGCCAGGTGATCGCCTCATCCAGTTCGGCAACGGAAATGTTGAAGCCCTGGCGGAGCCGGTCCTTCATGCTGCGCACCACCTGCCGGCGGTCTTTCAGGGAGCGTGAGAGCGGAATCGAAAGCTCCAGAGTGAGGGCGGCGATGGGCATAGAGCAAAAGTGCGAGTCAGGGAACAGGCTCGATGGCTGCAGGGTCAACTTCCGGGAAGAATGGCGCGATCTGCTCGCGGCGCGGAGGCGCGGTGAACGCGCTCACCACGACCAGGCAGAAGAGAGACGCGATCAGCGCGGGGAAGATGGCGTCGCGGCGGGCGAGAATCTCCGGCAGGTGGTGGTGGACAAAGTCCGTATCCCAAAAGACAGTAACGAATGTTCCCACGCCGATGGCAGAGACAGCGCCCGCAGCGTTGGCGCGCCGCGAGTAGAAGGCCGCCAGTACAACAGGGGTGAGTGCGGCGGAGTAGATGGTGTAGGCGTAGAGCGTCTTCTGCAGCACGGATTGTGTGTGCAGCGCCTGATAGAGGGCCCACAACCCGAGGAAGACGACCATGAGACGAGAAACCATCAATACGACTCGGTTCGATGCATTCGGCGCGATGTAGCGCGAGAAGACATCGTTGACCAGGTTGGTTGCGGGTGAGAAGAGATAGTTATTGGCGGTAGAGATGATCTTGGCGAAAACAGCGCCCATCAGCAGCGGACCCAACCACGCGGGCAGTCCGTGCAATGCAGACCAGGCGATGATCTCGCGCGGATGCTCATGCACCTCCCCGGTGGGGAAGACAACCGAAGCGACAACGGCAAGCGCGACGATCACCGTCTCGAGAATGATTGTGCCGATTACCCAGCCAACCACGGCCTGGCGGGCTGCCTTCTCCGATTTGGCGGAAAAGAACTTCTGATACATCGACTGATTGCCCAGCATCAGCAGCATGGTGGGCAGAAAGAGCTCGAGCGCCTGGATGAGATGGAAATCGCCCAGCACCTGGAAGTGCGTTGCCGGCAATGCAGCATGCACGACATGCCAGCCGCCGGCTCGATGCATCAGGAAGGGCAGTGCGAGGATCAGCGTGACGGTGGCCAGCACGCCGATCATTACGTCCATGTACGCCACCGACGACATGCCGGCAATCGCAGTGAAGACAATCACGAAGGCGGCGAGCAGATACTTGCCTGCGTCGGACGAGATCGCGGCAGGAAAGACCATGTGCAGGATGTCGCCGCCGCCGATGAGCTGGTAGCTGGTGATGGCCGTGTAAGTGAAGAGCACCGCGATAACGCCCAGCACCCGTGCCGCCTGGTTGTAGCGGACCTCCAGCAGATCCGGAATGGTGAACTGCGCGAATTTCCGGGCGCGCGGCGCGATGAAGTAGATAAACACGAGGCCGGCCCAGCCGCCGCCCGCCTGCCATAGGGCGGCGAAGCCGTGGTTGTAAGCATTCTCAGCAGCCCCTAGCAGCGAGCCGGAACCGATCCAGGAGCATAGCAGCGTGAAGACCAGAACCACGGCAGGAAGCGAGCGGCCGGCTACGAGATAGTCGGCCTTGGTGTGGGTCTTGCTCAGCCGCGAGATCGAGACGGTGAGCAGGCCAAGGACGATGGCGGCGAGGACGCCGGCGTAGAGATGACTCATGAGTTCTGGGAATGCCTTTCCGTCAGGAGCGATGCTACATGAAGGGTGCCTTCACCGCTGGCCGTAATCGCGCGCGCCGAAGAGCGCCGTTCCGAGCCGGATTTCAGTTGCGCCCTCTTCGATGGCGACGGCATAGTCGTGTGTCATTCCCATGGAGAGCGCGTTGAGTTGCAGCCTCGGATAATGTTGCGCGTAGACGTCGCGCAGCTCACGCAACTGACGAAAGTAGGGGCGCACGGCCTCGGCATCGCGCAGATAGGGCGGCACGGTCATGAGCCCGCGCACGTTCAGGTGGGTGAGGCCAGGCAGGTGATCAAAGAGCTGTTCGAGCTCAGCGCTCCCGGGCGTCAGGCCGCTCTTCGATTCTTCCTCGTTCAGTTTGATCTCGATAAGAATTGGTAGTGTGCGATCGCTGGCTGCAGCAGCAGCTTCCAGCCGCTCTGCGAGACGAAGCGAATCGACCGAGTCGATTGCATCGAAGAGCGTCGCGGCCCGTGCTGCCTTGTTCGACTGCAGATGTCCGATCAGGTGTGCGTGCAGGTTGTGAGCGCTGCGCAGGGCGTTCCATTCGGACTGCTTTGAGTCGAACTCCTGCACCTTGTTCTCGCCGATGTGAGTGATGCCAAGCTCCGCCACGGCCACGATGGCAGCGGGTGGGTGCATCTTGGTGACGGCGATCAGCGTAATCTCGCTAGGCGAGCGCTGTGCGCGCCGGCAGGCGGCCGCGATGGTCTCTTCGACCTGCGCCAGGTTGTGCTGCAACTCTTCGCGAGTGTTCATGCGGTCGCTGCGAGCTGGTCGCCGAAGCGCACGCAGTCCTCGGCCAGCGCAGTGAAGTCGTCGATCTGGCTGCGATGGTTGGTAATGGCTACGCGCAGCGCGTAGCGCCCGTCCAGCACCGTGCTGGAGACGATGTAGCGGCCGGACTCCTGCAGCTCAATGACAAGACACCGGTTCAGCGCATCCAATGCAGCCTCATCGAGCTCGGGACGCCGATAGCGGAAGCAAACGACGTTGGTGGGGCGCGGCGCAACCAGCTCAAGGCGCGGCGAGGCTTCGATCAACCGCTCCAGATGCGCGGCCTGGGCCATGTTTCCGGCGATCAGACGAGCGTACGCGTCGAGCCCATGCACCTGCAGCGACATCCATAGCTTCAGCGCGCGGAAGCCACGCGTCAGCTCCACGCCACGATCGGCAAAGGGCAGGCCGCCGGCCATGATGCCGCCCTCCGCCTCTTCCAGATAACTCGCCTGAGTGGCAAACGTCTCGGTGTGCACTTTGGGATCGCGCACCAGCACGCAGCCGATCTCGAAGGGCAGGTAGACCCATTTGTGCAGGTCGAAGGCGAGCGAATCGGCCTGTTCGATGCCGCTCACCAGGCTCGCGTACTCCTTCGTAAGCCGCAGCAGGGCGCCGAAGGCGCCATCCACGTGGAACCAGAGATCGTGGTTGCGGCAGAGCGCCGCGATCGCCGGCAGATCATCGACGGCGCCGGTATTCACTGTCCCGCAGTTGGCAATCACAACTGCAGGTCGATGACCGACGTCGCGGTCGCGCTCAATTTGTAACTCAAGCTGCTCTAAATCGATGCGGTGCGCGCCATTGACCGGAATACGCCGGTAGGCGTCGCGGCCAAGGCCCATAAGCTCGATCGCCTTCAAGGCCCAGGAGTGGGTTTCAGTTGAGCCGTAAACGAGAAGCTGCGGGTGCACGCAGCCCTGCAGCCCTTGCTTGCGGATGTCATAACCTGCCTTCGCGTGCCGTCCTACGGCAAGTCCAATGAGATTCGCCATGGTCGCGCCGGTGGTCAGCAGGCCAGAGCTCTCCTTCGGCATGCCCATCAGCTCGGCGAGCCAGCGCAGGCAGGTTGCCTCCATGACCACGGGCGCCTGATGGCCGCCTGCTACGTGAGCGTTCAGCCCGGAAGCGAGCATGTCAGCCAGCATCGCCAGCGGAGTGCCGGTGCCGCGCACCCATCCCCATGCCCGTGGATGCCGATTGCCGATGGTGTAGGGGACAAGATGCTCGACCAGAGCCTCATAGACTTCTTCCGCGGGACGGCCGTGCATGGGTATGCGGCCGCCGAGTGCGATCGCAGATGCCTCCGGCAGCGGGCGCCACGCCGGTTGTTCGCGGAGAGTGGACAGGTTATCGAAGAGATCGTCGAGCATGCGGTGGCCAAGCGCACGCAACTCCTGCCATGCCTCCGGCGTCGGCGGATCAAGCGTAGGTTGCTGGGCGTCAATTTCTTCACTGACAGAAGATTGCGCGGGCAACGGCATAGACGGGAGACCTCGCGGATTCAAATCGGGCGAGGCACGCCGAAGGGGTGTCAAACGCTCGGGTCCACGTCCCAACGCGGGATCGTAGCGCCGTTATTCAGGATAACTCTTCTTGGAGTTCCGGTTGCGAAGCGGGCCACGTCAAGCAGGGGACCGGTGACGCTTCAGCTTCAGGAAAGGCTGCTCCATCAGATGAAAGCTGGTGAGACAGATGATCATGGTCAGGCACGTCACTGTGACCAGATACACGACGCCGGAGGTGACACGACCGTGGAAGGTGTGGGCGATGGGAGGAAGCACATATTTCTTGAACACGTCGTGGAGAAAGATGCTGTAGACGTAGATGCCATAGCTATATTTGCCCGCAATCCGCAGAGCGCTGGTGCTGAAGAAGCGCGAGGAGAATGACTCCGGATCCACTGCGATGGCGATGAGCGTTGCTCCCACTGCGCCGACAAGCGCAAAGGCAAACAGGTGCTCCACCGGAGCGCTGAGAGGCCGAAGGGCCGCGATCGCGAAGAAGGCCAACATGGCCGGACCGAGCATCCAGAAGAGCCGCCGGCCCACCCGCACCGTTTCTTCCGGATGGGTGCGCAGCGCAAGTGCGCAGTACGCGCCGGCGCAAAGCCCTTCCAGGCGGAGAGGCAAAAGAACATAGCTCCAGCGGGGATTGATGTGCAGGCCGAACGCCAGGAACTTGAGCGAGAGGCTCGCGAAAAATCCGATCAGCGCAATGCGTTTCAACGTCTCGATTTTGCGAATTCGCCAGACCAGCACCGGCCAGATCATATAGAACTGCTCTTCCACCGCCAACGACCAGAGATGGCTGATGTTGAAGGGGCCAATCTGGTTCAGCGACTTGAAAGGGAAGACAAAGTTCCCGGCATAAAAGAGGTAGGCAAAGTTCGAGCGGTACCAGGGGTGGTGGAAGGCAATGCAGTAAAAGGCGAGGAAAGCCCAAAGCGCGTAATACAGCGGAAAGAGCCGGAGCGCGCGATTGCGATAGAAGTTCAGCCAGTGGTGGTTGGCGTCCCGCATGTCCCAAAGAATGCCGGTGATGAGAAAGCCTGAGAGCGCGAAGAAGATATCGACGCCGTAGGCGCCCCGCAGCTTGACT
Source organism: Acidobacteriaceae bacterium (assembly GCA_045808105.1). Lineage (GTDB taxonomy): Bacteria > Acidobacteriota > Terriglobia > Terriglobales > Acidobacteriaceae > KBS-83. The sequence goes on along the minus strand of JBJMGC010000248.1, from coordinate 5,159 downwards.
TCGTTGATGAAGCGGAGGACGTGGGAGCTGGAATTTCCCAGATCGCCATAGTGGAAGAAGAAGACTGCAATTGCCGCGAGGCCGCGCACTCCATCGAGGGCAGGGAGGTGGCGCTTTCCCGCGCGAGGAATGCTGGGCGCCTGGTGGGCGGGCGTGTCATCCACAACCACTGTTGTGGTGGCTACCGGGGGAGAAACCGTCATGCAGGGAAAATGCTCCTGACACAATTCTGCCAGTTTCGGCAGAGATGCGCTGAGGGAGCCGTTGAAAAGAGAGAGGCGACTGCCTTAGAGAGCCTGGGTGAGGCGGGGCAGCAGGCCGGCGTGATTGGTCTCGTAGAGGGCGAGGAGGCGCTGGCGCATCAGATAGTAAGCTGCGGATGCTTCGTGGATATAGAAGGGGATGCGCATGCTTTGGCGGCGCAACAGCATGGCCATCTCGATCTGGGTAATCGCCTTCTGCAGGCGCGCTGCATCGCGGCGCATGATCTCGGCGACAACCGTGGCGTCTTCGAAGTTCCAGCGCTGCACAAACACCGCAAGATCCAGCATCACCTGGGCATTGCGGCGCAGCCGTGGCAGGCCATCGGTGCCACCCAGCAGCCGCCACATTGCCTGTGGCTGCAACTCCAGCTGATTGCCGCGCGGTTCCAGGTAAGCCTTGGCGATTTTTTCGAGGTCTGCGAAGTTGAGCGGCTCCAGGCGGGCAACCAGCATGTTCCAGGTTGTTCTTTGCTGGGCCCTGCGGCGCAGAAAGAACCGCAACTGGATCCCGACAATTCCCAGCAGGAGGAGTCCGACAATAACGAGGCCGACCACTTTAGTGAGACTCCTTCTCCGGGGTACCCAAAACCTTCGCGAGATCGTAACTTACTCTGTCTGTCACTTGCAAGACAGCATTGCGCATTTCTGAAGAAGGCACTCCCTTTTCGGGCTCGTTCCGCCACAATGCCCCAATCCAGTAGCACAGGATGGACAGGTAGACGACCATCCGGATGTGCTCCACGGCCAGGTAGTGGGCATAGGTACCCCAGTATCCGTGTAACAGGCCAATGACGATGGTCATTACCGCCCAGACCATCAACCCGTAGCCGATCGACATGACGTGAGAGCGCCAGTGAAGACCCAGACGCTGTGAGCCCAGGAGGACCAGCGTGAACATTCCGCTGATCACCAGACTGGTGAAGATGTCCCCGCGTATCTCCCAAACGCCGGCTCGCGTCTGCGCGGCTGGATGTATCCCCAATACGATTGCGGACGAAACCACGACACAACAGCCGAATACTGATGCCAGCCAAAGCCCGCTTTTGCGAAGAGGCGAATTAAGCGGCTGAAAAACCGTGCGAGCGACCTCGACAACAACACCGATCTGGAGCAGGGCATCAATCGCTTCGGTAATCCAGTAAACACGGGCGTAAGTACGGTCAGAGCCGGTGCGATAGGCGAAGAAGAGCACCGCCATGCTGATAATCGTGTAGATGCACCAGGCGGCGAGCACCGGAAAATTGCGCAGGCGTCTCCGCAGACAAATCACAACTACCAGGGCGGCGTTCAAGACAGGCCCCGCCGCCCAGAGCACGGTATCCAGGAAGGGGAGCTTCACTGCTCAACTCCAATCCTGGTCAGTATCTACCAGCTCACAAACCGAGGAACGACAAAAACGATCCAAAGGCCTGAATTGTCGTCACAATCAATCCTTTGGGTGGCGGGCTGGTGCCACCGGGCGCTTCTGCGAAGGCTGTGCCTGTGGTGACGGCGAGGAGGGCTGCGGAAAGTGCGAAATTACGGAACGTGCGTGACATGGTTAAGCTCCCGGCGCAGATGCGCTCCAAGCAGGGTAACGAAAGTGCGACAATACGGGATAGCGGAATTACTAGAGTGCAGGTGCCTAAAGAATAAAAATGTGCCTTCGGCAACAACCTGTGGATTTCCGGCCCGCCGGCTTATCGACCCTGTTTCTCCAGATACTTTTCCGCTTCCAGAGCCGCGGCGCATCCCGATCCAGCGGCGGTGATCGCCTGGCGGTAGCGGCGGTCCTGCACATCGCCACACGCGAAGACCCCCTCCACCCTGGTGTGTACATCGTCGTGGGTAACCACATAGCCGTCGCTGTCCAACTCAATCTGGCCGACAAATGGCTTGGTATTCGGCTCGTGGCCGATGCCCAGGAACATGCCCGTGACGGGCAGAGTGGAGAGCGCTCCGGTCTTCACGTGCCTCAGTCGCAGCCCGGCAACTTCTTTTTCCTCCACCCCCAAGACCTCATCAACCATCACATTCGAAACGAATTCGATCTTGTCGTGAGCGCGGGCCCGCTCCAGCATAATGTGCGATGCACGATAGTTGTCGGACCGGTGCAGCACGAAAACCTTGGCGGCGAAGCGGGTAAGAAAAAGCGCCTCTTCCATAGCCGAGTCCCCGCCGCCGATCACGGCGATCTCCTTGCCGGAGAAGAAGAAGCCGTCGCAGGTGGCGCAGGAGGAGACGCCATGGCCGATCAGAGCCTGCTCAGAGGGCAGTCCCAGCCACCGTGCCGAGGCGCCGCTCGCGATGATCAGCGTGCGGGTGCGGACGGTCTCTGAACCCAGGTTTAGCGCGAAGGGCCTTTGCGACAGATCGGCCGAGACCAGGTGGGCCATGCGGAACTCCGCACCGAAGCGCGCGGCCTGTTTTTTCATATTTTCAATGAGTTCAGGGCCCTGAATGCCCTCCGGCCAGCCGGGGAAGTTCTCCACCAGCGTGGTGATGGAGAGCTGGCCGCCCGGCTCGTGTCCTTCAAGGACCAGCGGTTTCAAATTCGCGCGGGCGGTGTAGATGGCGGCCGTGAGTCCGGCGCAGCCGGAACCCAGAATGACTGTGTCACGAACAATGTCTGTCATGATCTTTATCTGTGATCTTTGATTCTAACCACGTAAAAACGACTCCGCGGGGCTCTCCGCGGAAGAGAAGAGGTGAGGGATGGCGGATCTTGTCCTGGTCTATGGAATGCGCCTGCTGCCGGCAGACGAGGTAAAGCAGGTCGGCGCGGCTCCCGTGACACTGCACAACGGCAATGAAGCGCAGGTGACCATGCATGTCCTGGAAGGCTCACGAGAGCAGATTGAGAATCAGTTGAAGCAAAGCATCGATGCCTTCTTCGATTTCTATCCCGAGATTTAAGCGCTGTAAAAGCGTCGGAGGATGCACTGATGGAGCCTCGATGAAGGTCTTCCGGATGTGGAAACGATGCGCGGCGGCGGTCGCGTTGGCGGGAGTTCTTCTTCTCAATGCTCGAGCACTGAACATCCAAAACCCGAGTGTCCAAGAGAACGATAGAGTGCAGCCGCAGCCCACAGCAGAAGACGTCCTGGCCTCGCTGGTGCACCACTCTGCCGTGATCTTTGCGGGCGAAGTGTATGCCATCCGCATGCCGAAGGACACGCCTGGCGGCGTCAACGGCGGGATCCCCAGCTCCCGTTCGAATGCGGTGGAGGTGGAGTTCCGCGTTGACATGGGGATTCGCGGCGCATCCATCGGAAGCAACTATGTACTGCGCATGGGACTGCCAGCATGGCAGCAGGGGCCTCCTTTCACCGTGCATCAGCACTCGGTGGCCTTCCTCAAAGCGCCGGACTCTTCCGGCCTGTCCGGACCAGTAGAAGGCGAAGCAGACCTGCCGGGGATGGATCTCGGCGTGATGCCGGTGGATAGTTCCAATCAGGTGGATCTGAACCGGCTGCAACGCCTGGTTACCAAGAAGACGATTACGACAGCGGCGATGCTCCCGGCGCCGGGTCCCGCGCAGGCGCCATCCGTGACCGATGTATCCACCGAGGCTGGGCAGGACACGCTGATCTCCGGATCGAGCGAGGGAAGAATGCCCGAACTGCGCAACAGTACCGTTCCGTTCCTGGCGCTGCTGCGGGATGTGTCGGTGCTCAGCGCGGCGGAAGGTCAGCTGGAAAGCGCTCCCGCAACAAATACCACAGCGCAGTAATGCGAGAAACAGTAGCGCGCGAAAACAGTAGCGAGCGAAGCGCAGAGCGGTCCTTGCGCATCTCTCAGGTATAGGCTGTGAGCGCAGGAGTGACGATGAATGGACAGAACGCAGTGAAGGCGGGCACGCGCCCGCGCGTGGTTGTGCTGGGTGCGGGCTTTGCGGGATTGAACGCGGCGCTGGCCCTGGGCGATATGGCCGTCGATGTGATGGTCATCGACCGGCAAAACCACCACACTTTTCAGCCGCTTCTGTATCAGGTTGCAGTAGGGGTACTCTCCCCGGCCGACATTTCGCAACCGATTCGTACGGTTCTGCGGCACAAGAAAAATACGGAAGTCCTGATGGATGAGGTGGTCAGCATCGACACCACCAGCCAATCCGTACTGCTGCGCACCGGCGCGAAGATTGACTATGACTACCTCGTGCTGGGAACTGGCTCCACACATAGCTATTTCGGCAACGAAAGCTGGGCCGCCATCGCGCCGGGCCTGAAGACGCTGGATGACGCGCGCGAGATGCGTCGGCGCATCATGCTGGCGTATGAACTCGCCGAGCGTGATGCAGTGGAAACGGGTTCTCATCCGCCGTTGAACTTCGTGATCGTCGGCGGCGGTCCAACAGGCGTGGAATTGGCAGGGGCCATCCGCGACATCGCGAGCCTCTACATGCGAGAGGACTATCGGCATATTGATACGACGAAATCGCGCGTGCTCCTCATCGAAGGCGGGCCAAACATTCTGCCGTCATATCCGCCGGACTTGCGAGAGAAGGCGGTCGATCAATTGCGGCAGCTTGGCGTAGAAACCATGACGAACAAGATGGTGACGGATATCAAGCCAGGATATGTAGTGGTTGGCAAAGACCCGAATACCGAACGCTTCGACTCACTGGTGACACTGTGGGCCGCGGGAGTGCAGGCTTCGCCCATCGGTAAGATGCTGGGGGTCCCGGTGACGAAGAAGGGATTGGTGGCGGTCGATGCATATCTCAATCCTCCGGGTTTGAAGAACATCTTCGTCTGTGGCGACCTGGCCGAGGTGACGGAGGGGGGCAGGCAGATACCTGGCGTGGCGCAGCCTGCGATGCAGATGGGCACCCACTCGGCGCGCATGATTGAGGCGGATATTGAAGGCAGGCCGCGCAAGCCATTCCACTATTTCGACAAGGGCGATATGGCGACG
>JBJMGC010000247.1:0-8939 GCA_045808105.1 Acidobacteriaceae bacterium | reverse complement strand
TGTCGTTAGCAGAGTTGCCCGCAACCGTGCTGTTGATCAGCGTAAACGTGCCGGCGTTCCCAATGCCGCCACCCGAGTTGCTGCCCGGAGGATTGAATTCCGTATTACCCGCAATTGTGCTGTTGACCACCGTGGCTGTGCCGGAACCGTTCCAGATGCCGCCGCCGCCCCCTAGGCCGAAATTTGCGGTATTACCCGCGATTGTGCTGTTGACCACCACGAGAGTGCCGGAATCGTTGTAGATGCCGCCGCCGCCGCCTTCCTCGCTCCCCCAGAAAATTATCCGATACAGTGCTGTTGACCACCATGACGGTGCCGGAGGTGTTGTAGATGCCGCCGCCCAGATGGTCGACCGAGTTGTGCGAAACCGTGCTGTGAACCAGCTTGAGTGTGCCGCTGTTGGCGATGCCGCCGCCGCTGTTGCCGGTGAAAAAGACGGACCCGCTGTCCGAGACAGCGCAGTTGGACAGCGTGAGCGTGCCGGCGTTCAAGATCGCGTTGCCATTCCCTGGTGAGGCCCCATTCTCAATGGTCAGGCCGGAAATAGCGATGGTCCCGCTGGGAATAAAGAGGATTCGGAACTGACCGTTACCGCTGATGGCCAGTTGCGCTGCGCCCGGTCCCTTGATAGTCAGGTTTTTATCCAATGCCAGCTCGGCGCTGGTCAGGGGGATGGTGCCCGTCACGCTGAACTCGATCGTGTCGCCGGCGTTTGCTGTTGCAATTGCGTCCCGCAGCGAACCCGCGCCGCTGTCATTTCTATTAGTGACCGTGAGCGTGTTGGCGAAGGACGACCCGGCGCCCAGAAGCACCAGAGCCAGGAGACCGGCAGCCCAACGGTTTCCTTGAGCCTGAATCCGAATCGAAGAGCTAACAAGATGAATGAGTTTGCGTTTCACGGATGGTCCCTCCGAAGGCGGTGTTGCACGCACGCCTGCACGGCAGAATGGAGGGAGGAAGCAATCTGCGGCTGATCAAGTATTGGCCCAACTTTACCACGGCGCAGTCGGCGAAAGTGAGGCATGCACTTTTCATGCGAGTGGAGCGCCTCCAGACTGCGCACTCGGTACAACGTTCGCAGAGACGCCTTAAGCCGCAGGAGAAATTACATCCGCCATGTGCTTGATGCGGATACGTTTCAGACTTAGGTGGCGCTCCGAACAAACACCAGGTCCCACCACTTCGCCGGCCTTGCGTCCCGCGACGCCTCCCGGTCGGGATGAGAAATGTGGGCGGAGAGTTACAGCTTGAAGAGCTCACGCAGGCGGCGCGTTTGTGCGCGGCTCACTGGAATCTCTGTGTTTTTGCGGTCGTTCATGCGCAGCTGATAGCTGGACTTGAACCACGGCACCACTTCCTTGATGTGGTTAATGTTGACCACATACGAGCGGTGGGCGCGCCAGAAGATCTGCGGGTCGAGCAGATCGAGCAGCTCCTCGAGTGTGCGGCACTTCGACTGGCCCTCGATCGTCGGTGTGGAGACGGAGATGACGCCTTCATCGATGGCGGCAAAGCACAGCTCTTTCTGATCTACCAGCAGCATCCGGGTCCCCGCCTGGACGACGATCTTGCTGCTGCGGCCGTTGCTGGGTGCGTCTCCGGTCTGCTGCTCGATCAAGCGGATGAGTGACTCTACTTGCTCGCGGGAGAGTTTGGGGGCGCGCGGGGACGGCGGCGTATCCTCATCAGCAGCTCCGGTGCTGCTCTGGGCTGCGTTCGAGGCCGGGTTCTGCAGGCGAGCCCGGACGCGTTCGAGCGCCTGCTCCAGGCGGCTGCGATCAAAGGGCTTCAGCAGGTAGTCGACCGCGTTTACCTCGAAGGCACGCACAGCATACTTGTCGAAGGCGGTGGCGAAGATGATCTGCGGCAGCGTCTCCGGCCCGGTCTTCTCCAGCAGCTTGCGGAGCACCGCAAAGCCATCGAGGCCGGGCATCTGCACGTCCAGGAAAAGGACATCCGGCTCCATGCGGGGCACCAACGCGATGGCCTCTATGCCGTTCTTGCCCTGGGCAACCACTTCCACATCTGCGATAGAACCGAGCAGGTACTGGAGCTCATCGCGGGCGAGCTGTTCGTCATCGACGATGAGGGCTTTGATGGTCATCTGCCACAACCGAGTATAGGGAGCGGTAAAGAGCGGGGTCAACGCGAGACCGGTCGTCCAGACATACGCAGCCGCGGCACAAGTTCCCTGGTTTCATTCCCTTTGACCACTTAAGACCGGATTTCTGCCGTCTTCATCCCGTTACTTCAACAAAGGGATAGGGCACCCGGATCGTTTGCGGGGTCAGGAAAGAGAGGTGCGTACACGCGCCGGCATGCTGTCCGAGGCGAGATCGTGGCCGCAGTGAACACAGAAAAGATCCGTGGGCCGGGCGCTCCGGTAGCAGTTACCACAGGCAGCGGAGACCTGACAGGCGCACTGCGGGCAGAAGTGGTAATCACTCTGGATGGGGGTGCCGCACGCCGGGCAGCCGGAGACGATTGGCTGGCGCAGCAGGAAATAGAGGACCGAGCCGACACCTGCGGGCATGACGAAGCAGATCAGCATCCAAATCTGCGCGCTCATCATGCGGCGCGGCGCATCCTTGCTGACGTAGCCGATCATCAGCATGTAGAGGGCGGCCAGCGCGCTCCAGGTGACGGCGAAATACACGCGTATGCCCACCGGAGGGCCGGGATGATGGCGATAGTGGGGAAGCACCACCCAATAGAGATATTGGACGCCGACGAAGGAAGCGGCCGCCAGAGCAACGGACCACCGAGGGATCAGCTTCAGCTCAGAGCCGAATTGCGGTGTCTGATTTTTGTCTTGGCTTTTCACGGTGTCGTTCATAACAGCGCTTCACATATCTGACGGTGCGATGTGCTGTGAAAGTTTCTCTCAAAACGGCGAATTCTGCCCGCAAAATCTCAGTGGTCCTGCCGAAATCCATCCTTGGCCGCTCGGGTGCGCCATACGGCGACAAGAGCCGCGACAACGGACATCATCAACAGGGTGGAGATCAGAGCCACCTGCGTGGGCAGGTCGCCGAAGTGCTCACCCCCGATGAAATCGTCGACGCTGGTCCAGAGAACCGGGGCAAGCAGCACGAAGAGCGCACCGAATGCGAAGAGCGAGATGCCAAAGCTGCGGCGTCCGTACTCGTCCTGCGCGCGGCGGCTCTCATCCGCAATGCGGACGGCGCGGCGTGTCCGTGCGACTACTGGCAACTGCGCATTGGCGTCATGACCGGCGATTGCCCGGAGCAGCGTCTGCTGGATTTCCTCTTTGGGAGTCCGGGAGCGATCCGGCATCAACGGCCCTCCTCGTGTGCGGTCTTTGGCTGCAGGATGCGCGGTTTCAACGCGGCTAACCCGCGATATAGGCGCGATTTCACCGTGGAGAGGTGTGCGCGCGTGACCTTGGCGATTTCTTCGAGCGACAGCTCCTCGTGGAAACGAAGTACTAGAACCTCGCGACTGAGCGGGTCCAGCGTCAGCAGCGCCTCGGCGACCTTTTCGCCGTTTTCGCGCATGAGGCACATGTCCAGCGGGGTGGGATCGTTGGCCGCCGGCTCGAAGGGGCGTTCGTCGTCGCCGGTATCGCACATCTCTTCGAGGCTCGCCATGGTGTGCTTGCGGCGCACATCGATGACGAGGTTGCGCGCGATGGTGAAGAGCCAGGTATCGAAGCGCGCGGCTCCGTGGTATTGACTGCCGCGCTGTAGCACTCGCATCCAGGTCTCCTGGAAGAGGTCTTCCGAGAGCTCGCGATTGCCGGTGAGATAGAGCAGGTAACGGAGGAGGCGGTGCTGGTAGGTCAGGATGAGAGTATCGAGCAGCTCGACATCCCGGTTTCTCAGACCGCGCGCAATAGCGAGGTTCTCCTGCTGTTGTGCAGAGCTAGCGAGCGTTAGAGCGATGCCATGGGCCACGGAAGAGCCTCCGCCATCTTGGACGACTGAAAGCAGCGCCGGGACGCGATCTTTCGTTGCGTTTGTCACAAAAAACTCCATGAAAGCCGGTCCGGCCCGGTCGAAGCGAAAGTCTGATTAGAATACCGCCAGTTCATCGCGTCGGGCATGGTTTTTAGCAAGAGGACTCGTCCTCGGGCTATTCGCTTGTAACAGGCACAAAATGAGCAGCTTAGCGGAAGTAAAAATGAGGATCGCCGCAGAGCGGCTCGACCCCATGGCCAGAACAACGCCGGAACTCCTCCTGGCGGCTCGGGCATTAGCCCCGGGCTCCCTCCTCGATCGGATGGGTTTCAAACACGGGACGCACGCCTCCCAATTCTGCGAAGCCCGGTGTGTCCTCGGAATTCGATTAGCAACGAGCGCCCCATCCAGTGCTCCGGCTAGGCGACCAGTACACTGAAATTGATGGAGATACTGTACGGTTTGCACCCGGTGGAGGAGGCATTGCGCTCCGGTAACCGGCGTTTTGACCATGTTGTTGTGGCGCGAGAGCGGCAGGACCAGCGGCTGCTGAAGATTGTGGAAGCGTGCCGCGAGCGCGGGGTGCGGGTGCGAAGCGAGAACCGGGAGCAATTGGCCCTGCTGGCGCGCAACCCCGGACATCAGGGCGTGGTGGCGTTCGTCCGCGAACGCACGATGCTGGATATAGAAGACCTGCTGGGCGCGAAGGTCGCGGCAGCAGGCGCTCCATCCCTTATGCTGGCGCTGGATGGCATCGAAGATCCGCAAAATCTCGGAGCCCTGCTGCGCTCCGCGGATGGCGCGGGCGTCACCGGAGTGTTGCTGACGGAGCGGCGGTCAGCGCCATTGAGCGCCGTGGCATTGAAGGCCTCTGCCGGTGCGGCGGAGCATGTGCGGATTGCGCGGGTGGTGAACCTGGTGCGCGGGCTGGAACAGGTGAAGGCGGCGAACATCTGGTGCGTCGGGCTGGATGAGCGCGGCACGATGGATTACACGGACTATGACTTTACGACGCCATGTCTCCTGGTGCTGGGCCGGGAAGGCGCGGGGCTGCACGACCTGGTGCGGCGCAGTTGCGATCACCTGCTGCGCATTCCGATGGCGGGGCGAGTGGCTTCACTGAACGTCTCGGCGGCGGGCGCGGTTGTGCTGTATGAGGCGTTCCGGCAGCGGCGGAAGGCGCAGCAAGTGCCGGGTATTGCTCCGCCGGCGGGTGGCAAGCCCGTTAAGCCGCGCAAAGGCCTGGGTTCCTGATGCTTTTTTTCAGCATGCCCCGTTTCGTTGCGACTCGGCCGCTTGCCTTATTGTTCGCACTCGCTGGTTCGGCCTATGCGCAACAGGGCAGCGTCATTGCGAATAGCGCCGGGCAGATTGCGCCGCATCCCGCTGAGGCTACTCCAGAGACGAAGTTCGACGTCTCCGACGCGACACGTCGCGCGATCCTGTTCACGAAGTATGCGCTGGATGTGAGGCTGGAAACGCGCGACTCTACGATACATGCGCGCGCGATCGTCACGCTAAAGAACGAGAGTGCTGCTGCGCTGGATGCCATTCCGCTGCAGATCTCGTCATCGCTCAACTGGGAGGCGATTGACGCGAACGGCAAGCCGCTGCGCTTTGCCCACCACACCGTTGCCACCGACGCCGATCATACCGGCGCAATGGATGAGGCGCTGGTGGCGCTGCCGGCACCGCTCGCGCCCGGTGGCGAGCAGACGCTGACCGTCTTCTACAGCGGTCCGATGGTGCCTACAGCGAAGCGGCTGGAGAGCATTGGCACGCCGCCCGATGTGGCAATGCACGCCGACTGGGACGGCGTCCGCGAGGAGTTCACCGGGCTGCGCGGATTTGGCAATGTGCTGTGGTACCCGGTGTCTCACGTTCCGGTGGCGCTCGGCGAGAGCGACCGGTTCTTCCGCGAGATCGGTATGGCCAAGCTGCGGGAGAGTACGACAATGGTATCCGTGGCGGTGGCAGAAGAGTTTACCGGAGCAGCGCCCACAGTGGCTTTTCTGGACGGAGTGTCGGTACCGGTCGAAACGACGCCATCCACGGCAGGTAGCGATCTGCCGGGTATCGCTACAGCGAAGCTGCCGGAGACAAAGCTGGGTTTTGCAACGCCGACGTTCTTTCTGGCGCGGCGCACGCTCCAGACCGGCAACCACCTGAGGCTATATGCGCGACAGAGCGATGCGGCGGCAACGCAGTCGTACATGACGGCCGCATCGATCTTGACGCCGCAGATGACTGATTGGTTCGGTGCACGACCGAAGCGCGAATTGAGCGTGCTCGATCCGCCCGAGGCAGAGGACAGTCCGTTTGAAGCGGGAGCACTGCTGGTGACAAATATCGCGAACGTGGATCCGAAGCGGCTGCTGGGACCAATGAGTCATGTGCTTACGCATGCCTACTTCCAATCGCCGCGTCCCTGGCTGGAGGAGGGCGCGGCGCAGTTCATGGCGTCGGTGTGGACAGAGCATCAGGACGGACGTGAGGTGGCGATTACGCAGTTGGACAACATGCGCGGCGCGCTGAGCCTGGCGGAGCTGGCGGATCCCGATCACGATGCCGGCCAGGCGCTGCTGACCGCCCACGATCCGATTTTTTACCGGACGAAGGCGGCGTATGTGTTCTGGATGCTGCGCGGCATTGTGGGCGACAAGGCGTTGGCGGCTGCATTCGAGCGGTACGACGCTGCAAAGGATTCCATGGAGGACCAGTCGAGTGGCTATTTCGAGCGGCTCCTCGAGGGGACGAGCGGACAGAAGCTCGACTGGTTTTTTAATGACTGGGTGGACCGCGACCGTGGGCTGCCGGATTTGAGTATCGAAGCGATCACGCCCAGCAAGGGCACGGAAGAGGGCAGCTATATTGTCGCAGTTACAGTATCTAATTCAGGAACCGCGGTGGCCGATGTGCCAGTGGCCATCTACTCCGCGGATGCGACCGTGACCGAACACATGCGGATTGCGGCAAAGGGCCGCGCGACGCGGCGATTCCTGGTGCACGGAAAGCCGAAGCAGGTGCAGGTGAATGACGGCACAACTCCGGAGACGGTGGCGAGTGTCCACCGGAAGGACATCACATACACCGCGACTGATTAACCAGGACGCCGGCTCACTGCGTTTCAACTACCGGGGCCATGAGGGTGCCTGACATGGAGATCGTGCTGGCCGCGGCTGTTTCGGTCTGGCGCGGGTCTTTCGCAGGGCTGGCGACCTTGAGGTCGAGTGAGCGGTCGCTGCCGATGGTGCCGGTGACCGCGGCGACCGCGCTGCCGCTGCTTACTTCGCTGCTGGTGATGGCGATCGCACCCTTGGCCACTTTGCCATGGCCGCTCCATCGATCGAAGCGGCGCAACAGAGTGGCCGTCAGCTGGGGCAGCGCCCCCCCGGCCCAACTCCATCGCAATGTACCTTTGGCGGAACTGCTGAGGTCGGAGGCCTTAGAGCCGCTTAGTGCGAGATCGGCGGAGAGGTCGATGGTGCCGGGACCCCAATGCTCCTTGAGCAACTGCGCCAGCTCTGGCGCGCTCGCGTGGCGGAGTTGCACATTTGCGTCGAAGCTGGGACTGGAGGCGAGTTCGACTGCGCCGGTGGCGTGCAGCGTGCCTCCCAGAGTGTGACCATCGAGTGAGCGCACCTCGAGGTTGTCATCGCGGAGCGTGACGTCAGCTGAGGTATTGGCGATTTCGATTTGGCCGAGATCCAGGTGCGCGATTTGGACGATGCCATCGAGGAGCGGCCAATCCTGGCTGCGGGAGCGGACGCGGCTGATGAGCCCCCGAACCACGCCTTCGTCTTCGCCGCGAAGCGAGGCCGAGAGGGCGCCAAAGCTTACGGTTTCGGCAGTGAGATCGAATTTGCGCTCGCAGGCCGCGGTGCAGGGGAGCGGGATACGAATGTTTCCGGTGAATTGAGTGGTGCCCAGGGTGGCAGCGACCCCGTTCCAACGCAACTCGGCCGGGGATATTGTCGCTGTCGCTGTGGCGATATGAATGGGCTCTGCCAGATAGGAGGGCTGAAAATCGGCGTTGTGCAGGCCAACGGCGCCGTTGAGAGCGGAGAGCGGGGCTGCGGGATCGACCATCGCCGGCAGCAACCAGTCGCCCTGCACAGTGAGGTTGTAGTCGGCAGTGCCGTTGCCCTGCAGCCCCTGGAAGGCGGCGGGAACGATGTTGAATGCGTGCGCCAGCGGAAGCAAATGTCCGAGCAATGCGCTGCCGCCGTAGTGGAGTTGGTAACCCAGGCGAGTGAGGCGAGCGTTGGCGACCAGCGGTTCGGGTCCACCGAGGTCGATGGTTGCCGGCTCGAGGACGAGCGCCAGTGCCTGCGAAGCTTGTGGCGACGGCTGGATCGGAAGCGGCCGCGTCTGAGGCAGCCGGGCTTGGGATGGCTGTGTGCGGGGTGGCGCGGGGGATGGGGCGGAGGATTGAACTGTAAAGCGGAGGTCGGGAAGGAGCTGCTCCATTCCATCGCCGCGTACGAGTAGATTGCTGGCGAGAAGTGCGCCACCGGCAATCGTCTGGTAGCCGCCATCCACGATGCGCGGTGTGACAGGCAGCGGCTGCCGTGCGTAGGTGAGCTCGCCTTCAATGGTGCCGCTAAGGGTGATATCGCTGTTGAGACGACCGCGCGTGTGGCGCAGCAGCTCGAGCACCGCGTCTGCGGGCACGTGCCTAGCGATCAGCTTGAGATCGGGCTGGGGCTCGGGGGTGTGGATCTGCTGCATGGTGCCGCTGAGGGCAACGCCGCCATTGCCCACCGGAGAGATGCAGTGAATGCCGTCGATGGAGCCGACGGCGTGACGATACGTCGCAGAGCAGGTGACATGAAGGCTGAGCGGATGCGCCGTCTCAAAACTCTCGCGGTGAAAGTCGCTGGCTCCGGCGGAGAGCTGAAATCCGAGGGCGGTGGGCACTCCGGTGATGTGTGCTGTCAGACTGGTGTCGCCGCGCCAGCCCAGGTCGTGAGCGACGAACATGCGCGTCACCTGACCGAGCGGGGCGCCACGCCACTC
>JBJMGC010000246.1:0-11575 GCA_045808105.1 Acidobacteriaceae bacterium | reverse complement strand
TGTGAAGGGCAAAAAGAACATGGGGTGCGAAGTGGACGCGGGACTACGGTATTTCGTGTTCCTGACTACGCCAACAATCTCGTAGTCGTATCCATGCCCCGGCAAGGAAAGTCCGATATGTTTTCCGATCGCGGTTTGGCCCGGGAAGAATCGTTGGGCGAATGCTTCATCGACGACCGCAACGTGTTGCGATGCCTGCGTGTCCTGCCGTGTAATCGTCCGCCCGCTCAGCAGGGGCGTGCCGATGGTCTCGAAGTAGTGAGGACTGACTCGAGATAAGCCGACATCGACATTTCCGATCCAACTCTCGGAGCGTCCTCTAATCGATATATCTACGGTCATACAGCAGAGATTCTGCGGGCTATTGAGCGAGAGGCTCGCGCTCCTCACACCTGGAAGCGCCTCCAGATGATCCTGCACCTGTTCGTACAATGCTGCGAGCTGCTCGGGCCTATAACCGGCAGCCTTGAAGTTCAGATTAGCAACGAGTCTTCCCTGTGTTTGGAAGCCCAGATCGGCGCTCTCCAGGTTCTTCAGACTCTCGGTCACCAATCCAGCCACAGCAAGCAGGACGACAGAAAGGGCGGCCTGCACAATCACCAGCACACGTTGCGGCCGCGATGCACGACTCGTGCTGCTTCGGCTAGTTCCCCGCAGGCCATTCGATGGGTCGGCCTGGGTGCCTATCCATGCCGGCGCAATGCCGAACACTATACCTGTGAGCATGGAAAGCACAAACGCGAAGCCGAGGATGGGAAGAGAAGGGGCGGCGTTGACAGGAATGTACGTTGCACCGCGAAAGGCAATCAACACGATCGCGCGCGTTCCCGCGTAGGCGAGCAGCACTCCTGCCGCTCCGCCAATGAGCGAGAGCAAGATGCTTTCCGTGAGGACCGCGCGTATGAGTCGCCAGCGCGTTGCACCGAGCGATAGCCGAAGCGCGGTTTGATGCTCTCGTGCTGCGCTGCGCGCAAGCAGCAGGTTGGCCAGATTTGCGCATGCGATCAGCAAGACCAGCAGCGAGGCCGCCGAGAGCAGATAAAGCCCGTATTTCGAATCGCTGCGGAACGGGGAAATGCCGGTGCCACCCGGCGTGAGCTGAATATGCTGGTTCGCGATCTTTTGTTCGGCGTCATCCGTACGGCCCTGCGCACGTAGCCAGTGCTGCAGATCCGTCGAGAGCTGTGACTGCACCTGCGCTGATGTTGCCCCGGGTTTCAGCCTACCGATGACATACAGCCACGCGTCGCCGGAGGAGTTCAGCAGAGACTTCGGCCCTAGCCCCTCAAACCGGGGCTGCTGACCGAGCGGAATCCATAGCGCGGGAGGATAGGTAGTAAAGCGATCACCCAAGAAATCCGGAGGGGCGACGCCAACCACCGTCACCGCCAGACCATTGACCAGGAAGGTTGAGCCCACGATGGATGGATCGCCGGCGTAATCCCGTTGCCACGCCTGATATCCCATTACGGCTACAGCGGGTGCTGCGGCTCCGTCGTCCGAGGGATGGATAAGACGGCCGATAGTCGGCCCGAGCCCCAGCGTCGCGAAATAATTGCCGGAAACGTATTCGCCCGTGATGCTATGTGCTGTTTCTCTCGTATCCGCCCGCCGAATATTGAACGAAGGCGTGCTGCCGGAAAACGCGGCGACCTGTTCGAAGAACGGGTTTGTATCGCGCAGATGCTTGTAAAAGGGGTAATCGAACGTGCCCCATGAACCCTGCAGGCCGCCCCACTCACAGCAATAAAATTCGCCTTCGCCGATGCGATAGAGGTGCTGTGGATCAGCAATCGGCAACTGTTTCAACATCACCGCGTGCACCAGCGTGAAGATGGCAGTATTGGCGCCTATTCCGAGTGCGAGCGTAAGCAGCGCAACGATGGAGAAGCCGGGACTCCGCAGCAACTGGCGTATGCCATACCGCGCGTCCTGCCACAGTGACTCCGCCGCAGATTCCCATCCGGAAGAGCGCACCTTCTGCTTGACTGATTCCATGCTGCCCATCTGAACCCGCGCGGCACGCATCGCTTCCGGGTAGCTCATGCCGCTGCGCATTTTGTCCTGGGCAGCCGCTTCGAGATAGCCCGTCAGTTCCTCATCCATCTCGCCGTTTCGTTGCTCTCTCTGGAAGAGCGCCGTCAGCCCGCTGAGAAACCGTCGCATTAGCCTCACAGACATCCTTCCCTCAGGCTTCGAGAATTCGCGCTATCGCGGCGATCTGGCGTCCCCATTCCCGCGTTTCGTCCTTGAGCGCTTTGCGCCCGCTGTCGGTGAGCAGGTAGTACTTGGCGCGGCGGTTGTTCTCTGTCGCGCGCCACTCCGCCTTGATGCGGCCAGCGCGTTCCAGCCGGGTCAGAGCAGGGAACAGCGACCCCGGATTCACCGAGAAGACCCCATTGCTGATCTGCTCGATGCGGATGGCTATGCCATAGCCGTGCATGGCTTCGAGCGCCAGCGTTTTTAGAATGAGCATCTCGAGTGTGCCCTGGACGAGATCACTGGATTTTCCAGCCATTGCGCGGCTCTCCTCTAGTTAATCAAGAGGAATAATGAAGGCCGTACCGCTAGATTGTCAAGAGGAGGGCGAAATGTTCGTTCGCAGTCTGAACCAGCTTCCGCCGGCTAGTAGAGCCGGCAAAGATGCTCAAGAAACGCGCCATGCGGGCCCGAAGTGCCGCCGGAACCACGCAGCCTCAAGAACAAGTGGGTAGAAGTGCGCCTCGCCAGGAACGCCCGAAGGGCCTTAAACTAAAGAGTTATGGCTGCCACCGAGATCTCCACTGTCATCCTTCCGCTTGCTCCCAGCGGCGAATTCCGCAACGAACCCTTCCTCGATTTCAAATCGAGTGCGAACGAGCACGCAATGAAGGCGGCGCTGGAACGCGTGGTCGGCATGCTTGGCCACGAACACGAACTGGTCATTGGGGGCGAGCGGGTGCGCACTGCGAAGAAGACCCGCTCGCTCAACCCAGCCAGGCCATCGCAGGTGGTCGGCATCCATCAGGAAGCCAGCGCCGAGCATGCCGAACAGGCGATCGCAGCAGCGCTCCAGGCATTCGGGAAGTGGCAGTTCGTTTCTACGGAGCAGCGAGCCTCTCTGCTGCTGCGAACAGCGGCTCTTATCCGCGATAGGAAATTCGAGTTCTGTGCCTGGCTCACCTACGAGGTTGGAAAGAACTGGGCAGAAGCCGATGCCGATGTGGCAGAGACCATTGACTTCCTCGAGTTCTACGCCCGCGAAGCTCTGCGGCTTTCCAATGCCGAGCCTCCCATCCAGTACCCTGGCGAGCGCAACCGTCTGCTCTACATCCCACTCGGCGTGGGCGCGGTAATTCCGCCGTGGAACTTCCCATTCGCCATCATGGCCGGAATGACTGCTGCTGCCATCGTGTGCGGCAACACCGTCGTTCTCAAGCCCTCAAGCGACGCGCCCACCATCGCAGCGCGATTCCTCGATGTGCTGGAAGAGGCTGGCATGCCGCCCGGCGTCGTGAACCTGGTGCAGGGTGGTCCCGAAGTTGGCCGCGCTCTCGTCGAACATCCAAAAACCCGCTTCATCGCCTTCACCGGCTCAAAGAAAGTCGGCCTCGAGATTCATGAGCGCGCTGCAAAAACGCAAGAGGGCCAGCTCTGGATCAAGCGCACTGTCCTGGAAATGGGTGGCAAGGATTCCATCATCGTCAGTTCGGATGCCGACATCGATGCTGCGGTCGAAGGTGTCGTGGCTTCAGCCTTCGGCTTCAATGGCCAAAAGTGCTCGGCCTGCTCCCGCGCTATCGTCGAAGACCCCATCTACGATGCCTTTCTCGAACGCATCCAGGAGCGGGTCGCGCACATCAAGGTCGGCGATCCGGTAGACAACATCTACATGGGCCCGGTGGTGAACGAGACGGCGATGAAGCGGATCCTGGACTACATCGAGATCGGCAAAGGAGAAGGCCGCCTCATCACCGGCGGCAAGCGGGTCGAGAACGCGGAGGGCGGCTACTACATCCAGCCGACTGTCATTACCGATGTCGCGCCGACCGCGCGCATTGCACAGGAAGAGATCTTCGGGCCGGTACTGGCGATCATCCGGGTCAGGAACTTTGAAGAGGCGCTCGAGGTTGCGAATAATAGCGAGTATGGCCTCACCGGGTCGGTCTACAGTGCAGACCGGCGCAAGCTCGAACATGCAACCCGCGTCTTCCATGCCGGCAATCTCTAC
Organism: Acidobacteriaceae bacterium; assembly: GCA_045808105.1. Taxonomy (GTDB): domain Bacteria; phylum Acidobacteriota; class Terriglobia; order Terriglobales; family Acidobacteriaceae; genus KBS-83. The sequence continues at coordinate 7,365 of JBJMGC010000246.1, read as the reverse complement.
TTCAATCGCAAGAGCACCGGCGCAATGGTGGGGGCGCATCCCTTTGGCGGCTTCAACATGTCCGGAACGGACTCAAAGGCCGGCGGCCCCGATTATCTGCTGCTGTTCACGCAGGCGAAGTCGGTGGCGGAGAAGCTGCGCTAGCGAGCGGTCCAGCCGAGTGGCGCTTCTAAGCCCCGAGGTCCGGAGTTAACGCCGTGTCCTAGGTTGCTGACCATCTGGGTTGCTGCTCCTGGAACCCGACTTATCGCTATTGGACCTCATCAGCAGCGGCGAGACGGTGCCCTCTAGTATCTGAACACGGAGTATGTCCTGCTGACAGGATACGTTTGTGGCATCCAGCCATAGGGAAACAGTGATTGTTACATTACATTTGGATGGCTGCCCAGCTTCGATCGCGACCGACTCTTTGCCGTTGCATGAATATACGCGATAGTATGATGTTTCAAACCAATAACAACAATGATAAAGCTCGAAAAATTAAACCGTGCCACGGTTTTGGTCGGCATCTTCAGTTCAGTGACGCTCCTCATCTCTGGTGCAGGCGTCCTATTCGCGCCAAACAACGGTGACCGCGCCGTTACGGTGGCGTTGAACTCCTTCACGCACCGCTTTTTCTGGTTCGATGCTGCGTGTCATTCCATTTCGGAAAACACCGTCTTTTCCGGCATGATCTTTGCGGCGCTCCTTTGGTATTGTTGGTTTTCCTTTCCTGACCTGCGAAGCCGCCACAAGAATGTATCGGGGACTATCGCCTCAGCAATTGCTGCAATGCTCAGTCGCACAACGCAACTGATATTTCCGAGCCGCGCGCGTCCATTTCAGGATTCCTCCTTACATCTGCAGCTTCCGTTCACCGTCAAAGTGGATTCACTCAGGCACGTTGCGTCATCCTTTCCCAGCGATCATGCTGCGCTCTATTTCGCTCTGGCGACAACGATATTTAGTGTGAACCGCAAGATTGGATATTACGCCTTTGGAACCGCTGTACTGCTGGATCTCATTCGCATCTACCTGGGCTTCCACTATTTATCTGACGTAATCGGGGGAGCGGCTCTGGGAGTGTTGTGTGTGTGCGTGGCTCAAAATCTGAGGGTCATCTCACTCACGAAGCGCCTGTCAGCTACTTATCAGGCTCCGAGTCCCGCATTTTATGCCGTAGCGTATTGCGTTACCTACAGCATCTCGACCATGTTTTATGATGTGCGTCTTATCGCAGCGCAATTAGCTCACGTCATACGGCACTGATTCAACGAGCCGGAGATTGCGGCATCGCTGCATTCAAAAACTCGCTGATCATCGGCACCAGCCACGCGGAGCGCCTCATCAGTGCCATGTGATCGGTGGCGGGGAGCACGGCGAGTTGCGCGAGTGACAGAAGCCGGAACATCTCCACTGCGTGTTCGGGGCGCATCACATCGGCATCCCCACGATGACGAGCGTTGGTGCTGTGATCCCGCGTATGGCGTCAGCGGGGATGTCCTCAAAATTGCGCATGCGCTGGAGGCACTTGCCGAAAAAGCTCCGCAGCTTTCCGGGAACGGCGCAACTTCCAGATACGCATCCCGTAGCTCTTTCGGCATGTTTTCCAGCTTGGCGTGACGGAATCCTTCCCAGAATCAGGCATAGCTGCTGCCCTCTCGCTGATAGAAGCCCGACGCCACCACCAGCTTACGAACCATCTGCGGATGCCGAATCGCCATCTGCAGTGCGATCGTGCCGCCGTTATGGCAGACGGGAAGATCATCCGCATCGACACGTCAGTCTTGCTGCCTTTATCGCGAAACTACACGACCACGCGATGAGTGTGGATGTCGTCATCCTCGTGACCACCGCTGCCAGCTCGTTTCTCTAGTATTCCGGTGTGCTTCTTCTTTCAAACCGTTACCGCGAGGAGGGGATCGCGTCCGCCCATTCATGTCGCCCTCGATCGCCGCGGCTTGCGCGTGCTTGTGTCCGGCGTCTTTACTTTCTGGCTTGCAGACTTCGTCGGCTTTTGCTCGTCTTCGGTTTTCAGCGTGCGTAGATACTCGTCCAGGCGATCGAAGCTCTCGGTCCAGAAGTGTTCGTAGTGCGTCACCCAATCGGCCACCGTCTTCAGTGCTTCCGGATGCAAGCGGCATGGTCTCCGCTGCGCGTCTCGGCCTCGGGCGATCAGCCCGGCTCGCTCAAGTACCTTCAGGTGCTTGGAAACAGCAGGCTGGCTCATCGCAAACGGCTCAGCGAGGTCGTTGACTGTCACTTCGCCCGATGCCAGACGGGCCAGGATGGCCCTGCGGGTTGGGTCCGCCAAGGCCCCGAAGATCGCGTTCAAGGTGTCCGGATTCATTTAAAAAACCAATTAGTTATATAACTTATTAGTTTGATATATTGCAAGAGCCAGCCTGTCAATTCAAACTGACGAAATCTCTTTTCTAGGGCGGTCTGCGGGCGGAGCAGCTTTATCCCTTACGCGCCTCTAGTAAGAGACAGCTCAGTCCGCGTACTTCCAGCCGTTTGGGCAGCGGCATCCATGCAAAACAAAAGCCCTCCTTGCGGAGGGCTGTTTCGAAAGGCCGAAGTGTTGCTCTGTGCGCTTTTGATCTTATGCGCTGCGCATCTGTAATGTGCTGGTGGCCGCCTGGATACCGTTCGCCGCTGGCGCCGGTGCCTGCAGGCCATTCACCGCTTCGGCTGCCGCGGCGGCCAGGATGCGGTGATGAATCGTAAAGAGTGCGAGTTCGAGCCGGTCGGAGACGCCAGTCTTGTCATATACCGAGCGGAGATAATTCTTGATCACCTGCTCAGTCGTGCCCAGCCGCTGCGCAATCTCCTTGTTTTTGCAGCCTTGGACGATGAGCGCAACGATCTTCATCTCCTTCGGAGTCAGACGGTCGCGCACGCGCGCGCCCACTGCGTCCTCGTCTTCGTTGTGTCCAGCATCGGCCGGCCGCTGCACGCAGGTCAGCCCATGGATCACCTTGTGCACGCAGTCCACCAGCGCGGCGCCGGTGGTATTGCGGTAGACCACACCACGCACGCCCTGGGCGGTGTAGGAGGAGGCGGACTCGCCATTTTCTGCGATCACTACTGCCCGGCTGCCGGCTGTTTTGATCCGGTTCATGAAATCAGCCATGTCCGGGCGCAGCGCCGACGCGAAGACCACAATCGAAGAACGGTAGGTGTCCACTGCCAGCACCATCCGCGCCATATCGCTACACTGTGCGGCTACGCGGAAGTCTTCTTCGCTTGCCAGCACCTTTGCGATGCCCGCGCGGAAGATCGCCTGATTGTCACCAAGAATGATCTTATTCATTGCGCCTCGTTTGCTAAGCCCCTTTGCCGACAGACTGGAGTGCGCAATTCACGTATCCACCCCGCTGAGACAGCCGTCTCGCACAAGAGTTTCGTCTCTTAAGTTCCCACAACGATGCGCTGTCACCAAGACTTATCGGCAGATTTCGGTAAAACTTTTCTATGCTGCTCGTGAACTGCTCATGGAACGCTCGCTTTTTTCTCGTGATCGCGGGTCGTCCGTTCGTTCTTCTTGCTGCAATGTTGCCCCTTAAAGATCAGTGATAGACCCAGGAGCGACAACCCCACGATAGTGTTACGGGAGTGTGGCTTAGAGCACATCTGGGCTTTGATGTCCTCTGCATCCTGCGTGTTTTCAACGCCGCTGTCGCGCATCGTTCGTGTACGCGTGCCCTCTACAACAGCCATCGCAGCCATGCTGCAACCTCTGCCGCCGAGGCACTACACTAAAGAGGCAGTCCATGTTTCGCCTCCTCGAATGGAGGGCAGAACGCTTGAGGAGTCGATGAGTAAGCCAGTCATTCTCGCAATTGATGATGATGTCAGCGTGCTGGAGGCAGTGGTGCAGGATCTGCGGCGCCGCTATGCCGGGAGCTACCGTATCCTGCGCGCCAACTCCGGACAGGCCGCGCTCGATCTCGCCAGACAATTGAAGCAGCGCTCGGAGTCCGTGGCGCTCTTCCTCTCGGATCAGCGCATGCCGGGCATGAACGGGACGGAGTTTCTCGAGCGTTCCATCGAGATCTTTCCCGATGCAAAGCGCGCTCTGCTGACTGCCTACTCTGATACCGAGGCGGCGATCCGTGCCATCAACGCAGCGCGTATTCACTATTACCTCACCAAGCCGTGGGACCCACCGGAGGACAAGCTCTATCCGGTGGTCGATGACCTGATCGAAACCTGGTGCGAGACGCACAAGGCTCCCTTTGAAGGCCTTCGTGTCGTGGGTGCGCGGTACGCGCTGCGCGATCACAATGTTCGCCAGTTCCTTACCAGAAACTATGTTCCTTACGTTTGGCTGGATATTGAAAGCTCGCCAGAAGCGCAACAATTGCTGGACCAGAACAATCTAAAGGACGCGAAACTGCCCATGCTCTTTTTTCAGGATGGCAGTTACCTGGAGCAGCCGGAACAGGCGCAGCTGGCTCAGAGAATTGGTCTGCGCACGCAACCCTCTCAGGATGTCTACGACCTGGTTGTGATGGGGGCGGGGCTCGCCGGCCTGGCCGCGGGCGTCTATGGCGCGAGCGAGGGGCTGCGGACCCTGGTCATTGAACAGGAAGCTCCGGGCGGCCAGGCAGGCACGAGCTCTCGTATCGAGAACTACCTGGGCTTTCCTACTGGCCTGAGTGGCGCGGAACTGGCCCAACGTGCCTACCAGCAGGCGGTTCGCTTCAATGTTGAGTTTCTGTCCGGTCGCGCGGCGTCTCTTCGCACCGATCAGGGGTATCACTTCGTTTGCCTGGGTGATGGCAGAGAGGTCTCTGCGCAAACCTGCTTGATTGCCACCGGCGTCGATTGGCGACGACTGGATGTGCCTGGTGTGGAAAGGCTTACGGGTGCCGGGGTCTACTATGGCGCAGCTCTTGCGGAGGCCCGCTCCTGTCGCGGCGAGGATGTGTTCCTGGTCGGGGGGGCCAATTCCGCCGGGCAGGCGGCGCTCGCCTTCAGCCAATATGCCCGTCGGGTCGTCATTCTGGTGCGGGCCGCATCCCTCGAAAGCAGCATGTCGAAATACTTAATCGATGAGATCGCTCGTGAATCCAATGTTGAGGTTTGGACTGGTTCGAAGGTCGTCGAAGCATTGGGAGATGGCCGTCTGCATCAACTGCGGGTTGAACGTCCCGACGGAGAGCAGACCGTGAATGCGACGGGGTTGTTCATCTTCATCGGTGCCGAGCCGAAGACGGAATGGTTGCCGCCGCATGTCCTGAAGGATGAGAGAGGGTTCATCTTGAGCGGAAATGACTTGAAGCGTTGTTCACAGTTCTCACGGCAATGGCAGTTGCCGCGGGATCCGTACCTGCTTGAGTCAAGTGTCCCCGGCATCTTTGTTGCCGGCGACGTGCGGCACGGATCGGTCAAACGGGCGGCCTCCGCCGTCGGCGAGGGATCGATCGCAGTCCAGTTCATTCATCAGTACATGGCGGGCCGCTAGAGTTTACGTAGAGAAAGGGAACAGAGACAACTTCCACCCAATGAGCAGTGATCAACCCAGCATTCGCATCCAGCGCGTCCCCTCGGAGACACTTTTCCCCGAGCTGTCAAAGGTTCCCGTTTTCGCCGAGATGAAAGTGGAGAACCTCGAATGTCTTGGCGAAGTCGAGCTGATAGAAGCAGAAGCTGGTGCGGAGATTGTGCCGCCGGGCTCCACCTGCGACGGGTTTTATGTCGTGCTTCAGGGTGAAGTAGAGGTCCGCAAGGAAGGGAAGCCGGGGGAGCCGCTGCAGGTGTTTCCTCAGATCGCCGGCGAATCGTTCGGTGAGATGCCGCTGCTGAAGGGCGTGCAGTCCACCTACGCGCTTGTCGCCACCGCGGGATCGCGGCTGGTCCGCTTCGATGAAGAGGCTTTCTGGCAGCTCATGTTCTCCTGCCCGCGGGTGCGCGCTGCCATCCTGGGCAATATGGCGCGCCGCCTGGAGTCGTATCAGGTCAATGCGGTGCACCGCGAGAAGCTGGCGTCGCTCGGCACCTTGGCCGCGGGCCTGATGCACGAGCTCAACAACCCTGGCGCTGCGGCATTGCGAGCTGCTTCGCAGCTTCGAGAAAACCTTGCCCGCATGCAGGAGATCGGTTTGCGCTTCACCAGCAGACCGCGCACCCAGGAGCAGTTGGATTGCATGAACTTTCTGCAACAGCAGGCCATGCGCCGCGATTGCTGCGTGCTGATGGGCTCGCTCGAGCAGTCCGATCGCGAGGAAGCCCTGGCCGAATGGCTGGAAAAGGCAGGAGTCGAAAACGCGTGGCGCATCGCTCCCGGACTCGCCGAAATGGGCATGGATGCCGATCGGCTCGCATGCACCCGTAAGGTCTTTGAGGGCCAGGACCTCTCCGACACGCTCAACTGGCTCGAGTCCGTCATCTCGAACATCCAGCTCGTCTCAACCATCGAATCCAGCATCGCCCGCGTCACCGATCTTGTTGTTGCGGTGAAGAAGTATGCGTATGAAGGCAAAGGCGTAGGTACCTCGCTGAACGTGCACGAGAGCCTGCACAGCACGCTGATTATTCTCGGGCACAAGCTGCGTCACAAGGGCATCGTGCTGCGCAAGCACTTCGCATCCGAGCTGCCGTCAATCGAGAACGCCGCACCCGGTTTGAACCAGGTCTGGACCAACCTGCTCGACAATGCCATCGATGCTTCGCCGCAGGGTGGCGAGATCGCAATCAGCACGCGCCGGGATAGAGATCGCATTGCCGTCAGCTTTGCCGACCGGGGCTCCGGCATTTCTGAAGAGGACCAGAAGCACATCTTCGAGCCCTTCTTCACCACCAAGCCGGTCGGCAGCGGCACCGGCCTGGGCCTGGACATTGCGCGCCGCATCGTGGAGTCGAAGCACGGTGGCGAGATCTCGGTGCGCTCCAGTCCAGAAGGGACGGAGTTCACCGTCTACCTGCCAATCAATAGTCCGCCGAACGATGTCAACTCATCTGCTTCCGAGCATGCTGCGGTCGCGGCGAAGGCGGGCGAAGCGGCACCTGCGAACTAGCCAGGACTGCGGGGTACCCCCTCCCCCTCCCGTACCGGGGTGTCGGCGTGTAAGTAGCTTTGTTTCGAGCGGTTTACTGTGCTTCCCGACAGCTAAATTCGTCTTGATAAAGAACTTATCGCTAAATTCGTCTAGCCTAAGAACTTAGCGGGCCTGCAACCGCCAGGTCAGCGATTCGCTGGCTTGATGACTGGCGGTTTACTGGAATAGAAAAAGCCACCGTTATGGTGGCTTTTGTGTTCCTGTTCTCTGACTGGAGGTTTGAGCTATTTCCAGTCTAGCAATTCGGACATAGTAGACCGGCAGGTTTTTTGGGCGGTAGACCATTTTGGGCGACTGACTTTTGCGAATCACCAGCTCT
>JBJMGC010000245.1:0-6367 GCA_045808105.1 Acidobacteriaceae bacterium | reverse complement strand
CGCTGGCGGTGGATGCGCATGGCGCGCCGAACCTGCTGACGGCGAAGGCGCCCGTGCTGATAGCGGGTGCGTACAAGCTGGAGTGGCAGGTGATGGCGACCGACGGACACATCACGCGCGGGACGGTGGAATTTCGCGTTGCCTAATGACAACGCGAGGGGTGCATTCCGCGTTGCCTAATGCGGGCGCGAGAGAACTTTGCTTTGCATGCGCAGGGGCCAGCAGGGGATTCCGTGCGGGCTAACGACAACAGGCGCGCGGCTTGATCTGGCTACTCAACGACTTCGATCTGCTTTCTGTGCTGCTGCATGCGGCGACGCTTTCGCTGGAAGCGCTGCTGGTGGGCGGCGTTCTATTCCTCCTAGCAGTGGGCGTGCCCGGTGGCGCGGATCAGCGTGCGCTGCGCGCGTGCCGGCGCGGTATCGAGTGGGCTGCGCTGGCGATGATTCTGGCGGAGATCGCGTCAGTCACGGTGGAGACGTCACTCGTGATCGGCAACTCTGGCATGACGGCCGCGAGCGCCTTGAGCGGCGGCCCGCTGATCGCGGAGGCATCTGCCGCATTTTGCGCGCTGGTGCTGTTGCTGCTGGCGCGATTCTTTTCACCGATATATCGCTGGGTACAGACAGCGATGCTGGCTGCTGCTGTTGGGCTGACCGGCGCTGCAGTTTCGCTGAGCCATGCCGTCTCACGCATGGATCATCGCGTGGTGCTGACGGCGTTTACTGCGCTGCATCACGTAGGTTCATCGGCGTGGATTGGCGCGATGCCGTTTCTGCTGGTCGTGCTGCAGCGGACGGATGACATTGCTGTCGCGCGCAGGATGGTGGCGCGCTTTTCGCGCATGGCGCTGATAGCGGCGGCGTTGCTGCTGGGCGCGGGGATCGGGCTCGCATGGTTTTATGTCGCGTCGCCTTCCGGGCTGTATGGCACGACGTATGGCGTGCTGGTGATGGTGAAGTCGTATCTGCTGCTGCTGATCCTGCTGCTGGGTGCGGCGAACTGGTATGTGGCGCGCGAGGCCGAGCGCGCGCCTGTGCGGCTGCTGATGCGGCTGCGACGATTTGCGGAAGTGGAGGTGGCGCTTGGCCTGACTGCGATTCTGGCGGCTGCGGCGCTGACTTCGCAGCCACCCGCGGTGGATATGCCCATGGGTCGGCTGACGCTGCGTGACATAGACGCGCGCATGCGATGGGAGGCGCCGCGGCTGAAGAGTCCGCCGTACGCCGCGCTGGTGCCGGCGACGCCGATCGATGTGGCGGTGAAGACGGCGCAGTATCAGCCGCCCGCGGCGAGCGATGCCAACGATATGGCTTGGTCGGAGTACAACCATCACTGGGCGGGGTTGGTGGTGCTGCTTGCGGGAGCTCTGGCGCTGGTGAGCCGCTTCCGGCGAATGCGCTGGGCGCGCTTCTGGCCAGCGAGCTTTGCGGGGCTGGCGGTGTTCATCGTGCTGCGCGCGGATCCGGAGAATTGGCCTCTGGGGCCACGACCCTTCTGGGGCAGCTTCTTTGAGCCGGATGTGTTGCAGCATCGCGCGGCTGCGGCGTTGATTCTGGCCTTTGCCGCATTTGAGTGCGCGGTGCAGGCGGGCCGGTTGCGTGCGGTGTGGGCGCGCTATGCATTTCCGCTGATGTGCGCGGCGGGCGCGGGACTGTTGCTGACGCACAACCACTCCATGAGCGATGGCAAAGACGAGGTGCTGGTGCTGATGAATCATGCAGCGCTGGCGCTGTTTGGCGTGACGGCGGGCTGGGCGCGCTGGTTGGAGCTGCGGCTGCCAAGCGAAGAGGGCGAGCGGCGGATCGCGGGATATGTGTGGCCGGTGGCGCTGATGCTGGTGGGGATGGTGCTGCTGGATTATCGGGAGATGTAGGGATCTGCCATCCAGGCAACGGCGCCTGCGGCGCGGGCCGTTGGTTCCCTTCCTTTGGTCGCTCACGTTCACAGTTGGAACTTCATGTGCCGAAGCCAGGACATCGGCACCCGATTTCGCGATGGCGTGCGGGGTACACCTACAAGAAAGCTCACTCTACGGGATAACTTGGTATTCGCTGGTGACCAGGCCGCTGGGATAGTGGCGCGTTGTTATGTGACGGAGCCGCACGTCATGCGGCAGGCTGCCGAAGAGTGGAATGCCTTCTCCGATGAGCACCGGGACGCGCGTAACGATGAGTTGCTGAATGAGGCCGGCTCGCAGGAACTGTTGAATCGTGATGCCGCCGTCAACGTAGATGTGGCGGGCACCGCTCGCCGCGAGTTGCGTGACGATCTGGTCTGGCGGGCCGGCCATCTGTTCGACGTTTGCTCCGCCGGCTGCGGCCAAATCAATTGGGCGGCTACTCAGGACGATGACTCGCTTGTTTTCGTACGGCCATGGGCCAAGGCTCAAAACGGTTTCGAAGGTGTTGCGGCCCATCACGATTGTATCCACGCTTGCGATGAAGTCGTCGTAGCCATGGGCTTCGCCGCCGTCGGCCGGCAGGAAATCGAAGGTGCCGTCCCGCCGTGCAATGAAGCCATCGAGGCTGGTGCCGACAAAGACGGATGCCATCATTCTGGGACTCCTGTCGCATGACAGTTTTATCAGGCTCAGGCCCTGCCCGGATTTTCCGTCGGAACTAATCCGGCCTGTATTGCGTTTCCCGTATTGCGTTCGTAACACGAGTTATGCCAAAGCTGCGCCTGGACTGCATCTAACTGGGTTAGAGTAATAGGTTGTGCTTTTGGCGCCCGGTTCGTGGGGGAAGCCTATCTCCTGTAGAGGTCCTTATGACATTTTTGCCCTCCCTCCTCGGTCGTCCGGCTGCCCGGCTGGCCGGCGCTGCGGCTGCGCTTTTAATGATTGCCAGCCCTACGCTGGTGGCGCAGCGCTTGCCCACGAATGTGCGGCCGGAGCACTACACACTGCACCTGACACCTGACCTGGACAAGGCAACGTTCAGCGGTGAGGAGACGATCGAGGTCACGCTGGCGCAGCCGGCGGATTCGATCACGCTGAACGCCCTGGAGATTCAGTTCCAATCGGTAACGGCAAACACCGGCAAGCGCGAGATGAAGGCGGATGTGTCACTGGACGAGGCGAAGCAGCAGGCCACGTTCACGTTTCCGGGTACGCTGCCTTCCGGACCAGTGAAGCTGAAGATTACGTACACCGGCATCCTGAACAACAAGCTGCGTGGCTTCTATCTGTCGAAGGCGGGTGGACGGCGTTATGCGGTGACGCAGTTCGAATCGACGGATGCCCGGCGCGCCTTCCCATCGTTCGATGAGCCGGACTTCAAGGCAACATTCGATATCACGATCGTTGCTCCGAAGGAGGACATGGTGATCTCGAACACCAATGCGATTTCGGACACGGCAGGACCGGCCGTGGGCGAGCACACCGTGCAGTTTGCGCGCACGCCAAAGATGTCGACTTATCTGATGGCGTTCCTGATCGGGGACTTCAAGTGCATCGAGGGCTCCAGCGATGGTGTGCCGATCCGCGCATGCGCCACGCCGGAGCAGGTGCAGTACGCGCACTTTGCGCTGACTTCGGCAGAGTACATCCTGCACTACTACGACACGTATTTCGGGATCAAGTATCCGATGCCCAAGCTAGACATGATCGGCATTCCGGATTTTGAAGCCGGAGCGATGGAGAACTTTGGCGCGATCACCTACCGTGAATCGGACATGCTGGTGGATGAGAAGACGGCGCCGATACGGTCCAGAATCGGCGTGGCAGGGGTGGTGGCGCATGAGATGGCGCACCAGTGGTTCGGCGACATGGTGACGATGAAGTGGTGGAACAACATCTGGCTGAATGAGGGCTTCGCTACCTGGATGTCGAACAAGCCGCTGGAGGCCTGGAAGCCGGAGTGGCATATCGATGAGAGTGTCGCCAGTGATATGAATGGCGCGATGAATCTGGATGCGCAGAAGGTGACGCGCACGATTCGCGCGGAGGCGAATACGCCGGACGAGATCAACGAGATGTTCGACGGCATTACGTATGAGAAGGGCGGCTCGATTCTGCATATGGTGGAGAGCTACCTGGGCGAGGAGACCTTCCGGCAAGGTGTGCACAACTATCTGCAGGCACACATGTACGGCAATGCGACGGCGGAAGACTTCTGGAATGCGCAGACAGCCAACAGCCACAAGCCGGTCGACAAGATCATGGAGAGCTTCATCACCGAACCGGGTGTGCCACTGCTGAGCTTCGGCAAGGCAGCGAATGGGCAGGTGGAGGTGACGCAGAGCCGGTTCTTCCTGAATCCGAAGGCGGCACCGGAGAACACGGGCAATCAGGCGTGGACGGTTCCGGTGTGCTTTAAGACCGAGGGAACCAAGCGCACCTGCGATCTGCTGACGAGCAAGCAGGGGACACTGAAGCTGCCGCAGGCGCCGCTGTTCTACGCAGATGGCGGTGCGGCGGGTTATTACCGTTCGGCATACGCGCCTTCCGATTATGAGGCGTTGCTGGCGCATGTGACGAGCCTGACGGGGCCGGAGCGGATCAACGTAGTGGGGGACGAGCTGGCGCTGATGCGCGCAGGCAAGAGCAAGGCTGGAGATTTCCTGTCGCTGGCTGCCAGCCTGAAGAACGATGACAGTGCTGCTGTGACGGGGGACGTCATCAACGGCATCCAGACGCTGTGGACACGGGTGGCAGCAACGGATGCGGAGCGCAAGGAACTGTCGGCCTGGGTGATATCGACCTATGGACCGCGCCTGACCAGCCTGGGAGAGCCGCGCGAGAGTGACGCGCCGGAGCAGCAGCAATTGCGCGCGGCGCTATTCGGTCTGTTGGGCGATATCGGCCAGGATGCGAAGGTCATCGCAGAAAGCAAGCAGCTTGCGCAGGCGTATCTCGCCGATCCCAGCAAGGTGAATCCAACGCTGGCGCATGCTGCGCTGACTGTGGCAGCGACGAACGGCGACGCGGCGTTCTTCGGTCTGTTGCAGAAGACGGCGGAGACGTCGAAGAACCCGGATATCGCCAGCGACGCGCTGTACGAGCTGGCACGCTTCAAAGATCCGGAGCTGACGCGTCGTGCGATGGACTATGCGACCTCGGGCAAGGTGCGGAATCAGGATTCGATTCACCTGATCTCGGTGGCGCTACGCAATCCGGAGACACAGGATACGGCGTGGAAGTACATCGAGGACAATTGGCCGAAGGTGAAGGCACAGTTCACGATGTTCACGGGCGGTACGTTGGTGGGTTCGACGGGCGCCTTCTGCACGCCGGAACGGCGCGATCAAGTGAAGGATTTCTTCAATACGCATAAGGTTGCGGCTTCGGCGAACGCGCTGACACGCTCGCAGAATGCGATCAACGATTGCGTGGACTTGCGAGCGGAACAGAGCGGGAACCTGCAGCAGTGGCTTAGCTCGGGCGCGGCGGGACAGATGTAGGAGCGTTCTGCTACGGAGTTGTCCGGCTGGCGTGAATCGGTCCTTCACGCCAGCCTTTTGGTTTTAATGGGGAGGGCTGCTCGCTTCGGCAGCCTGCTTTTCTTTCTTCTCTGATTTGCGGCGGGTGCGCCAGAAGTCTTCCTGGGTGCGAGCGCGCTCCACGCCATAGAATTCTTCGTAGCGCTGGTGTGCCATTGCCGTGGGCATCTCTTCCACGTGCGCGACTTCGAGATGCTTCACCTCATGCCAGGGATAGACGAAACGTCCGTGGAGGAGGAAGCCGGATTGCGACCAGCTTTGGATGAGCGATTCGACCTCGCTCTTTACATCCTGCTCATGCTTGATGGGCAGCAGGTCGAAGGACTCTCCGCTTACGAGGTGCGCGCGCAAGTGCGCGATGAGCAATACCTGTGGTGCGTTGTTGCCGGTAGCATTGGATTCGTTCGCCACGCGTGTCTCCTGTCGGTTCCTTCACTTAGGATGGCGTTGCGGCGGGAAGCGATGCGCTGGGTTATTCTGCTGCCACCGATTTTGACCCTGTTTTCGGAGGTCCTGCTTGACCACATTGTCTCGCTCTCTTGCTGCTGTGTCTCTTTCGCTCACGATTGCTGTTGGCCATGGCGCGCTGTATGCGCAGGACGAGAAGAAGGGCGACGCCGAACACAAGGATGAAAAGCAGACAGCGGTGCCACCGGAGTCGGCGGTGGTGACGCACCACGAGTGGAAGGCGGCGGGCGCGCCGGTCCCTTATACGGCGACGGCGGGGAACCTGGTCATCCAGGATGACAATGACAAGCCGTACGGCAGCGTCTTCTATGTGGCGTACACGAAGGACAGCGTTGCCGACGCGGGGACGCGGCCGGTTACGTTTCTGTACAACGGCGGACCGGGGGCGGCGACGATCTGGCTGCACATGGGCTCGGTGGGGCCGATGCGGGTGATGACGGCGAGTCCGGATGCG
>JBJMGC010000244.1:0-9097 GCA_045808105.1 Acidobacteriaceae bacterium | reverse complement strand
TGCCAGGGAAGGGTGCGCCTGTCACTGGATCGATCGGCTGGCAAGGGCTGCCGGCGGTCAGAGCCGTTGTGCAGGCAGCACTGCCGTATGCCGGCAGACCGAGAGTAGAAAAATCGCCGCCCAACTCCGCCTGGCTTGGCAGGGTGTAATAAGAGCTGGTGCCGTTGCGAATCCGCCAGCCCTCATAATTCGCTAGGAAGAATGTTTTGTTGTGGCCATCGTAGATCTTCGGGATCCATACCGGGCCGCCGAGAACGTAACCGAACTGGTTTTGGCGCAACTCCGGTTTGCTCGGTTGGAAATGCGTGCTCGCGTCAAATGCATCGTTTCTCGCGAATTCGAAGACCGATCCATGAAAGCGGTTTGTGCCACTCTTGCTGATGATGTTGATCTGGTTGGCGCTAAAGCCATACTCGGCAGAGTAAGTTTCACTCTGCACCCTGAACTCCTGGATTGCATCCTGCGACAGGATGACGGCAGGCGTATTGAGCGCGGTATCGGTGTTCACCATGCCATCGAGCGTGTAGTTGTTTGACTCAGGCCGGGCTCCGTTGATGCTGATGGCGTTGCCCTCGCCCTGGCGCATTTGTCCCTGTTCGCCAACGGTTTGGACCGCACCAGCGCCGATGAAAAGCAGGTTCAGGAAATTGCGCCCGTTGAGCGGAAGCTGGTCTACCTGCTTCTGCGTCACGATCTGGGAAACTGAGGCGGTATCTGTATCGAGCGCGACGGCGCTTGCATTGACCTGGATTGTCTCGGTGGCCGCACCCTGAGTCAGCGTGGCATTGACCCGCGCCTGTTGCGCGACTTGCAGCGTGATATTGCCGACGACAGCCTTGGTGAACCCGGATGCCACGACAGTGACGGTGTAGGGACCCGGCTGTAAGTCGGGAACAGAGAAATCGCCGGCAGATGACGTCTGTACCTGACGCGACACGTTTGTCGCGGTGTTCACGATTGTCACCTGCGCATTTGGGACCACAGCGCCCGTCTTATCGCTGATCGTGCCGAGGATAGTGCCAGTCGCTCCTGCCTGGGCCAAGAGAGTGCCGGCCGTAGCGCCGATCACCACCCAAACCCAGAACAACCGATGAAAAATGCGAAGCATTTGTACGCCTCCCTCAAAGAATTTCTCTACTGCACCAGCCCGGAAATGGCTGACCGCAATGCCCGTCCGCAAGTCGACTCTTGGCAAAATCGTCGGAACGGAAGTGGGCGCCAGTCCTCTATCGTCCAGCGCGCAGACCATATCGAGCCGCCAAAATCATTGTCAAGAGAAATTTTATTTCTCATTTGAAACGTAAACGTTGGATTTGGGCCCCCTCCACAATCTGCATTCAGGTGTCGCTCGAGAGGTATCCCAGCCAAAAGCCGCGGCTAAACTCACGCTTTGAGAGAGTTTGGGTATTGAAATGGTGGCATCAATTTCGCCCAGGGTGTGCGGCGCGCGGCCTTACCAGTCGGCCGGCACTTTTCCCTGGATCACAAGCCTGTGCTGCACGTAGTTGTATGGCGGCACAGTATGGCCACGCAGCAGAGTAACCCCAAGTTGAATCAGACGCGGACCATAGGTATGCGCCTCGTGAGACACAGATCCAATGAGGGGGCCGCGGTTCTGACGAAGCTCTTCCACCACTTCAGGAATGCAATCCTGGCCGACGATCGCCGTGTACTTCTCGCGTTTCATCTCGCGGGTAACTTGAAGGGCGCCGAGTGCGCTGGTATCGGTAGCAGCCACGATGAGCACTCGGTCCGACGCGCTGCGATGACGGAAGAACTCCGCAGCCACATGCGCGCTGGTCTGCCGCATGCCTCGTCCGTCAAGCCGCACATACGCTCGCTGGGGTACCGATGGCAATTGCGAGCGCACGCCCTCAAATGCTCCCGAGATGCGGCTTTGCACGAATGTTCCTGCCTCCGCGACATCCAGTCCCAGAACCCAGTCGACTTTCCCCTTCCATTGCAAGAGCGCGTGGTGGGCCAGCAACTCGCCGGCTTCATAGCCCACCTGGAAGTTATCGACGCCGAAGTACACGGCGCTGGGATGGGGGATGTCCACTGCGATCAACGGAATGCTGGCGCGCGTAATGGTGTGTGCGAGGAGCGGAGCGATCCGTTCTTCGATTTGAAACTCAATGACAAGATCGACGCCTTCGCTGACGAATTCTTTCGCGTTCTTCAGAGCGGTTTCAGCGTCATAGCGATTATCGCGGACGATCAGCTCAACGCCCGAGGCAACGGCCGCCGACTTCAGACTGCTGGACACGGCTTCCGAGAAAGGCATCTCGGCACTTTCGCCGGCGAACCCGAAGCGCATTTTCTTGGGACGCGACACCAGCCGGTAGGAACCATCCGGCGTCTGTGCTACGTAGCCGCGATGCACAAAGGTTTTGAGTATGCGGTAGATACTCGTCTTCGATATCTGCGAGCGCTGGAAGATTGTCTCCAGCGTGAGCGGCTTGTTCTCCGCTTCCAGCAACTCGAGGATGTCCAGCGCCTTGGAGAGGATCGGGATCAGGTAGAGGCGCTTGATCTTCGGCTGTGGCATTGCTCCTCATTTCCGCTTGAGCCGCCGCGATTATAGCAAGGTTCTCTATTGGAACCGCGAATTTGACCGCATCAACATTCGCGCAGAGAGGTCAGGGCGCCAGCCCAATACGCTATTCTCTCCGGCACGTTTGGCTGCCCGTCGAGGGTCGCAAGCTGCACCGCCAAGTTCCCGATGGTCGAACTCTCCGGAACACCGCAATGCAGCTCCAGCCCTGTGGCGTCAGCTGTGAGCCGGTTTAGAAACTGGTTCAAGCTTCCTCCGCCAACAACAGCCAGCCTGCGAAGTGTTTTGCCGCTCAAACTCTCGACATCTCGCAGAACAGTCGCATAACGCGCGGCGAGGCTGCGGAAGATGAGGGCCGCAAAAATCGGCGCCGACGTGGAACACTGTTCGATCGGCTCGAGTCCACGAGACAACCGCTGCGCATTGATGGCTGAAGCCATCGCTCCCGGAAGCAATAGCTCCGACGCATCTACATCCAGCAAACCCTCGGGTACTTCCACGCGCTCGGCGGCGGAGATGAGCTCCGGCATCGTCCATCGCTGGTCTTCCGCGTACAGCTGCTTCATGGTCTGCTGCACCAGCCACATGCCATTAACGTTCTTGTGGAAGCAGAAGCGGCCACCGGCTGCGCCCAGGTTGGTGAAACCGGATGAGTAGGCGCCGCCGGTGGTCACAGGCTGTTCGAGCAGCGTGCCAACCAATGACCACGTGCCGGAGCTGATGTACGCCCAGTCGTCGCCTTCCATGGCAATGGCAGCTACAGCCGATGCGGTGTCATGACACGCTGGCGCGATCAGCCGTGTCTGCGCAAACGCGCGATACGCTGCGAGCGCACCACGCAGCCGCCCGAGATCAGTCCCTGTCTCCACCAACTCCGGAGCAGCCTGCAGGCTCAATCCACATCGCGTGAAGACCTCCTTGCACCACGCGTGTCTGCCGGCCTCGACCAGGCCGGTGTGAGTCGCATTTGTATATTCAGAGACGAACCGGCCGCCCAGCAGTCCCGTTACGTATTCGGGCAGGTTCACCCATGGCGTTTCGGATGAGATGCCCGCTGCCTGATCGGCAATCAACTGATAGAGCGTATTGATGCGAAGCGGCTGTGCGCCAGTCAAACGAAAAAGATCAGGATTGATGCCGCGCTCCTGCAATTCGACGAAAATCGATTCGGTGCGGAGGTCTCGATAGCAATGGGGCGCACCCACGGGTGCCTGCTGCGGATCGAGACGAACATAATCGACCGCCCAGCCATCGACTCCAATGGACGCGATGTTTGGGCAACGCTCTGCGCAACGCGTCAGTCCGGTGTGCAGCTCTTCGACGATACGGTCCAGCCCCCAACGCAATGAACCGCCATGCGCCACCGGTGCGTTAGCAAAGCGATGGAGCAGCTCGATGCGCGGCACCCGATGCTGCCACTCGAGCAATGAGACCCGGCAGCTCTCCGCGCCTAAGTCCACCGCGACGATGTTCGGAAGATCATTGCTCGACATGGCAGTCCGCGTGAGTCGCCTACCGCAGGAACGCTTCCGTCAGCCCGCCATCGACCGGAATGAGATGCCCGGTAGTGCACGGCGCTTTCGGTCCCGCCAGGAATAGAATCGCTTCCGCGCAGGTCCGCGGATCGATTGGCTCATGGGTCAGCGTTCGTTCCGCGTAGAACTTCGCCAATCGATCGCGCAACGCATCATCCGTCATCTTCTCCTCGAACGCGATGCCGTACTTGCGCAGCGAGGCCACCACGCGATCGCGCGGGAACATGGTCGAGCCCTTGACCACCGTGGCGGGACTGATGCCATTGACCCGAACCTGGGGGGACTGCGAGACGGCGAGTTCTCGAATGAGATGACTGAGAGCGGCCTTGCTGACGTCGTACGCTTCGGAGCCTCGCTTGGGCACGACCGCATTCGCCGAGCTGGTCAGGACAATGCTCGCGCTCAAGCCCTGGTCTTTAAGGAGCTTCCCGATTTCCTCGACGAGCAGGAAATTCGCAGTCACATTCACTTCCAAGGTGAGCGCCCACTGCGCCTCGGTGATCACGCCATCGGACGACGAGGGGAAGAGTGCGGCTGTGTTGACGAGAATGTCGATGCCGCCAAACTGCTCCACGGTACGCTGCATCAGCTCGCGAATCGAATCGCGATGGCGGATGTCGACCGGCGCAGCAATGGCGGATTCTTTCCCCGCTGTCTTCCGCAATTCTTCTGCAACCTGATTTGCGCTTCCGTGATCGCGATCCGCAACCACCACGTGCGCACCTCGCTCGGCTGCGAGCAAAGCGACCTCGCGTCCGATCCCGCTCCCGCCGCCAACGATCACGGCGATCTGCCGGCTCAGCTCTTTCTCCGGGGGCTGACGGCGAAGCTTTGCTTCTTCCAGCACCCAGTACTCGATACGAAACGCTTCGATCGCGGGCAGCGCGACGTAGTTGTTGTAAACCTGAAAGGCTTCCGCCAATGCGTCTGATCCACATTGCGGAACAGGCCGGGGGCCAACCTTGTCCTCGAGTGCCGCCGCGCCCTTCATCACATGGATCGCGTTCACATAAAACTCGCCTGTAATGCGCGACTCTGTCTTGTTCTTGCCGAAGCTGAACATGCCCACTCCGGGCACAAGCACGATGGTGGGATTTGGGTCTCGCATCGCCGGTGAATCACTCACGGCGTGTTCGCGGTAATAAGCGGCATACTCCTCACGATAAGTGGCGAGGCGGGCGTCAATGTTCCTGCGCAGCTGCATTACGCCTGAGGTCGGGTCCCACGGCACATACATCGGTCGTATCTTCGTCCGGACGAAGTGGTCCGGGCAGCTCGTGCCCAGATACGCGAGTCTCTCAGCAGCAGCCGAGTCAGCGAATTCCAGCACCTCGGGTAAGTCAGAGTAGCTCCCGATGAGGCGCCTGCTTTCCCCGACGCGCCCGCGAAGGAACGGCAGCACCTCATTCGCGATGGTTTTGCGATTCGCGAGCGCTTCGCAAGCCTGACCTCCGAAGATGGTTGCCCCGCGCTTTCGAGTGTGTTCTTCAATGAAGGTAGTCAGCTGATCAATGATGGTGAGGGTGTTGCGATAGCAGTCACGCTGCGTTTCCCCCCAGGTGAACAGGCCGTGCCCGCCGAGGATAATGCCGTCGCAGTCAGGTTGCTCGATGACCGCACGCTTCAGCATCAACCCGAGCTCAAATCCAGGCCGCTGCCAGGGCAGCCACACCAGTTTGTGGCCATAGGCGCGATTAAATTCTTCCATCTTGTCCAACCCGTTCGCCGCGGCAGCCAATGCGATGGCACAGTCCGGATGCAGATGATCGACATGCGCAAAGGGCAGAAAACCATGCAGCGGCGTGTCGATGGAGGCCGCCACCGGATTCAATCCGTATGTGCAGAGCGGGTAATAGGCCACCATTTCGTCCTCGCGAGCGACGCCGCCATACCGCGCTTCGAGCGACAGCAGCTTGTCGAGGTATAGCGTCGCGAAGCCGGAGCGCTGAATGCTTCCCAGATCGCCGCCGCTCCCCTTCACCCACAGTACGTTTACATTCTGGCCCGTGAGTGGGTCGGGCATGGCAACCTTCGAGCTGGTATTGCCACCGCCAAAATTGGTGATGCGAAGATCGCTCCCCAGAAGGTTCGATCTATACCGAAGCAGCTCCGGCTGATCCAGCGTTGCAGCAACATCGTCATCCCAACGATCTTCCAGATGCGTGAGCGGCGCGTGAGTATTAGCGAAAGTTAATGACATGATGTTTCCCACTTCCCGCCGGTCATGCCGGCTTTGCCGCAGATCCACTGCGAGCGATGTTGCGCGTAAATGTCATCCGATCAGGCATAACTGCTGGAGCGCGTGGCGTTGCGTTCTCCACGCTCACGCGCCGCGCGTTCCACATAGCCGCTCTCGTAAAGCGCCTCCAGCGGATTCGGCGGCAGTCCACGTTTCATTCTCCACTGCTCGAGCAGTGGACGCACATCGATCCAGAAAGCCGAGCGGAGACACTCCTCAGCCTCCAGGATGCGTCCCGCCGCCTGCAGTTCGGCGAGGCGCTCCCGATCGACCATCGCGGCTTTCAGGAATAGCTCCTGCGCCGTCATGACCGTCTGTACCATCGCTTCCATCTTGCCCTTCAGGTTATGGCTTTGGTCGATCATGTACGCGATCTCGCCAACAACGTTGGCATCTTCTTCACAAAAAATCTCGTGAAAGATGCGGAACACTTGGTATGGGTCGATGGAGCCGATCGTCAGATCATCATCTGCGTAGCGGCGATCGTTGAAATGAAAGCCACCCAAAAGCTTCTTGTGCAGCAGCCATGCAACGATCTGCTCGATGTTCTGCGACTGATAATGATGACCGGTATCGACCAGCACGCGGGATTGCGGACCCGCAGCTTGCGCCAGATGCGTCGCCATACCCCAGTCTGCGACATCTGTGTGGTAGAAAGCCGGCTCGAAAGGTTTGTATTCGATGAGCAGCCTTTGTCCCGGCTTGAGCCGGTCGTGGGTGCTGCCCAGCGCCTCCTCCAGCCATCGAATCCGATGCCGGATGCTCTGGGAACCCGGATAGTTGGACCCGTCAGCGATCCACAGGGAAACATCCGTTGAGTCCAACTCCTGCGCAATCTTCACGGAGTCAATCAGGTGCTGTATTGCCATTCTTCTGACCGCGACGTCCGGACTGCAAATGGAACCGAGCCTGTATTCCTGGTTTTGGAAGAGATTGGGATTGATCGATCCGGCCCGGATACCGTAGCGCGCGACGAGGCGCTTCACCTCGGAAATATCGGGAAGGCCGCCCGGAAGATCCCAAAGCACGTGAAGGGCCAGGATCGGCGTCACGCCCGTGAGCGCGTGGACCTGTGCGGCGTCGGCGAACTTTTCCTCCAGACTCGTGGCTGCCGCCGGCTGGAGGAACTTGCCAAACCTGGTTCCCGTATTTGCGAATGCCCATGATGGAATCTCGATGCGAAAGCCATCCAGATCAGACATGGCATCCTGGTTCCCTCCGTGCATGTGCCCTCCTTCGCGTGACGCGCCACTTCGGCAACGCTGAATGGTATTCGGGTCGCCGGCTATATTTCAATAGAAATTCTATTTCACTCTTGATCCTTCGATCCATTACGATATTCCCGACCCGAGACGTACCTGTTATACGACTCGCATTCGAGAGAACCCGAGGTGTGCAAATTGATACCGAATCCTTTGATTGGGGTTCTCTATCACTGGATCGGCGGACTGGCTTCGGCCAGTAACTTCATCCCTTTCCGGCCCATCAAGCGCTGGTCCTGGGAGATCTACTGGATCATCCAGGGCTTTGCGGCATGGATTGTCGCGCCTGCCGTGCTTGCGTCACTGCTCGTGCCAGGGCTGATTCCACTACTGCGGCAAGCGCCGGCCGCGCCCCTATGGCACGCCATCCTATGGGGGGTGCTCTGGGGCGTTGGTGGTCTCACCTTTGGATTATCCATCCGCTACCTCGGAATCGCCCTGGGGTACGCGATCGCCCTCGGCTTTTGCACGGCATTCGGCACGCTGATGCCTCCACTCTTCAGTGGACAGATGGCCATCATCATTCATCAGCGAGGCGGACAGGTCATCCTGCTCGGTGTGCTGGTTTGCCTGCTGGCGATCGCCGTGAATGGGCTTGCCGGCTACTACAAGGAGAGAGAGGTGCCTGCCGGCGAGCGGGCCGCGCTGGGAGAACTCGACTACTCTTTCGGCAAAGGACTGGCGGTCGCCATCTTTGCCGGCATCATGAGCTCGTGTTTTGCTTATGGGCTTGCGGCGGGCAAGCCACTGGCCATGCTCACACGCACGCAACTGCTCGCGGCCCACCGCTCCGACCTGTGGCAGAACCTGCCGGTCCTGGTCGTGGTCTTGTGGGGAGGCTTTGCGACCAACTTTGTGTGGTCGGCGGTCCTTATCATCAAGAACCGTTCCGCGCGCCAGTTCCTGGGAGCACCGGGAACCAACCCCATGGGAACCTCTGCCGTAACAGGCGATGCCTTGATGGATCTGGACCCGCAACATCCTGAGCGCTCCCTCCGGCTTACTCCTGCAGCCCTGCTGCGCAACTACACACTGGCCGCTCTGGCGGGTGTCATCTGGTACTTCCAGTTCTTTTTCTACTCCATGGGCCAGACCAAGATGGGGCGCTACGATTTCTCAAGCTGGACGCTACACATGGCGAGCATCATTATCTTTGCCACGCTATGGGGCATTGCTCTGCGCGAGTGGCGAGATACCAGCCTACGCACTCGGCTTCTGGTCGGCTGCGGCCTGGCGCTGTTGATCGGTTCCACGGTCGTGGTGGGATATGGCAATTATCTTGAGGCCCTGTAAGTGCACCACGCAGAATTCCATCGCCTCGATACGACAGAGCCGCCCTTCAAGCTTTCGATAACGTTCGATCCCTGGTCACCTGAATTCGTCGCCGACTAGCGCTTGTCCGCGACCGCCCGCTCCGCAAGAGAGACGACACGGTAGTTAGTCTTGGTAAGCCCCTCCGGTTTACACTCCACTTGGTTCGCATTCACAACTAATTCCATGCAGAATC
>JBJMGC010000243.1:0-4128 GCA_045808105.1 Acidobacteriaceae bacterium | reverse complement strand
CGATACGCTCGGCGCGATCTCGATGGCGACACGCGAGAAGCTGGACAACCTGATCTTCGTCGTCAATTGCAACCTGCAACGGCTGGACGGCCCGGTGCGCGGCAACAAGCGCATCATCGACGAGCTGGAAGGCATGTTCCGCGGCGCGGGCTGGAATGTGATCAAGGTGGTGTGGGGTGGAGACTGGGACAAGCTGTTTGAGCGCGACCACACCGGGCTGCTGCTGAAGCGCATGGAAGAATGCGTCGACGGTGACTACCAGTCGTTCAAGGCCAAGGGCGGCGCGTATCTGCGGCAGGAGTTCTTCGGCAAATATCCGGAGCTGCTGGAGCTGGTCCGCGACATGTCCGACGATCAGCTTGCCTCGCTGCATCGCGGCGGACACGATCCGGTAAAGATCTATAACGCCTACAAGCGCGCCACGGAGCACAAGGGCGGACCGACTGTCATCCTGGCAAAAACAGTCAAAGGCTACGGCTTGGGCAGCACGCAGGCGCGCAACGCCAGCCATCAGGAGAAGAAGCTCACCGATGACGCGCTGACGGCGTTCGTGAAGCGCTTCGATATCCCGGTGCCGGTAGAGGCGGCGAAGGATGCAATGCCGTACCGCCCCGCGAAGGACGCTCCGGAGATCGCCTACATGCTGGAGCGGCGCAATACTCTGGGCGGTTTCATGCCCCGGCGCGACACGCCGAAGCTCGACTTCAAAGCGCCACCGCTGGACTCCTTTGCGGAATGGACCGCAGGATCGAAAGGCCGCGCCGTCTCGACCACCATGGGCTTCGTGAGCATTCTGCGTCACCTGATGAAGGACGAGAAGCTGGGCAAGCTCATCGTTCCCATCGTGCCCGACGAAGGCCGCACCTTCGGTCTGGAGTCAGCCATCCGGCAGGTGGGCATATACGCCAGCGAAGGGCAGAAGTACAAGCCGCACGACGTCGATATGCTGCTTTACTACCGGGAAGAGGCAGACGGGCAGATTCTGGAGGAGGGAATTACCGAGGCTGGCTCGATGGCCTCCTTCACCGCGGCAGGCACCGCGTACTCGAACTATCGCCTGCCCACGATTCCGTTCTACATGTACTACTCGATGTTCGGCTTCCAGCGCATCGGCGATATGGCGTGGGCCTTTGCCGACTCACGCGGTAAGGGATTCCTGATGGGCGGCACCGCCGGACGCACCACCATGTTGGGTGAGGGACTGCAGCATCAGGATGGGCATTCGATCGTTCTGGCCTCGACCGTGCCCACCTGCGCGACCTACGATCCCGCCTTTGTCTACGAGCTGGCCACCATCGTCCAGGACGGGCTGTACCGCATGTACGAAAAGGGCGAAGACCTCTTCTATTACATCACCATGTACAACGAAGACTATGCGATGCCAGAAATGCCTCCAGGAGCACGTGAAGGTATTCTGCGCGGCATCTACCGGCTGCGCCCGGCAACGAAGGGCGAGGCGGTAGCTCAACTCTTCGGCAGCGGCCCCATTCTGAACGAGGCCTTGCGCGCTCAGCAGATTCTCGCCGACAAGTACAACGTGCCGACGGATGTCTGGAGTGTGACCAGCTATAACGAACTGCGCCGTGACGCGCTTGCGGTGGAGCGGTGGAATCGCCTCCACCCTGCGCAGCCTGCGAAGCAGCCTTACATCCTGAGCGCGGTAGGTTCGGCGCCAGGGCCTATCGTTGCCGCCACTGACTATATGAAGGCGGTGCCGGATCAACTCGCTCCCTGGCTGCTGGACCGCCTGGTCTCGCTGGGCACCGATGGCTTCGGACGCAGCGACAATCGCGAGCATCTGCGGCGGCATTTCGAGGTGAGCGCGGAAGCAATTGCAGCGGCAACGCTGTCGCGGCTCGCCCGTGACGGCAAGTTCGATGCGAAGCGGGCAGAGAGTGCGTTTGCGGAGCTGGGCGTGGATACCGAGCGCGGCGATCCGGCGCGTGCCTGAGGCAAATAGCGCGGCATGATCAAGGCCGGAGCATCTTTGCTCCGGCCTTCCTGTCTGCAGAGAAACTAGTCGGAGGCGTCGAGCAGCGCAGCGAGCTTCGGATCAATGCGCGGGTGCGATGCTCTTCCACGCGGCCGATCACTAAGCCGCTGATATTCGGTGGCAGAGAGCATCACGGCAATATCACGGTCATTGCTGCGAATCATCAAGGGTTCGCGTTGGGCCTTGTTGAGCAGCGTCGCCAACTTCAGATTGGCTTCTGTGGCAGAAATAGCTTGCATGGTTCGCTCCAGTGGCGCTCATTGTCTCGAAAAGGTTGCATTTGCGAAATGAATCCTTAGTCGTACGCATCTGACCCGGCAACATGTCCGGAAACGGACAGTGTGGCCACGCGACCGGACAGCAGTCAGGGACCCCGCCACAACTGATCCGGCCCTAAACTATTTGTTTCATGTGAGTTAACGACGGAGCGTATCTTGGACGTGCAAGTGCATTAGAGTCCATCGATGGACATTGCCCGCCCCGATATCAAAGCCAAGAAGAACCGCCGCCGCATCGTGACCATCGCGGCAGCGATTGTCGTCCTTGCCGGTGTGACTTTCGCTGTAATGCGGCTGAAGCCCGCCGCCCCAACGGTCGAGCGCAGCGTCGTGTGGACCGACACGGTGAAGCGTGGAAACCTGATCCGGCAGGTCCGCGGCAATGGGACTCTGGTGCCCCGCGAAGATGCGATCCGCCAGATTCCCGCGCAGACAGCCGCCACCGTCACTCGCATCCTGGTGCTGCCCGGTTCCAACGTGAAGGCAGACACCGTGCTGATGGAGTTGAGCGACCCCACGGTGACGCAGCAGGCATTGGACGCGAAGCTGGCGCTCAGTGAAGCCGAAGCGGACCTGAAGAATACCCAGGTGCAGTTGCAGAGCACGCTCTCCACCCAGAAAGCGTCCGCCGCTACCACGAACGCCGACTATGAGACCGCGAAGCGCCAGGCATCGACGGACGATGCCCTTTACAAGCTCGGAGTCATTTCGGGATTGACGGCGCAAGCTTCACAAAGCAAGGCGCAGGGGCTAACTACCCAGAACCAAATGCAGCAGAATGTCGTATCCATCAACGAGAAGGCCTTGGAGACACAGCTGGCCGTGGCACAGGCGAAGGTAGACCAGGCGCGAGGGGTGTACCAGCTCAAGCAACAGCAATTGGATGCGCTGCGAGTGAAGGCGGGCATCAATGGCGTGCTGACGGATCTGCCTGCGGCTGTCGGACAGCAGGTGACGGCGGGGACCATGCTCGCAAAGGTGGTGGTGAAGAATCAGTTGAAGGCAGCGCTCAATATTCCGGAGACACAGGCACGCGACATCCAGACCGGCCAGCCAGCCGCGGTCGATACGCATAACGGCATCATCGACGGCACGGTGCAGCGCATCGATCCCGGCGTGCACAATGGCACAGTCACGGTAGACGTGGCATTGAACGGCTTTGTCGAGGGTGAGCGGCCAGACCTGAGCGTAGACGGACAGATCGATCTGCAGCGGTTGTCGAATGTGCTCTATGTCGGCCGGCCTGCCTTTGGCAACGAAGACTCGACCATCAGCTTGTTCAAACTGAGCCCCGATGGCAAAACGGCGACCCGCGTTCCGGTAAAGGTGGGCCGCGCTTCGGTCAATGCTATCCAGGTGCTCAGCGGGCTCAACGAAGGAGATACCGTCATCCTGTCCGACATGTCCCGCTGGGACCAGGTGGACCGCATCCGGCTGGAGTAAATCAACGAACTTAGGAAGGAAAGGAACACGAGGCCAACTATGGACGAAACAGCACAGGCACTGATACAGATCGAAGCGCTGACCAAGGTCTTCTACACGGATGAGATCGAGACGCACGCGCTCTCCGGCGTGCATCTGGCCATCATGCGTGGCGATTACGTCGCGATGTCCGGCCCATCGGGATGCGGCAAGTCAACGCTGCTCTCGATCATCGGACTGCTCGACACGCCCACCAACGGACGTTATCAGTTGAACGGCAAGCCGGTGGAGAACCTGAGCTTTGCCGAGCGTTCGCGTATCCGCAACCAGGAGATCGGTTTCATCTTCCAGAGCTTCAATCTGATCGGCGACCTCACGGTGGCTGAGAATGTGGAGCTGCCGCTGACCTATCGCTCCGGCATGCCGGCAGCGGAT
>JBJMGC010000242.1:0-5130 GCA_045808105.1 Acidobacteriaceae bacterium | reverse complement strand
CTCTGGCGCCGTCGCCTGACACATTCATGGCAAATTGATTGAATCTCGGCCCACACGGGTTGCAAGCGGTCGGTTGCGGTTGATAACGTTCCGACTGACCAAAACGACAGGCCCAACACCTGCCGCAAACCGATCGCGCCACGGCACAGCAT
This sequence comes from Acidobacteriaceae bacterium, assembly GCA_045808105.1. Classification (GTDB taxonomy): domain Bacteria; phylum Acidobacteriota; class Terriglobia; order Terriglobales; family Acidobacteriaceae; genus KBS-83. Next base: position 4,978 of record JBJMGC010000242.1, on the reverse strand, counting down.
CGCGCAGGAGATTCGTAATCATGAGCAAGGTACGCGTACTGGTTGGCACCCACAAAGGCGCCTTTGTCCTCACGTCAGACGGAAAGCGCCAGAAGTGGGACGTCAGTGGCCCCCATTTTTCCGGCTGGGAGGTCTATCACCTAAAAGGTTCGCCCGCCGACCCTAACCGCATCTACTGCGCGCCCTCCACCGGCTGGCACGGCCAGGTTATCCAGCGTTCAGATGACGGCGGCAAAACCTGGGAGCCGGTCGGCAATAAGTTTTCTTACGAAGGCACGCCCGGAACCCACCAGTGGTACGACGGCACTCCTCATCCATACGAGTTCAAGCGCGTCTGGCACATCGAGCCTTCGCTCACCGATCCCGATACTGTCTACGCCGGCGTAGAGGACGCGGCCATCTTCCGCTCCAGCGACGGCGGCCAGAACTGGACCGAGCTTCCCGCCCTGCGCGAGCACGATACCGCGAAAGGCTGGCAGCCGGGCGCAGGCGGCCTGTGCTTGCACACCATCATCCTCGATCCTTCCAACCCCAACCGGATCTTCATCGCTATCTCCGCCGCTGGCGCATTTCGTAGTGACGACGGTGGCGCATCCTGGAAGCCCATCAACCGCGGCCTCCGCTCGCAGTACATCCCCAATCCCACGGCCGAGGTCGGCCACTGTGTCCACCACATCGCCATGCATCGCAATCGCCCGGGCGTGCTCTTCATGCAGAAGCACTGGGACGTCATGCGCTCCGATGATGCCGGCGATAACTGGCGCGAAGTGAGCGGCAATCTCCCTACCGATTTCGGCTTCGCCATCGACGTCCACGCGCACGAGCCGGAGACCATCTACGTTGTCCCCATCAAGAGCGACTCCGAGCACTACCCGCTTGACGGACAGTTGCGTGTCTATCGCAGCCGCAGCGGCGGCAATGAGTGGGAGCCGCTCACGAAGGGGCTGCCCCAGAGCAACTGCTTCGTAAATGTGCTGCGCGATGCAATGGCCGTCGACACCATGGACGACTGCGGCATCTACTTCGGCACCACCGGCGGCCAGGTCTACGGCTCCGCGGATGCCGGCGATAGCTGGGCGCCCCTGGTGCGCGATCTGCCTGCGGTCCTCTCCGTCGAGGTGCAGACTCTGGCCTGATCGACCGCCAGACGAAGTAGCTATCGTGACCCAGACTGCGACAATTCGCGTCATGCTGCCCGCGCACCTGCGCAACCTCGCCCGTGTCGGCGCCGAGGTCGCGCTCGAGGTCCCTCCTCCTGTCACAATTGCCTCCGTGCTCAACGCACTCGAAGCCCGCTACCCCGTGCTCTGCGGAACCATCCGTGACCACGACACCCTGCAGCGTCGTGCCTTCATCCGCTACTTCGCCTGTGAGGAAGACCTCTCGCATGAGGCGCCAGACACCCCACTGCCCGAAGCGGTGGTCGCCGCCCGCGAGCCGCTCATCGTTCTGGGCGCCATCGCCGGCGGATAGAGGCGAAAGCACGTCACCATCTCTGCGCTCTACTTCTGATCGGCTCACCGCAAGACGAGAAGAATGTCGCCATCACGGCGACCTGCGTGATGCATCTTCTCTCGCATCAGTGGCCTAAGTTACCGTTATCTTTGTCGATTACGCGGATCACTGGCGCCCCGCCGCCTGCTTCGATAACTACTGCAGGATTTTCCAGTCACACGTATCCATTTCCTGCTTTGCCCGGTCATTTCTCTACGATGATTGCGACTGCACACCGCGCGTGCCGCATTTCTGATCATCCGACATCATTCCTCGGTCTTCCCCGCATCAGACTTGCAGAGGGTTAACCACGATGGACAGCAGAATTGTGATTCCCGTACTTGTCATCGTCGCTATTCTCGTCGTCGCCGGCGTCGCTCTGGCCATGCGCCGCCGCAGAAGCGAGCAGCTGAAACGCCGTTTCGGACCGGAATACGATCGCACCGTGATTCAGCAGCATGGCGACTCCCGCCGTGCCGAGGCTACCTTGGCTGAGCGGGAAAAGCGCGTGGAGGCCTTCCCTCTTCGCTCGCTCTCGGCCGTGGACCGCGAGGCTTATGCCATGGAGTGGGCCGCTGTGCAACGCCGCTTCGTCGACGATCCGTCGGCCGCTGTCGGCACCGCAGACCGGCTGGTCGGCCGCATCATGACCGATCGCGGCTATCCCATGACCGATTTCGAACAGAGGGCCGAGGATGTCTCGGTAACTCATCCCGCCGTCGTCCAGAACTATCGCGCGGCTCACGACATCTTCACCCGCCACAGCGACGGCAAGGCCACTACCGAAGATCTCCGCCAGGCGATGGTCCACTACCGCTCGCTCTTTGATGAATTGCTCGAACCCGGCAAAGTCGAACCGATCGATCACAAACGCAGAGGAGTTGCCCATGAGCGCGCTTCGTAAGGAAGAACCCTTGACCACCGCAGATATTGCAAACCAGCGTGCCGACAGAGGCGACGTGGTCGACGAAACTGATATCGACCCAGCCGATCGCCGGCCGCCGCGCTCCGCCGCTGGCCCGTCCTCCGCGGTCACCGACACCACCGCCGATCGGGATGACACATACGATGGAGAGATCGTCGACTCACACGTGGATTCGTCGCCGAGTGGGGACAACAAAGGTTCCGGGCGGCAATTCTCAGCCAGCGCGCGCGGGACATCAAACCAGCCATATACACCCGGAAAAGAATCGACAGCCTCGCAAACCAGCACAGCATCTTCGCAGTCCGCTGGCCAGAACGAGAGTCCCGGGAACGAGAGTCCGCTGTTCGCCGAAAATGAACTACGCGACTTCCGCGGCCGCTGGGACCAGATTCAGACGTCATTCGTCGACGAACCGCGCCACGCCGTCGAACAGGCAGATACGTTGGTTGCCACCGTAGTCAAACGCATCGCGGAGCAATTCTCCGAGGAGCGCGCCAAGCTCGAAAAACAATGGGATCGCGGCGACAACGTCTCCACCGAAGACCTCCGCCAGGGCTTCAAACGCTACCGCGCATTCTTCGACCGGTTGCTCTCGTTCTAGAAAGGCCTCGAATCTGCGATGCTGCGCGCGGGCTGCGCAGTATCGCAGGTAAGCGCAGAGGACTACTCCAAGTCACACGCTAACCAATCGGGTGACCCGCACACGCTTCTGGGCTCCGGTGTGGCCGGAGACGATCTCCACATTCCGCTTCGCCACGCCAAGCGCCTCCGCAATCACGGTGCATACTTCATCATTCGCGCGCCCCTTCTCCGGTGCCGCAGTCACCTTTACCTTCAGAACGCCATTCGCCATCAAATCACTGACGGAAGCCGTGCGGGCACGCGGGATCACCTTAATGCCGAGCATCAATGTGCCCTCCCGTCCAAGCTGATTGCGTAGCTGCTGCAGATGGAGAGCAAGAATCGACGCGTCGGTGTCCACTTGGTCTACTTCATCGAATCGCGCAGCGAGATCAGCGCCTGGTCGCGATCGCGCAGGTGAATCAATCCTCGCCGTGGATGCTCGACATCCAGAATCGTATACACCGTCAGCGTCACTGCCAGCGCCAGCGCAACCGAGTACACCCAGTCGCGCCCGCCGGGCTTCATGCTGTATCCCGCCATCAGCGCGCAGCCTCCGCTGAACGCGAACAGCAGCCAGTACACCACCGTTGGCGGGTGCATGTTGAACGCATTTTGCCGTTTGGTTGTGATGTCCATCATGTCGTTGATCGCGGGCAGCAGCAGCTTCGCGGCATCCGGAGCGGCTCCCTCCGCCGTTGCCGCGATTATTGCTCGCTGCCATATCACTCCCTGCAGCCGCGTCGTCTCCGGCGTAATCTCGTCTCCCACTGCGTCGAACAGATGCAGCCGCGAATTCGTGTAGTCGCGGAAAAGCTGCCGCAACTCCGGCTGCCTCTGCGGCGGCAGCAAATCCAGCCGCAGATACGCGCTCCCAATGTCATTTACCTCTTCAACCAGCAGCAGCCGGTGATTGTCATAGCGCGAAACCGCACCCGAGAAGGTGAACGCCAGCAGCAATCCGAATAACCCGAAGATCGCTCCTTCAATCGCGCTGCTCCCCTCTTCGCTACCGCGCCGGCGGCGCAAGCGGCGCCCTACCTCCAGCAGCAAAATCATCGCCGGGAACAGCAGAAACGCGCTCGTTGGAAGAAAGGTCGTCATATTCGTCACTGCAGCGGGTACAGCCTGATATTGCGGAAGTACACCTCGGCGCCCTCCGATTGAATCAGTATCTTGCCTTCCCTCGGAAACGGATCCGTGCCTTCATTCACCAGCTTGCCGTTTACATACTGCCGCACAGTATTGCCCTCGGTCACCAACTCCAGCAGGTTCCACTTGCCGCGCGGTCGCTCCACCTCGCCCACCGGATCACGATAGCCGGCCACGTTCTGCCACGGCCCTTTGCCGAAGCGGTCGATCTTCAGTGCAGTTCCCGGCGGCCCGGTCACGCGTTTGCCATCGCGCCCAGTCAACGCCGCGCCATCTGTCATCCAGAAGTCGCCCGTCCCGCCCTCCACAATCTGGAACTCGATCGAGCGTGGCCACACCTTCTGCTCGCCTTGCACGTTGTAAAGGATGCCGCTGTCCCGCGCCTTGCCCGCACGCTCGCCGTACGTGCCCTCGCCCCACTTGAACTCGGCACGCAGATAGTAATCGTGGAACGGCTTCTTGGTGATGAGATAGCCCATCTCCTTGCCCGAGATATGAATCACGCCGTGCTCCACCGCGAACACATGCTCCGGGTCGGAGTTCAGCCCCTTCGTCTTCAGAAAGCTGTCGAATGCATTCAGGCCATGCCCGTCGAACAGCACCTCCGCCGGCCCGTGCGGCGGAATCGGCGGCTTGTCCGCAGCCCCCGCTTGCCCCACCGCCATGCAACCTATCATCAGCGCCGTCAGCACTCTGCCCCTGCCGCGTCCCTTCATGCGTCTCCCCCGGATTCCTCTTGCTACTTTGATCGCGAACTGCCCTGTCTCCACCGGCACATAAGTACGG
>JBJMGC010000241.1:0-16873 GCA_045808105.1 Acidobacteriaceae bacterium | reverse complement strand
GGCAGCGGCGTGCCGGCCGGGTTGATGGTGAAGTTGACCGGCTAGGAGAGGGTGTTGCTTCCGGTTTCGTCGGTGACAGCGATGCTGGGGCTGAAGGTGCCAGCCTTGGTAGGCGTGCCGGTGACGACGCCGGCGGTGCTGAGCGAGAGCCCGTCCGGCAGACTGGAACCTGAAGCTACGGCCCAAGTGTACGGAGGCACTCCGCCGGTTGCCGCAAGCTGGAAGGACGGATATGCAGTGCCGACAGTTCCGGTGGGCGCGGTGATGGTGGTGATCTGCAGCGCGCCGCCGGTGACGGCAATCGAGAGATTTCCGGAGATTGCGGAGGCGGACTTACTATCCGTGACCTGCGCCACAAAGCTGGACGCGCCGGCAGCCGTAGGCGTGCCGGTGATGGCGCCTGCGGCGCCGAGCGAGAGACCGGCCGGTAGCGAACCGGATTTGATGCTCCAGTTATAAGGCGCCGTGCCCCCGGTGGCGGAGAGTGTGGCGCTATAGACGACTGAGATCTGTCCCTGGGAGAGAGATGCCGTGGTGACGCTGAGCGGAGTGGCAGGCGGATTGCTGCCTCCGCCACCGCAGGCGATAAGGAATCCTGATATCAAGAGACCAAAGAGCAGACGGAATCCAATCGATTTCATACCTACCTCCCGGGGCGATGGAGAAAAGCTCGATGCATCCTTTGCGCGGGGGGAGGAGTTTGGACCGAGTTGCTGTGTTTTCAGAACGTACACCAGCAACGCAGTTTCACCGCAGGCTTGAACGCGGGCGAGCTAGTTTGGACACGGTATGCCCGTTGGCTTTTCCGTGCAAGAAAAATTTGCACGCTTCCACTAAGACTTACGGGGTAGCAGCCGCCATCCGGTTCACCCATGGTGGCTTTCCTTTCCCGCTGCTTGTTTACCGGGACTATTCCGCGCCGCGCACGCGCTCGAGCACGACACTGGTACTGTCGTAGTCTCCTCGCAAATCGAGCTGGAGGCCGTGGCCCATCCAATAGCTGCCGCTGGCTTCCTGCTGGGAGCGGAGCTGCTTAGGGTCGAGCGGGCGCAGACGGTATAGGGCTTTCGGATCGAGGCCGTGGAGGCGCACGAGCGGGTACGGGTCGCCGAAGTTCTGCGAGTGCAGATAGGCGAAGACGACTGCTTGTGTGCCGTCGGCGGATACGTATTCAGTTGCCGCTCGCTCACTCGGCGCGCCAGGACGCGACGGCGCGATGAGCCGGTATTGCGAGCCTTGCTGCACGGCTGGGCGGACGGTCTTATAGAACGCGACCAAATCCTTTGCGGTGGTCATATCTTCCGGCGTGAAGTTGTTGAGGTTGGCGCCGATCCCGAGTGAGCCTTCCATCGCAACCATGAAGCGGAACTTCAGCGGTGTTTTGCGATATCGACCCGGATCGGTGACCCAGGCCATCATCACGCCGGGCGTGTAGGCGTGGCTGAAGCCATCCTGGATAGAGAGACGGTCGAGCGCGTCTGTATTGTCGGAGGTCCAGATCTCCTCAGTGCGGCGCAGGATGCCGAGATCAACGCGTCCACCGCCGCCGGAGCAGGATTCGATCTCGAGCTTGGGATGCTTTGCGCGCAGGCGGTCGAAGATGGCATAGAGGTTGTGGACGTAGGCGACGTAGATCTTTTTCTGGTCGGCGACGGGAACGGCGTCCCAGCCGGGCTCGGACCAGTTGCGGTTGTAGTCCCACTTGAGAAATTCGATGTCGTTGTTGGAGACCAGCTCATCGAGCCAGTGATAGGTGTACTCCATCACATCCGGACGCGCGAGATTGAGCAGAAGCTGGTTGCGGCCCTCGGTGCGCGGACGGCCGGGAAAGTTCATGGCCCACTCGGGATGCTTGCGATAGAGGTCGCTGTCGGGGTTCACCATCTCCGGCTCGACCCAGATGCCAAAGTCCATGCCGAGCTGGTGGACGCGATCGATGACGGGCTTCAGACCGTTGGGAAATTTCTCTTTGTTGACGTACCAGTCCCCGAGTCCGGCGTGATCATCTTTGCGCTGGCCGAACCAGCCATCGTCGATGACGAAGCGCTCGACGCCGAGCTGCGCGGCTTTTTCGGCGAGTGCGATCTGTCCGGATTCGCTGACGTTGAACTCGGTGGCTTCCCAGGAGTTGTAGAGAATGGGGCGCAGCTTGGGATGCGGCGCGCCAGGCAGGATTACGCCTTGTTGGAAGCGGTGGAGGATGCGCGAGGCCTCGCCCATGCCGCCACCGGTGAAGCCGCCGTAGAAGGGCGGGGTGGTCAGCGACTCGCCGGGCGCGAGGCGATAGCCGAAGTCAAAGGGATTGTAACCACCGGTGATACGAACCTGGTGGAACGAGCTCTGCTCCATGGTGATGCGCCAGCTTCCGCTCCAGCCGAGCTCACCGAAGTAGACCGGACCATGCTCTTCGTCGACTGCATCAGGGCCCTCAATGGCGAACCACGGATTGGCCTGGTGGCTGGTTGAGCCGCGGCGGCTCTCGATGACTTCACTGCCGACATGTAGGGGAACCGATTGCAATTGCCATTCGCCGGCCCATCGGCCGGTGAGCCAGTGGGCAAGGTAGTTGCGGTTCTGCAGATTGGGAAGGCTCCACGTCGCGCTGGCGGCGTTTTCAAGGACAACATCTTCCTTGGTCTGGTTCTCGATTGTGGACCAGCGCTCAAGCACGCTTTGCCCGTTGTAGACGCGGTAGAAGAGATGCACGACCAGCGGCAGCTTGATGTCGCGCATGGTGATCTCGAGCGTCTGGCTGGTGGCGTCGTGCGTCTGGTGCTGGTCGACATATTCGAGAACGACATCGCGGTTGCCACTCGCGAACGTTGCCTTCAGGGCAGGCTCGGTGTAGAGTTCTGCGCCCCAGGCGGCGTACTCCTGCGGTGTCGTGGTTGTGGGTAGATCGAAAGATGCGGCTTCCGGCAGGCTGCGGGCGGGGGGAATGTCCTGGCCGCGATCGATGGGCGGCCCCCAGTAGAGCGACTGCAGCCAGTTGCGCTCGTCGACACCCATGGCATACGTAAACTCTCCCGCCTGGATGACCCAGACCTTCGCGTCCGGACGATATTCGATGCTCTGCGTATGCGCCATCGGGCTCAGGAAGAGTGCGGCGGACAGTATAACGGCGATGGCAAAGGCGCGCAGAGACACGGTGGTTCTCCTTCGGATGAGGAACGCTCGTCGAGTGGACAGCGTTGGTGCTTCCGCGTGCCAGTGTAATCGCTTACGTACCTTTTGTCTGCGAGCTTGCCAGCCGGGCGAGGGCGGGGCCGGTGACCCGCATGATGCGCCAGGACTCCAGCATGATGGCCCCGCAGCGACGATAGAAATCAATGGCGGGCGTATTCCAGTCGAGGACGTCCCATTGCATGCGTGCACAGCCGCGCTCGATCGCGATAGTGGCAACACGCGCGAGCAGCGCCTTGCCGATCCCGCGGCCGCGATGGGATGGCTGAACAAAGAGATCTTCCAGATGGAGGCTGGGTCCACGCCAGGTGGAGTAGATGGGAAAGTAGAGCGCGAATCCAGCGGCCTCCCCCTGATCGTCTGCGATGAGGCACTCAAATAGCGGCCGTGGTCCGAAGCCATCGCGGCGCAACTCGGCTTCTCCGATCTGGACAGCGTCGGGCTCGCGTTCGTACACGGCGAGTGCGTGGATCAGATCGAGAATGGCGGGGATGTCGTTTTCTGTCGCGAGTCGGATGTGCATGGCGGTTCGCGATTGAGTGTACTGAATAGGGGATAGAGAGAAGGGAGCAGTGGCCGGATATCAGAGCTTAGCGACCGATAAAGGACAGCAGATCCCTCCACTGCGCTTCGCTTCGGTCGGGATGACAATTACCCGCCGTGAAAGACCTGGATCCCTCCTCTTTCTTCCTGCTTTCACTTCCTGCTGATGAAGACAGCGATCGTCAGTGCGGGCACTGTCGCTGTTCCCGAGGAGGATTGGAACGAGGACTGTTGTGTCGCTGGATCGGTGGAACTGCGCAGAACTGGATGCAGCTGGAACGGCACGCCCGCGAGCGACGGATCCGAGATAGATGTGCTGTTAGTGGTGCCGTTGAAGATGACGAGGATTTGCTGGTACTGACCGTAGTTGCCGCCGTTGGCCTTGAGACGCATCGCGATCACGTTGGGGATCTGGTTTTGGCCGGTATTGAGGAAGGTGAGGTTCTGCTGCACTTCGGCGAAGCTCTTCATGCGGAAGAGTCCGCTGCTGTAGCGGATCTTCATCAGGTTCTGGAAGGCGGTGGTGGTGTAGGCGAGGTCGGACGGTGTCGGCTTGAGAGACGCGTTGGCGAGCAGCGGCTGCATGAGTGGCCATTGTCCCTGGTTCTGGCTGGCGATCGGCAGGCCGATGCCCCAGTTATCGCCGGCACCACTCCAGTCAATCTTATTGAACCAGTCGCCGGAATCATAGCTGTTCTGGTCCATGTCTTTGGAGCGGAGCAGGTCGTCGCCGGCAAGGAAGAATGGAACGCCCTGGCCGAGCGCGACGAGTCCCATGGCGAGCACCTGCCGCCGCGCGCGCGTGGCGATGCTATCGGCGGCACTGGCTTTGAGCTGTACAGCGTCGAAGAGGTCCTGGTTGTCGTGGACGGAGCAATAGTTCACTGCTTCGACGGGGGTTGCGGTGTAGCCGGTGGGCTGCCCGAAGTAATCCACCTGCGAGCCTTTCACGGTGGTGCCGGTCATGTCGGTGAGGGTGTAATCGCGCAGGTTTCCGGTGAGGCCTATGCGTATCCAATCGGCGTTGCGGAGCAGCGTGTTGTGCTGATCGGCTTGCGCCGTGCTCTGGTTGGTGTAGTCGCTGGAGTCGGTAGCGAGACCGGTAGCGAAGCCCTGCACGCGTTCATCGGTAAACGGGCTGCCACCGCGAATACCATCGCGGATGCGGTCATTGAAGCTGCCGATGCCGTAGCCGTAGAGATTGACCTGGTCGGCGTTGGGGCCGATGGCGTTGTTCACCGTATCGCCAAAGTTAAAGCCCTCGCCGTAGATGTAGATCTTCGAGCCATCGACGCCGTCGCGAAGCGGCGTCAAGGCATGCAGGGCGTTGAGAATGTTCTGCATGTTGTAGAGGAAGTGGAAGCTCATGATGTCGAAGCGGAAGCCATCGATTTTGTACTCGCGCGCATTGAGCACGAGGGTGTCGATCATCAGCTTCTCCATCATGCGGTGTTCGGTCGCGGTATCCGGACAACAGGAACCGCTGAGGAGATTGCCGTCGGCGTCGAGCCGGTGATAGTAGTTCGGCACGACTTCATCGAGATTCGAGTTCGGCCCCTCACCAGCGGCGCTGGTGTGATTGAAGACGACATCCTGAATCACCCGTAAACCAGTGCGATGGAGCCCCTGGACCATGGTGCGGTACTCACGCACACGGTTGTCGGGATTGATAGCGTAGCTGCCCTCGGGGGTCATGTAGTGGACAGGATCGTAGCCCCAGTTGTAACCGTCGTTGCTCTGAATGGCAGTGACGGCAGCCTGCTGCTGATCGCTGTCGGGCGCGAAGGCGCTGAGATCGCCGATGGTCTGCCAGGTGCTCTTGTCCTCGTTGATGCTGGCGATGTCGAAGGAAGGAAGAATGTGGACCGCCTTTAAACCGCTTTGGGCGAGGGTGCGCAGGTGCAGCATGCCGTTGGAAGTGAAATCGGCGAAGGCGTCATAGGTGCCGCGGTCCTGCGCCGGCACGGTGGGATCGCCGATGCTGAAGTCGCGGATGTGCAGCTCATAGATACTGAGGTCGTTGATGCTGGCGAGCGCGGGCGAAGGCTGCACATTCCAGGCGGGCGGCTTGGTCTGCGCAGAATCAAGATCGGTGATGCGGCTCTTGGTGCCATTGATCGCGATGTCAATGGAGTAGGGATCGCTGGTGACATTGGTATCGACGGCGTGATCCGAGGGCACGTAGACCTGAACGCTGTAGAGGTAGTACATGTCGCGCCACGAGGAATCGCCATCCGCCACCCAGACGCCATTGTGCGCGTGCATCGGGACGCTCTTGAGCGGCGCTGCGTCGTCTTCGTGCTCGTAGAGCAGCAACGATACATTCTGCGCGGTGGGAGCCCAAAGCTTCAGCTTGACCGGATAGTCTTCGTCGTCCGGCCAGTCGGACCAGGAGCGGTCATTGTTGTGGTTGAAGACGACACCGAGCGTGCCGCCGTAATATTCCAGGTCGTCAAGCGCGCCGGCATCCTGCACGCTGGTCGCGTAGACGAGTGTGCCATCGGAGCCGGTGACGGAGACGGCGAGCTGGCCTTTGAGCGCGGCGAGAATCGTGCTCTGCTGGATCGTGTTCTGCAAGGTGAGGACGGCATAGCCGGCGAGCTGCGGATAGCGCGTGAGTTCGTCCTGGGAAAGAGTGCCTCCGGCCTCGAGCGGAATGCTGGTGCCGCCGCTGACGCCAGTGTTGGTGACCGCCAGGCCGCCGGTCAGACTGTAAATGAGCGAATAGGTGTTGCCGCTTTGCAGGTACTGCGGTTTGATGAGCACGTGGCTGTGATCCAGCCAGTAGGCCTGCTCCTTGCCGAAGACAGCGTTGAGCAGCTGGGCGGCGGTGGGCTGCGAAAGGTATACAGTTGGATCGCCGGAGATGACCCAAGCCTCGTTGTGCTGGTCGATCTGCAGGTGCATGTCGGGGCCGGGGTCCTTCACTCCCAGCGCGCAGTTGTGGATGATGAAGCCGAGCTGTCCGCCATTGAGAGAGGGATTGATGCCCACGTCGTAATAGGCGCCGTAGCTGTCGAAGCCGGATATGTAATCTTCCGTGTTACAGAAGTTGCCGGTGGGATCGCTGGTGGCGAAGAAGGGGTAAAGCGACCAGCCGGCGAAGTCGCCATCCGGGCGGTAGTAGTGGATGCGCGCGTGGCCCGCAGGTATGGCAGTACCGTTGCCTTCCGGGATAGCGGGGCGCGTGGTCTTGAGGCCGAGCTGTCCGGAGATCTGCCAGTATTCGTTGCCCTGGGTGGTGGGATCGATGTGCTCGTCGGGGCCGGGGTCCTTCAGGTTCCCCATGTGAATGATGATGCCGACGTCCTGCGCGGTCGTGGTGACGCCGACATCGAAGTAGGCGCCGAAGTCGTCGATGCCGGTGACCTGAACGGGACCTCCGTTGAAATTGCCCTGGTCTTCCGTGGTGTCGCCAAAGGCATAGACGGTCCAGCCGGTGTAGCTGTTGTCGGGATTGAAGTAGTGGATGCGGACATGCTGGGCGGGTATGGGCGGATCAGCGGCGCGGGCTCCGGCAGCGAAGGCGAAGATGGCCGCCAGAATGAGGACGAGACGCACAGAATATCTATAGGCGAGGCGGCGGATGGCGGTCACTGGTGTCTCCCGAGCGTGAAGCGGGTGCGCGATTTGGAGGCGGACGACCGACTGCGAATCCGTCGACGCCCTGCATCCGGATGGACAGGCGGCAGCATCCTACGCGCGCGCGGGGAGAACTGTAAAGAGAAAGAGGCCGGAGCGGAGCTCCGGCCTCTGGAACAATTTGACAAATGAACCTTAGTGAACGCGGGCGAGGAAAACGCCGAACCAGCGTCGCGGATCGGTCCAGTTCTCGACGACACTGAATCCGGTTTGTGCCAGCAGGTTCTGCGCGCCGTCGATAGTGAATTTATAACTGCTCTCGGTATGAATGGTCTCGCCGCGGCGCAAGGCTAACGAGAGATCGAGTGATCCGATCGAAACCTCATGCGCCATCAGGCTCTCCAAGTGCATTTCAATGCGCGAGTGCTCGCCGTTCCAGCGAACTTTGTGGCGGAACTTTGTCAGATCAAAATCGGCGCCGAGCTCACGATTGATGCGTGCCAGCACATTGCGGTTGAAGGCTGCGGTGACGCCGCGCGCATCGTCGTACGCGGCGACGATAGTGGGAATGTCCTTGACGAGGTCCACGCCCAGCAGCAGCATGTCGCCGGGTGTGAGCTGCTTGCGAATGTCGCGCAGCAATTCGCGGCCCTGAGCAGGTTCGAAGTTGCCGAGGTTCGATCCGATGTAGAGCACCAGGCGCCGTGTGCCGTCTGCCGGGAGGTCGCCAAGTCCCTCGGTGTAGTCTGCGACGCGCGACTCGAAAACCACTCCGGGAATGGCAGAGGTCAGGTTGTGGCGTGCTTCGCAAAGCGCCGATTCCGAGACGTCCAGGGCGCAGTAGGTCACGGTTTGCTGGCGCCGCACTGCCGCCTGGAGCAGCAGTCCGGTCTTGGTGGCGGTGCCAGCGCCGAGCTCAATGACAGTGAGTTCGCGCTCAAGGCCATGCGGAGTGGGCGCCGAGGCCGCAGCGATGATCGCATCGGCGTTCGCTTGAAAGATGCCGCGCTCGGTGCGGGTGACGTAATATTCGTCGAGCTCGGTGATCTGTTCGAAAAGCCGGGAACCCTCCTGATCGTAAAAGAGCCAGGGGCTAAGCGTACGCGGCCGAGCTGTGAGACCGCGAAAGACCTCGGAGCCGAGCGGTGTGTACGCCGCTGCGGGCAACTGGGGTAGCGTGACTGCATTCATCTGGAAATCTTTCTCCCGTGTCGGGATGGTTGTGTTTCGAGTGATGCTTGCGACTGATCCTGCGCCAGACGCAAGCCCGCAAATTGCCAGCGTGCGGCAGGGGAAAAGAAGTTGCGATAGGTGGATCGGATGTGCGAGCGCGGCGTGACGGCCGAACCGCCACGGAGCACCATCTGGTTGCACATGAATTTGCCGTTGTATTCGCCGAGCGCACCCGCAGGCGCGCGGTAGCCGGGATACCCAAGATAAGCGCTGCGCGTCCACTCCCACACATCGCCGAAGACCTGATCAAGTTCAGCATCGGAAGCGGCGACTGGATGCATCTGGCCGCTCTCGAGCATGTTGGCGTTTTGCGGGACCGTGGGCACATGTTCAGCGACCGCGGCCTCCCACTCGATTTCGGTTGGCAGCCGTTTGCCGGCCCAGCGGGCATAGGCGTCTGCCTCGAAGTAGCTCACATGACAGACGGGCGTCGCAGCCATCTCGCTCAGCGGCACAACTCCGCGCATGGTGTAGACCATCCACACGCCGTCACGCTGACGCCAGTAGAGCGGCGCTTTCCATTGCTGTGCATTCACCGTATCCCAACCTTCGGAGAGCCAGAGGTCCGGACGTGTGTAGCCGCCGTCTTCCATGAAGGCTAGATAGTCGGCGCATGTAACGGCGCGCGAGGCGAGCGCGAAGGGTTGGATGAAGACAGTGTGACGTGGTGATTCGTTGTCGTAAGCGAAACCTTCGCCGGCGTGACCAATCTCGGTGAGACCGCCGGCAAATTCGAGCCAACGCAGCGGAGCCGTAGCTGGTTGGAACGCGCCCCCTTCTGTATATGCCGGATGCAGCGGGTTGGTCCAGAGAGCATGCTTGATGTCGTAGCAGAGCAGCTCCTGGTGCTGTTGCTCATGATGGATGCCTAATTGGATGCGCTCCGCAGCTTCTGCGGGCATGCCAAGCTGATCCAATCTCGCGATGGCATCGTCCACATGTTGGCGATAGGCGAGAACCTCTTCAATGGACGGACGAGAGAAAGAGGCGCGAAGTTTCTTCTCCGGCTGATCGGAGATGTCGTTGTAATAGCTGTTGAAGAGCCAGAGGAAGTCGGGATTCGAGGGCTGATAGCCGGAAAGGTATTCACGGAGAACGAATGTTTCGAAGAACCAGGTGGTGTGGGCGAGATGCCACTTTGTGGGGCTCGCCTCGGTACAGCTCTGCACCATCATGTCTTCAGCCGAGAGCGGCGTACAGAGCGCGAGGCTTAGGCGGCGCGTCGCCGTATATGCGGTTAGGAGTCCGGGCGCGCTGAGTTCCACTGCTGCTGACATTGATCCTGCGTGTCCTTACAGATCTATATGGTCGTGCAATTGGTGGTCCTGCAATTGGAGCTAATCGACGGCCCCTTTGTTGCTCGCACAATCTAGCATTTCATTTGTCACAAAATTGCTAATCAGCCCTGCGCAGTGTGATCCAGCGGAGCATAACCTGGGAACACTACGCAGCCTACCTATGGATGCGCAAGAAGTGCTTGAAGGATTCGAAGATTTAGTAACCGCAGAATAATAATCACGTGTTCGTTACCATCGGCTCACAACGGTTTCGAATTGGGCCGATTAGCGGGCGCTCAATAGTTGGGCCAGACCGAATGCCGCAGCCGCAGCTAAGCCTCCGATAATGACGGTCTGTAAGCCGCTGCGGACCGCCCCGGCTCCCGTGACGCGGCCCTTGATGGTTCCGAAAACCAGTAATGCCAGCAGGGTGATTGCCACGGATGCCGGAAGCGCGCTATGGGTTGTACCCAGCATGTATGGCAGCAGGGGGACGAGGCCGCCGATCATGTAGGAGGCGGCGATGGTGACGGCACTCCTGAGTGCGCGGCCGGCCCGCGGTTCTTCGAGCCCGAGCTCAAAGCGCATCATGAAATCGACCCAGGCCGTGGGATTGCGCTGGAGTGCAGTCAGAACCGGCTTGGCTTCGTGCCGCTCGACGCCGTAAGCGTCGAAGATCTCGTAGATCTCCTCCTCTTCATCTCGCCGGCGCTCGACGACTTCGAGCTCTTCGCGCCTGCGCTCGCTGCGGTAGTGTTCGGCGTCACCACGCGCGGCGAGGTAGCCCCCTAGTCCCATGGCGATGGCTCCGGCGGCTATCTCCGCCAATCCCGCAAGCACGATGATGTGCAGGGAGTTAACCGCCCCGGAGAGCCCAGCGGCGAGGGCGAACGGGACGGTGAGGCCGTCCGACATGCCAATGACGACGTCGCGGACAGTGTCGCCCGACTCGAAATGTTTCTCGTGGTGATCGACTACCGGAGAGCTGGCCATGGCGGGAGTGTAGAGCATGTGCGGGACCGTTGGAGGCTCCCATGAGCATTTGCACGGCTCGCCAAGTGTCTTTTGAAAGCCTTGGAAAATCACGAGATTTACAAAGCTTTACGCAACTTAACCAATCTTGATGGCACGCGCAGGATATGGATGCTGGAATCGGGTTGGACCTTGAATGACTTGCAAAGCTCTGCCGTGACAACTTCTTCCAGCCGGTTGCAATCGGGTTCCCAGCGGGGGAACGGCGCGTCCTTTCACCTCGTATGCTCGTCTAAGGAGGCGTCTTCTTATTTGCATGTTTCCAGATCTTCAGGCGCATCGCTGGAGGGAGAACCTTCGTCTATCAGCAGCAGGCGTGCTGGTCGTATGGGTGTTGGCGATACTTGCGATCTCCGTGGCCTGGGCACAGAGGGACGATGACCAGGGCTGGGCGCAGTTTTCACGCGAGAACACGTTGCGAGCGACGGTGATTTCGGCGTCGCCTGCGGGAAAGAACGATGGCAGCTTTGCGGTAAAGACAGAGAGCGGCCAGGACTGGCGCGTGCTCTACGGCGTGAATACGCGGCTGATGAAGGACCGGGGGCCGGTTCGCCCAAACGAGATACAGGCAGGCGACATGATTTTCGCGGCGGGCAACGTGGATGCGAAGAAGAAGACGGTCGGGGCGGCAATCCTGATCGATATTCCAGCCGAAGAGGTGCGCAAGGCTCGCGAGGGCCTGGGCAAGACGTGGAGCGCGGGGCGGATTGTCTCGATTGCGGGAACCACAATTCAGGTGCATCGGCTGGATGGTGTCGAACAGAAGATCGCCGTGGACGAAAACACCTCTTTCCGGGAGAAGCGTGATTCTGTGACGCTGGCCGACATTCGGCCCGGACAGGGCTTTCGCGCCGAGGGCCATGTGATGAACGGCACCTTTACCGCGACCACGTTCACGGTTTTCGATTTGAAGGGCCATGAACCATGGCTCGATGCCGGTTCGGAGGCTCGATGAAGCGCGGTTGTCTCGTTGCGGCTCGGTTGAGCGCGGCTTTGTTGAGCATGGCTTTGTTGAGCATGGTACCGCTCTGTGGTTCGTTGGGTTGGGCGCAATCTGCACCTGCCGTGCAGGCGCCGGCTCCTGCGACCCAGGTGCTGCAGCCGCTGTCTGCGCCCGCCGCTACGCCTTCCGGCTCAGCCGGAGGGACGATCGCGGGGGTGGTCAAGTCCGGTCAGACGCCGTTGCCTGGCGTGAGCGTGACCGCGAAAAACACGCTGACGGGAGAGCAATATCTAACCGCCACGGATAGTCATGGCGCATTTACTCTCCACATCGATCGAGACGGACGCTATGTGGTGCGAGCGGACTTTGCGGCTTTCGCCGGCGCGACCAAAGAGGTGCTGCTGCACGGGGCCGCCGTAACGGCATCAACCGATTTCTCTCTGATTCTTGCTTCGCGTCAGCAGCAGATCGATCAAGCCGCGGCGCGGCGGCCGACCAGTCCGGGCAGTGGGCAGGGGCCGCGCCAATACATGCCGGGCCAGGGGGCGCAGAATCTGGGACTGCTGGCCGGAGCGCTGGGAGCGATCGCGGGCGGCGCTGATACGGGCGGTGCTGCGCTGCCCTCCGGCGCAGGAAACAACGATGTCAGCACAGAGTCGGTCACGGTGAATGGGCAGAGCGGGACGACGAATCCCTTTGCCGGAATCAATATGGAGCAGATGAGGGACAACCTGGAGAACATGCAGCAGCAGCAGACGCTGGCGCAAATTCCGGGGCAGCGGCAGGGCGGCAGTGATGGCTTCGGCGGTCCGGGCGGCGGAGGGCCGGCAGTGATCGGGGGTGGTCCCGGTGGAGGTCCTCGCGGCGGTGGTGGCGGTGGTGGGCCGGGCGGAGGAATGATGTTTGGCGGTCCGGGCGGTGGGCGGGGCGGCTTTAATTTCCGAAAATTCAATCCTAACAAGCCGCATGGCGCACTGTTCTGGACGGGCGGCAACAGCCTGTTTGACGCGAAAGACTTTGCGCTGCGCGGGCAGGCGGAGCCGCAACCACCGTACAACTCGAACCGCTTCGGCGCAATTTTTGCGGGCTCACCGTATATCCCACACCTGATCGAGCACGATACGAAGGATTTTCTGTTCCTGTCGCTTATGGGCAATCACTCGTCATCGCCCTTCGACAATTACGGGACGGTGCCGGATGCGGCGCTGCGTGGCGGAGATTTCTCGGCCGCAGGAGAGCCAACAATCTACGATCCGACGACAGGATTGCCATTCCTCGCCAATGTGATTCCGCAGCAGCGCATCAGCCCGCAGGCCACCGCGCTTCTGACCTATATGCCGCTGCCGAATCTGACGACGGCCAACCGGCAGAATTACCAGCGGCTGACCACTGCGACTACCAACACGACGACAGTTGGCGCACGTTACATGCGCAGCTTCGGCGGAGGCACAGCTTTCTCCGGTATGCTTCGCCAGTTCTCCGGCGCGAGCTCGCCGGGGCTGCACCAGAGCATCAACGCCAATTTCAATTACAGCCACACCGGGGCGGATGAGGTGAATCTGTTTTCGGATCTCGGCGGCAAACAGCAGACGCGCCAATACTCACTGCAGCTTGGCTACACAGTGGGGATCGGGCGGCTGACGAACAACATCACCGCAAATCTGAATCGCTCGAATTCGGAGCTCAGCAATTTCTTTACCAACAAACAGGATGTGGCGAAGAGCCTGGGGATCAACGTGCTGAGCGGCGCGGCGGCCAATCCTCTGAATTATGGTCTGCCCAATGCAACGCTGGTGCAGTTCTCCGGCTTGAATGAGGAGCAGCCGAATTTTCAAACAAATCAAACGATAGGGGTCTCGGATTCGAGCTCGTGGGTCCACGGTAAGCACAACGTGAAATTTGGCGGTGATTACAAGCGCGTCGATCTGAGCATGATCGGACAGGCGAACTCCACCGGCACGTTTATCTTTACCGGACTTGCGACTGAACAGCCGGGCTCCTCCGGTTCGAACGGTACGGGGACGAATGGCGGCAGTGGGCAGCCCAGCACCGGCTCGTCGCTGGCCGATTTGCTGCTAGGGCTTCCACAGCAGACGACGATCCAGGCGCCGTACCAAAAAGCCTATCTGCGCGCGAACGTCTATGACGTGTTCTTGCAGGACGACTGGCGCGTGCGCGCGAATTTCACCGTGCTGGCCGGCCTGCGCTATGAATACTTCTCTCCGTATTCAGAGAAAGATGGACGGCTGGCAACGATTGATCCCAGCAGTGACTTCTCGCAGGTCGCGCCTGTGCTCGCCGGTGGCACGGGTCTATACACGGGGCATTATCCGAAGACGCTGATCTATCCGGATCGCGATGATTTTTCTCCGCGCGTCGGTTTTGCGTGGAAGGCGTTTCGTAACACCGTGGTGCGTGGCGGCTACGGCGTGAACTTTGCCAACGGCCAGTACATGAGCTTCATCCAGAACCTTGCGTTCCAGCCGCCTTTTGCCGATGTACAGACTAACCAGGCGACCGAAGGGGCGAAGATCACGCTGGCGAATGGCTTTGGTGCACCGCAGACGGCGGGGAACTATTCGGTGAATAAAAACTACCGGCTGCCGTATGTGCAGGTGTGGAATCTCGACATCCAGCGCACGCTGCCCAGCGGCATTGTGCTGAATGTTGGCTGGAATGGCGCGAAGGGGACGCGCCTGGACGTGCTGACAGCGCCGGGACGCAATGCCAATTCCTCGTTGAGCGGCGTGTATTACAACTACTCGGATTCCATTGGGTTCTCAAATTACAACGCCGGCACTGTGCGGCTGCGCAGGCGCATGCAGGGCGGCGTTGCACTGGGCGCGACATATACCTACTCGCATGCAATCGATGACGCGAGCGCGATCGGCGGGAATGGCGGCACAACTGCCGTGGTGGCGCAGAATTGGCAGAACATTCTGGCGGAGGAGTCGAATTCTTCGTTTGATATTCGCCACAACATGAAGGGTGATTTCGTGTACGCGTTTCCCTTCGGGCCGGATGCGCACTTCCTGACCAGCGGCAACTGGCTCTCCCACGGTCTGGCAAATCTATCTTTCTCCGGCACCTTTGCGTTTGCGACGGGCGAACCGTTGACGCCGCGCTTTGTTGCCAACAGCGCGGACGTTGCGCGCGGGAGCACGGGATCGCTGCGGCCGAACCGGGTGCCGGGGACGTCGCTGACTGCCGGCGGGGGAACGCTGGATCGCTGGTTCAACACCCATGCTTTCAGCAGCGACTTTGCGCCCGGCCAGGTGTATGGGACGGCCTCGCGCTACTCGATTGCCGGCCCAGGGACGCTGACGTTCGATGCGTCGCTGTCCAAGACCATCCGGCTGGGCGAGATGCGCAACCTGGAACTGCGTGGGACCGCAGATAACGTGCTGAACACAGTGCAGTACTCAGGCGTGGACACCAGCCTCGGCTCCAACACATATGGTCAGGTCACGTCGGCTGCGCAGATGCGCACCTTCGTGCTGACAGCGAGGTTCCGCTACTGATGCGTACCTTAGCCACACTCGCGTGTCTCGTGCTCACGCTGCCGCTATTGCATGCGCAGCAGCAGCCTGCTCCCAATCCAAACGACGCCAGTTACGTATTGAAGGTGCAGAGCGACCTGGTGCTGACCAACGTGGTGGTGCGCGACAAGCACACGGGCGCGGCAGTGAAGGGGCTTACCGCGAAAGACTTTACGGTCCTGGAGAACGGAAAACCGCAGACCATCCAGACATTTGATTTTCAGAGCATCGACCAGGCCACCGCGCTCAACGAAGCGACTGTCTCCGGGAAGGAGGGGCAGCTGGTGCTGGGCAAGGGCACCGGCGTGGTGACTGGGGATGCGCTGCGCAATCACCGGTTGGTGGTGCTGTTCTTCGATCTGACGTCGATGCAGCCGGACGACCTGACGCGTTCGGTGCTGGCGGCAAAAAACTATATCAACCGGCAGATGCAGCCGGCGGACTTGGTAGCGGCGGTGTCGCTGGACTCGGCCTTGACCGTGGACCAGGACTTTACCGCGAACAGGCAGGCACTGCTGGCGGCGGTCTCGCGATATGACAGCACCGAGCAGGCCGGCTATCAGGCGGGCGCGACTTCGACGACCAACCAGACAGAGGACGCGAGCAGCTTCACACCGGATGAGAGCGAGTACAACGATCTGAACACCGATCGCCAGCTCTACGCGATCGCGCAGATTGCGAAGTCGCTGGCGTACATCAACCAGAAGAAGTCGCTGCTGTACTTCTCGGGTGGCATTCAGCGCGACGGCATTGAGAACCAGGCGTCGATGCGCTCGGCGACGAATGCCGCGGTGCGAGCGAACTTGTCGATCTACAGCGCGGACATGCGTGGGCTGCAGGCCATCTCGCCGCTGGGCGATGCGTCGACTGGCTCCATCCGCGGTGCGAGCGCATACAACGGCCAGGCTTTCCAGAACAATCTCGATGCGAATTTCAACTCGCAGGAGGTGCTGTCGACGCTTGCCGCGGATACGGGCGGCAAGTTCTACGGCGACTCCAACGACTTCGCGCCCGCCTTCCAGGCAATGGAGAACGACACGGCCGAGTATTACGTGATCGGCTTTCGGTCCACTAATCCGACGCGCGATGGGCGTTATCGGAAACTGCAGATCAAATTGATTCGTCCGGATGTGAAGCTCGAGTACCGGCCGGGGTATTACGCACCAGCGGACTACCAGCACTCCACGCATGAGGACCGCGAGCGCCAGTTGACCGAGCAACTGGAGAGCGACTTGCCTGCGACCGATGTGCCGGTGTATATGGCGGCGTACTACTTCCAACTTGCTCCGGATCGCTACTACAGTCCGGTGTCGCTGATTGTGCCGGGTTCGCAGATCCCGTTCGTGAAGGGCGGGGACCGGGACAAGGCGACGATCGACATCATCGGGGAGGTGAAGGACATGGCCGGCCGCGCCGAGGGCGAGGTGCGGCAGACGGTGAAGCTGGCGATCGATCAGCAAGAAGAGGTATCGCGGAAGAACGTGCAGTACACCACGAGCTTCACGCTGCCGCCGGGCAAGTATCACGTGAAGTTTGTGGTG
>JBJMGC010000240.1:0-5521 GCA_045808105.1 Acidobacteriaceae bacterium | reverse complement strand
TCGTGAAATCAATGCTCACTCGTCAGCGCAAACGCGAGATCCTGGCACTGCTGAAACGAACCGGCCAGGTGATTGCCAAGGACGTCAGCCAATCCATGGGGGTGTCGGAAGACACGATCCGGCGCGATCTGAGAGAACTGGCTCAAGAGGGACTGTTGCAGCGGGTGCACGGCGGAGCGCTGCCCGCTTCACCGGCGATGGCGGATTTCGCAGGACGCGAGTCCATCACGCCCGAGGGCAAGGTCGCCATCGGCCGAGCGGCGGCACGGATGATTCAGCCCGGCCAGGTTGTGATCCTGGATGGCGGCACCACCGCAAGACAGATCGCACGCCACATTCCGCGCGAACTGCGGGCGACGGTTGTCACCCATAGTCCGACCATTGCGCTTGAACTGCTGCATCACCCGGAGATCGAGGTGATCCTGATAGGCGGCCGCCTCTACAAACATTCCGTGGTCGCCGTGGGGGCAGCCGCGATGGAAGCGATCGCGAATCTGCATGCCGACACGTACTTCATGGGTGTGACCGGCGTCCATCCCAAGACAGGACTGACGACTGGAGATTTTGAGGAAGCAGCCATCAAGCGCGCTTTGAGCCAAGCCGCCGCGGACACATTTGTTCTGGCATCCTCGGAGAAGCTCAATGCCGCATCGCCGTACAGTGTCATCCCTCTCGATGCGGTCAGTGGGATCATCACGGAGCGCGGTGTGGAACCTGCAGTCCTTCGGGCATTTCGAAGGCTAAAGACCCCGATCATCCGCGCCTAAAGCTGAACGTCCCCGCCTTGACGCCTTAACGCCCGCCCTCTATTGTCGGCTCTGACTTGCAGACAAATATTTCCAGCACGGCCAAGGCCTCTGCGGCCGCCGACACGCATGCGCTCCATCGCCTCGGCGTGGCGTGCGGGCTCGCCGCCGGCGTGTGGCTGGGCGCCGCGGAAGCGCCCACCAAGCTGGTAAACGTCGGGCTGTCGCCATTTGCCGTTTCACTTTGGATGGTGGCCGGCGTCTTCACCGCGCGCTGGACCTTCCCTACCTTGCTCAAGGGCACCAGCTACGTTGTCCGTGATCTGGGCGAGAAAAAGCACCTGATCGTGTGGGCGCTGCTTGCCGGTGCGCTCTGGGCGGTCGCCAACACACTCACCGTTTTCGCCATACGCGACGTCGGCCTCGCCATCGCCTTTCCGCTGTGGAATGCGAATTCCCTCTTCGGTCTGCTCTGGGGTCGCGTGCTCTTCCGGGAGCTGCAGGGCGCAAGCCGCGGCGGCATTGCAAAGGTGCTGCTCGGCGCAATTGCCATTGTCACTGCCGCCATCCTGCTCGGGTTCAGCACGGTGCATGGCGGCGGCCACACGAGTTCGCATGCGGCACGCGGCATTGCTGCAGCGATCGGCGCGAGCGCGCTGTGGGGCACCATGTACGTTCCCTAC
Source organism: Acidobacteriaceae bacterium (assembly GCA_045808105.1). Classification (GTDB taxonomy): domain Bacteria; phylum Acidobacteriota; class Terriglobia; order Terriglobales; family Acidobacteriaceae; genus KBS-83. The sequence continues at coordinate 4,092 of JBJMGC010000240.1, read as the reverse complement.
CGCAAGGCCTACATCAGCGGCATGAATCCGCTCTCCTTCGTCACTGCGTTCACCTTTGGCGAGCTCGGCTCCGTGCTCGCGCTGGTGTGGTGGCTTGATGGCGGTGTGCACTCGACTGCGTTCCACTTCTCGGAGTTTCGCGGCGTTCTGTTCTGGCTCTTTCTTGGCGGCTTTGTTTGGGTCATCGGCGATCTCTTCCAGCAGTTCACGGCGAAGTATCTCGGCATCGGCCGCGGCATCCCGCTCTCCAATACCAACCAGCTTTGGGGACTTGCCTGGGGCGCGCTGGTCTTCGGCGAACTCGCCGGGACAGACCTCACGCACAAGCTGATGGTTCTGGGCGGCTCGGTCATCATGATCCTGGGCGCGCTCGCGATTTCGACGGCGGTTGCGGGCGAACGGGAGCACCACTCGCGCAATCTCGCCATCGAACGGGAGTGCGACCGGTACAGCCTGGATTACGGCGCGGTTCTCGCCGCCCAGTCGGGCAGTGAGTTCGATGCCAGTGAACGCCGCCGCTGGTGGGACTACGCGATTGTCACCGCAGCCGTGGCGGTGTTCCTGTGGCTCGGCGTCCAGGCGCGCGTGCCGGAGATCGCCATGAATCGCGCGTGGCTGCTCGCGCTAGTCGTGTTGCTGATTGCAAGCCTGCTCTACTGTGGACTCCGGCTCCGCCGCCAGACCGGCTTCTCCTAAGGATCTGGACATTCGATTCCGATGGGGGAAAGAGCCTTTCCTGATTTTCAGAACATAGCTATTTTCAAAATAGGTATTCATGGCCTATAGTGTTCGGCATGGCTAAGAAGCCCGAACGACGCGATCTCTTTCCCGGCGCGCTGGAATTGATGATCCTGCATTCTCTCCGGCTGAAGCCCATGCACGGCTATGCACTGGTCAAGCACATCCGGCAGATCTCCGACGACCTACTGCAGATTGAGGAAGGCTCACTCTATCCGGCGCTGCAGCGAATGCTGCGCGAGGGCTGGCTCAAATCGGAAGAAGGAGTCTCCGCGAAAGGGCGGCCTACGCGGATCTACAGCGTGACCGCAGCCGGCCTGCGGCGTCTTGAACAGGAAGTTTCCAGCTTCGAAACCATGTTCGCTGGCATCAGCCGCGTGCTCGCATTGCAGAAGGCTTAGGAGTTCGCATGTCCTGGCTCGACCATCTCTTTTCACGCAACCGTCGGTATGACGATGTTGCTGTCTCGATCCAGGAGCATCTCGAAGAGCGGACTGAAGAGCTCATGGAAGATGGGCTGTCGCGGGAGCAGGCGGCGCAGAAGGCACGCCGCGAATTCGGCAATGTGACGGTGATTTCCGAGCGCAGCCGCGAAGCGTGGCAGTGGCCGACGCTCGAAAGCATCTGGGCTGATGTAAAGTTCGCGTCTCTGCGGCTTGCGAAATCGCCCGGCTTTGCCGCGACTGTCATCCTCACGCTCGCGATAGGAATTGGCGCGAATACAGGGGTATTCAGCGTGCTCAACAGTGTGTTGATCAAACCGCTGGCTTATCCCAACTCAGAGGAATTGGTGGGAGTGCGACTGATCGCTCCCGGTGCTGCCGGGCTGGCGAATTTTACCGATGGCCTTCGGCTCTCGCCTTCCATGTATTTCACCTATGCCGAGCACAACCGGATATTTCAATCGATGGGCGTGTGGATCAGAGGCACCGCAAACGTCACAGGTCTTGCCCAGCCGGAACAAGTCCACACTGCTTTGATCAGCGATGGCGTACTGCAGGCGCTCAGGGTTCCCCCTGTACTGGGCCGTTCGCTCTCGCAAGGCGACCAGAACCCGCATGGTGCGAAGGCAGTGATGCTCAGCTATGGCTATTGGCAGCGGCGCTTCGGAGGCGAGCGTTCCGCGATAGGACGCAGCATCACGATCGATTCGCAACCGAGAGAAATTGTCGGGGTGATGCCGCAGGGATTTCGATTGGTGAATGCGGATTTCGATCTGCTGGTGCCGCTGGCGTTCGATCGCAACAAACAAATCCTCGCCGGCTTCGCTTACCAAGGAATCGCGCGGCTAAAACCGGGAATCACGATTGCGCAGGCCGATGCAGATATAACACGCATGCTGCCGATCTGGATGGACTCCTGGTCCAACGGCCCCGGAATCAATTCCCATTTTTACGAAGTCTGGAAAATCACACCTGCTCTTCGTCCTTTGAAGGAGGAGGTGATTGGCACCATCGGCAATCTGCTGTGGGTGGTGATGGGCACACTCGGCGTAGTCATGCTGATTGCCTGCGCCAATGTGGCGAATCTGGTGCTGGTGCGAGCCGAGGCCCGGCAGCAGGAGCTTGCCATTCGCGCTGCGCTCGGGGCCGGCCGGGCACGAATCGCCCGGGATCTGCTGACCGAAAGCATGCTGCTCGGACTTCTGGGCGGCGCCTTTGGAGTGGGATTCGCATATGCCGGGCTCCGGATTCTTGTGGCAATCGGTCCGGCAGATCTGCCGCGCTTGAGTGAAATCTCTCTTGACGCGGGAGCCTTTGTATTCACACTGGTTCTCTCCTTGTTGTCGGGCCTGTTATTCGGATTGATCCCGGTTCTGAAATATGCGGGACGGCGGACTTCGCTGACTCTGGCGAGCGCTGGACGAACCGCGAGCGTAAGCCGGGAACGCCATCATTCCCGCAACGTGCTGGTGGTGGCTCAGGTGGCAATGGCCTTGGTGCTACTGGTGAGCGCAGGGCTGATGATTCGCACATTCGAGGCGTTGCGCACTGTCGAACCGGGATTCGCGGATGCAGAACATCTTCAGACCATGCGGATCTCGATTCCAGCCTCGCTCGTCGCGAATCCGCAAATGGTGACCCGGATACAAAACAACATCGCCGACAAGCTGGCCGCAATTCCCGGAGTGACTTCCGCCGCATTCGCCAGCACCATGCCGATGGAAGGCGGCGCACCCGACTGGGATGAGATTTTTGTCGAAGGGAAGCTTCACCCTGGCGAGACAGCGCCGCTTCGACTCTTCAAATACGCCTCCCCGGGCTTTTTTCACACGGCAGGGACACGCATCGTCGCGGGACGCGAATTCACCTGGCCCGAGATTTACGGCGTCAGGCCAGTAGGGATCATTTCGGAGAACCTGGCTCGCGAATATTGGGGCACGCCTGCTGCCGCGCTGGGCAAGCGATTCCGGGAATTTCCGAGCATGCCCTGGCATGAGGTGGTCGGCGTTGTGCAGGACGTCCGTGAGAACGGAGTGCATGAGCAGGCGCCCGCCATCGTGTACTGGCCTTTGATAATGACCTATGGACCCGGCCCCTTCGACGCAATTCGCTCGGTAACATTTGTCATCCGAAGTGATCGGGCCGGAACCGAAAGCTTTCTCAACGAGATTCGGCAAGCAGTCTGGTCGGTAAATTCGAGCCTGCCGCTGGCATCGGTGCAGACGATGCGGGAGATCTACAGCCAATCCCTGGGACGCACTTCGTTCACGCTCCTGATGCTGGGGGTTGCCGGCGCGATGGCGCTGGTACTCGGCATCATCGGTATCTATGGCGTGATCTCCTATGCGGTGGAGCAACGTACCCGCGAAATCGGAATCCGGCTGGCTCTGGGCGCGGAGAGGAGCAGGATTTTGCATATGGTGATCGGGCATGGGCTTCGCCTGACGGTCGTCGGAGTTGCAGCCGGCGCGATGATTGCACTCCTGCTTGCGCGCCTATTGTCCGGATTTTCTCAATTGCTGTACGGAGTACGCGCGAGCGATCCGATCACATTCTTTATCGTCTCGGCTACCTTGATCATCGTGGCCATCCTGGCGTGCTATCTGCCAGCGCGAAGGGCAGCATCGATCGAACCGATGACCGCGTTGCGCACGGAGTGACCAAATGCAATGGCTCAAGCATTTCCTCTCACGTCACCGCCGCTATGACGATCTAGCCGTCTCAATCCGGGAGCACCTCGACGAACGAACCGAGGAGTTGATGGCAGACGGGCTGCCGCGCGACGAGGCTGCGCGGAAGGCCCGCCGTGAATTCGGCAATGCGACTGTCATATCCGAACGCAGCCGCGAAGCGTGGCAGTGGCCCACGATCGAAAGCATCTGGGCGGATGTGCGCTTTGCACTGCATCAGC
>JBJMGC010000239.1:0-4377 GCA_045808105.1 Acidobacteriaceae bacterium | reverse complement strand
GGGTCGATGCGCGAGGCGCGACGTGCCGGCAGATAGCCGGCGAGCGCTGCGATCAGCAGCATGACCGCGACAGCGATCAGTAGGCTCGCCGGATCGCTGGCTTGCAGACCGAAGAGCATGCTCGCGACTAACTTGCTGGAAAGCAGTGCCGCGGGCGCGCCTATGGCGATACCAATTGCTACGAGCAGCAGCACTTCTTGCATGACCAGCCAGCGCACATGTATGCGCTCCGCGCCGAGTGCCATGCGGATACCGATCTCGTTGGTCCGCCGGCTGACGACGTATGACATCAGGCCGTAGATGCCGATGGCAGAGAGGAAGACGGCGAGCAAGCCGAAGAAGGTGGAGAGTTGCGCCACGATGCGCTCGTCGGTGATGGAGCGCGAAACCCACTCGTCCAGCGTGGTCACCTCGGTGATCGGGAGATCGTGGTCGATGTCGTGGATGGTTCGTCGGACTGCGGCGGAGACGCTGCTGAAATCGCCCGTAAAGCGCACCACCAGGTCTCCCAGGTACATGGGGTGCTGGGTCGCGGGGATGTAGTCGAGTGTCTCCGGATCTTCCTGGAGACTGCCGAACTTGACGTCTTTCACGATGCCGACGACTTCATGTTCGACATTCTGGCCGAGGCTGTAATGCCGGCCAATCGGGTTGCCCTTGGGGAACATGGTGCGCGCCATGCGCTCGCTGATGATTGCGACCTTCTGTGACGTTGCGGTGTCCTGCGGGCCAAAATTTCGCCCCGCCAGGATCGGAATACGCAATGCGGCGAGATAGCCGTTGCCGATGACGTTGTGCTTTACGTCGATGTCTTGCGTTTGCGTGGCGCCGGGAATGGTGACGCTGCCATTCCAACTTCCCTCATGGAAGACGAATGAAGAAAATCCCGCGCCTTGGACGCCGGGCAGCGCGCCAACTTTCTCTTCGATCTGCCGATACAAAGCGGAGAGGCGAGGATCGTCTGCCTCGTAGCCGATGGAGCTGTCGTCCAGGTGGAGAAAGAGCACGTTCTGCTTGTCATATCCAAGATCGACGCGGGTGAGATTATTCAGACTGCGCAGGAAGAGTCCTGCGGCTATGACCAGCAGGAGCGAGAAGGCGACCTGAGAAACGATGAGCGACTTTGCCAGCAGGCCTTTGCTACGCACTGTCGCGGCGCCCCGTCCATCTTTCAGCGAATGCGTCAGCTCCAGCCGTGTCGCGCGCAGCGCCGGGATGATTCCGAAGAGCAGCGCGGTCACGACCGTCACCGCCAACGTGAAGAGAAGCATCGAGGTGTCGACAGAGACATTGAGCGGCACCGTCTCTGGGCCGCCGGAGACCATGCGCAGAAGCAGGCGGCTCGCGCCGGCGGCAAGAGCCACGCCAAGAGTGCCGCCCGCTACGGCGAGCATCATGTTTTCGGTAAGCAGCTGCCGGACGAGCCGCGTGCGATGCGCGCCCAGCGCCTGCCGTACGGCAAATTCACGCGTTCTCGCGGTGGAGCGGGCCAGCAGCAGGTTTGCAATGTTCGCGCAGGCGATCAGCAGCACCATCCCTGCGATGGCCATCAAAATCTTTAGAGGATCGGAGAACTGTCTGCGGAGATCGGAGATGCCGGTCGCCATAGGCGTGAGTGGCACCTGTGCTTCTTTCAGCGCTTTCGCATCGTCCTGATTCAGCGCACCGCCGCGAAAACTGCGGAGAATTTGCTGGAAGAGCAGGTTCACGTTTGTCGTGGCTTGCGCGAGGCTGACGCCGGTCTTGAGGCGGCCCACGATGTACAGCGATGCGGTAAGGCTGTCGGAATAGGCTCCTTTGAAACCGGGCGGCACCTGTTCCACCATCGACATGGGAATCCAGATGTCCGGGGACTCGCCTACTTCGGTTCCGAAAAACTCTGGCGGCGCAACGCCGATGATGCTGAAGGTTGTTTCGCCAATCTTCAGCGTGCGATCGAGCACATTTGGATCGCGCGCGAGATCCTTCTTCCACCACGCATAACTGACCAGAGCCACCGGATTGCCACCCTGCCTGCTGTCATCCTCTTCGGTTAGCGCACGGCCCATGATCGCCTGCACGCCGAGAAGCGGGAAGTATGTGCCGGAGACCAGTTGCACGTGCATCGGCTCTGTTTGCCGGCGGCCCGAGACGGTGCCGTGCACGTCGTTGCGCATGCTGAAGATGGCGGCTGTTTCCGAGAAGACCCGGTTCTGCTTCCGCAGCTCGCGATAGAACGGATACGAGTAGAGCTGGGTGGTGCCGAAGTCGCCGGTGATGCCACTCGAATCGGCTTTGCCGAGCATCACCAACTGCTGTGGGTTCTTCACCGGCAGCGACCGCAGCATGACCGCATCCATCAGACTGAAGATGGCGGTATTGGCGCCGATGCCGAGTGCGAGTGAGAGGAGCGCGACGATGGTGACGCCGGGAGAGTGCAGCATCGCGCGCAGACCGTAGAGTATGTCCTGCAACAAGCCTTCGAGCCAGCTCCAACCCCAGGCCGTGTAGCTTCGCTCACGAATCAGTGTCGGGTTTCCGAAACGACGATGTGCGGCGGCGCGAGCATCTTTCGCTGCGATGCCTTCCTCCATTTGCTGCTGGCGTCGCAGCTCCAGATGAAGCTGCATCTCGTCTTCCAGCTCTTGTGCAACCTGTTCACGGTGAAGCAGCATGCCGATGCGCCTGGCGAATTCTCTGAGTGGGTTCATTGCGGAGCGCCTCCTGCGTGGCTTGGCTACGTGGCTTGAACGACGCGCGCAATCGCGCCCATCACGCGTTCGAATTGCGAGATCTCGACGCCGAGTTGCTTGCGGCCCGTGGCGGTGAGCTGGTAGTAGCGCGCGCGGCGATTGCCCGCCGTGGTGCCCCACTTTGCGGTCACCCAGCCCTTGATGAGCATGCGTTGCAGCGCTGGATAGAGCGATCCTTCCTCGACCTGCAGCACGTCTTCGGTGGTCTGCTGGATGGAGTTGGCGATCTCAAAGCCGTGCAGTTCGCCATAGCGCGCGAGCGTCTTCAGGATGAGGAGATAGAGTGTTCCCGGCGGAATGTCGTCACGATCTTGAGCCATGTGCAGCGTGCTCCAGGTGTGGCATAGATTGTCTACGTAGACTGTCTATGTCAGAGTGGACCGGGCCCATCCTATCTGTCAAGCGCAGACGTTCTGGCGAACTTATGGGGTGTTACCGGGTCTTCCATGCGGTGAAGACCGGCCCAGGTAAGGTGTACGTTAGCCGTGCTATGCTTGCAGCCATTTCGCTGCCGGATTCCGGCTGGCGATTCCATTTCTGGGAGCGCTCACTTATGTTCACGGCTAAGAAACACATCCTTCCCCAGGTCCTGTTTGGCGCAGGACTCTTTGCCATAGCAACTGCAGTTCCGGCGCAGGTGGTCGTTACCAATGGACCGCAGATCGGGTCGTCCAATCCCATCACGGCCGATCCGCCGGTCGAGCGGCCGCATACTACGCCATGCAGCGTGCAGCTCTTCACCAACGAGCAGTTCGCTGACTTCAATATCAAGGACTTCAGTTACGCGCCGCCCAGCGGTTGCCGCGGTCCATGGGCCAAGGTTGTCTTTTCCGCCGACTTCACGGTTACGGCCGGCCGCCAGTTCGATCGCACAGCGCAGTTTCTGATCGGCAACATGAATATCTTCTACGGCACCACGGCTGAGCCGCGTGCCACCTTAAGTCCATCGTGGCATGTGGAGAGCGACGTCACGGACCTGAGCGCCGGACTGACCACTCCGCAAACCGGTCACGCCATTCTTGGCAACTTCGTCGGTGAATCGGGCGGAGTCAACTACACCGGCATCATCTATGCCAACGCGCAGCTTGATTTCTATCCAGCCGATTTCCGCGATCCCGCTCCGAGAGTGGCAAATGTCGTAGTGCCGCTGCCGACGGCGAGCGTAGGCGCCTTCACGCTGAACACGACGGCGGATCAGTTGAGCCAGAGCGTTACGCTACCGCGCAACACAGAAGAGGCCTACTTGGATGTCTTCGCGCAGAGCCAGTCCAACGATGAGTTCTGGTGGAGCTGCGTGCCCAGTGACGTAGCCAATGAACTCTTCAGTTGCGGCAACAGCGCATTCCGCGAGACGGAGATCACGATTGACGGCAAGCCAGCCGGCGTGGCGCCGGTGTATCCGTGGGTCTATACCGGCGGTGTCGATCCGTATCTCTGGGAGCCGATCCCCGGCGTGCAGACGCTCAATTTCAAGCCCTTCCGCGTCAACCTGACTCCATTTGCAGGCGTTCTTTCCGATGGCAATGCTCATACGGTCGGAGTCAGCGTCTACAACGCGAACAGCTACTTCCTTGCAACCGCAAACCTGCTGGTCTTCACGGATCCGTTCGCGCAGCGCACCAATGGTGGCCTGCTGAGCGATACG
>JBJMGC010000238.1:0-40610 GCA_045808105.1 Acidobacteriaceae bacterium | reverse complement strand
GCCAATAGCATCGATGGTCACTATGAGCCAACGGCGGAGGCGCATTCTCCCATCCGCTCCGGCGATTTTCTACTGATCGATATCTGGGCTCGCCCCAATCGCGAAGCCACCGTCTTCTACGACATCACATGGACTGGCGTTGTGGACCGCCAGCCAACCGCGCAGGAGCAAGCCGTGTTCACTACTGTTCGCAACGCGCGCGACGCCGTCATCACGAAGGTGAAGCAGGCCTTCGCGGCAGGGAAGCCGATCGCCGGCTGGGAGGCAGACGATGCTGCCCGCGCCGTCATCCGTGAAGCCGGTTATGCGGACTACTTCACCCACCGCACCGGTCACAACATCGCCACCGAAATACATGGCAACGGCGCCCACCTCGACAACCTCGAAACCCATGACGAGCGCCTCCTGCTGCCCCATACCTGTTTTTCCGTCGAGCCTGGAATCTATCTGAAGGATTTTGGTATCCGCAGCGAGGTAAATATGATGACCGGCGATCGCGACGCCCACGTCACCGGCCGCGTGCAGACGGAGTTGGTCCGCGTATAGGCACGGTGTCAGGCCCCATGTATGAGCCGGTTGCGGCGCATCCGGCCCGAGTGCTGCTGCGGTATATTTGGTGGAGAGTCTCCATGGCCACCATCCCACCCGCCAAAGCCACGATAACCAGCAGAAAGATCGAGAAGGCATCCGAGGCGAAAAGTCCGCTCTTTTCCACCGCGCTTCTCGCCGGCTGGCTGGTTCCCGGTGCCGGTCATCTGCTCAGCCGCCGCTGGATTCGTGGCGGGCTGCTCTTTGCCGCCATCGGCCTGATGTTCATCCTCGGCCTCTTGATGCAGGGCAAGCTTTATACCCCAAACCCGTCCGACCCTCTCGTCTTTCTGGGTTTCGTCGGTGACTTGGGCTCCGGCCTGCTCTATATCGGCGGACGCCTCTTCGGTGCCGGCCAGACTCCCGTCCAGGTAGTCACTGCGGACTACGGCACAAAATTCATCGTCGTAGCCGGATTGCTGAACGTCATCGCCGCAGTCGACGCGCACAACATCAAGATCGGGAGGAAGTCGTGACCTTCGCGCCCTCCCACTTCACGGCAGTTTTGCTCTTTGCGCTCTTCGCATCCACCGTCTTCGGCATCACCCAGCGCAACGAACCCCGCGCCATGGTGCGCTATGGCGGCTATTGCTTCGTGCTCTTCGCCGGAGCGGTAATCGTGGCGAGCTGGCTTATGTATTTCATCCACCGCTGAAGCCGCGTCCTGAACCGCTAGTCCCGCTGCCACACCATGGCATCGAAACTGTGCCGCGATTTGAATCCCATGCGCCGGTAAAGCAGCAGCGCCTCCTGGTTGCCTTCCGTCACCGTGAGCGAAATATATTGAAGCCCTTGCGCGGCGAGCGCCTGCATGCATTGCGTCAGCAGCAGTCGTCCCAGGCCCGCATGACGCAGCGCCGGTTCGACGCAGAGTTGGGTGACGTGGCCCGTGTCGATATTGACGCGCGAGCAGAGCACGATGGCTGCCAGCTCCTCGCTGTCGCGATGGGCCAGTACCAGCGACGTCGCCGGATCGAACTGCCCGCAGCCGGGGAAGCGCACGATGTTGTGCAGGAAGCGTAGCGAGCCCGCGGTGGTCCGGTACTGGTCGTTGATCACGCTGTCCAGGTGTCCCTGGTACGCCAGCGCAATCAACCGGCCCGCCGCCGCGAAGTCGTTCTCTCGCCAGGTCCGTAAATGCAGTGAGGGAGGCAAACCGCTCGTCTCAGCCGGCCGCTCGCGGCGCAATGGGCGCTCCATGAACACGCGGGGATAGAAATCGAACCCGTTGCGCGTGAAGACCTCGCGAAACTGCCCCTTGGGGTGCAGCAGAAGCTGCGTTTCGATGCGTCCCGTGCCCGGTGTGCTCTGCAACAGCTCCAGCGTGTGTTCCAGCAGGCGGGACTCGATACGGCTCGCGCGCTCACGCGCCTGTGCGGTCGCAAACACATCTCCGATGACCGCCTTGTGCTGCTCGTAGACGCAGAACACATATCCGGCAGGGCGGCCATTTTCCGTCGCAACGAAACCGGGCAGGATACGCGAATCCAGATAGTCGAGCAGGAGCTGTGCCGATGCACGGTAATCCCAGCGCAGACGCCGCTGCCACAACTCGGTTTCCTCTGTCAGGAGGTCGCGCAGGGACGAAGCGGCGAAATGGCGCAGGTCGAGCACATCCTGACGCACCATCGCGCTTTTGGACAACGACGCGGCCAAACAGTGCTCTCCCGCCCGCCCATTCCCTCGGCTACCTGCGAGTGTAAGCGTGGCCTTCCGGCGGATGCAAAAGGGATTCGTAGGGTGCAGCGTTACTTGTGTGGTGATGCAGCCGATTCGTCCGTGCCAAGAGCGTCAACCTGGTACACGGAAACATGTTGCGCCGGATAGGCGAACAGCGGGTGGTAGGAGCGCGTTGCGAGCAGTGTCCTCAGGTCGGGCAGGGCAATGTCCCGCACCACCAGGATGTGCGCCTGCCCAGGCACGCCGTCCTTCTCGTAATCCAGCACCCGCCGGTCGCGGTAAAACGAGAGCCCAAACTCCAGATCGCGCCGCACGCGCAGCACCGCGACAGGTTCATTGTGCAGTGTCAATTGCGTAAGCTGGCTGGCCAACGGCCGTGCCGAATAGGCAAGATCCACCAGTTGGATTGTGCGCTTGGTCTGCGGAATGGCCGGTAATCCGAAGAACGGCCCCACTCCGAACAGGAAGAAGACCAGTATCGCCAGAGGCACCATAGTGGCAATGCGCAGCCGCTTCACGCCAAATCGTCCGACAACAACAAGAATGAGCACTATCGTGCCGACGCCTGTGAGGATGGCCGAGACGATTACCCGCATCGGCGGCATGCCGCCGATCGCCCGGAAGATAAACCATGGCAGCAGCAGCACCAGCGTGACTGTGACTCCGGCAAGCAATGCATGCAGCACCAGCAGCCACGGCCGGATGCCCTTCTCCTCCTGGCGCAGCCGGTTCAGGTAGTCGCCGGTCAGGATGGTGAGCGGTGGAATGGAAGGCAGGATGTAGCCGGGCAGCTTCGAGCGGGACAGGGAAAAAAAGACAATGGGGAAGAGCGTCCACAGGACGAGAAACTCGGGGAAGGCATCGCCCCACCGCGCATGGCTCACGTAACGATTCTTGGTTCGCCGCGCACGCCACTCGTTCACCGATTCGATTGCGGCATCCACCAGCGCCCGCATGGCGACGACGGTCCACGGCAGCAGCGCCAGCATCATGATCATGAGGTAATACCAGACGGGCTGCTGGTGCTCGTACAGATTGGTGGCGAATCGTTCCAGATTATGTTCAAGAAAGAAGACGCGAATGAACTGTGGGTTTCGTCGCGATACGGCGATGTACCAGGGAAGCACCATCGCCAGGTAAAGCAGGACGCCGGGAATCCAGATGGTTCGTCGTAGCAGCGACCATTCGCGGCGCAGCGCCGCGAAGGTAAAGATGATCGCCAGCGCGAGAAATGGTGCGACCGGCCCCTTCGCCAAGGTCGCCGCGCCGTTGAAGAAGTACAAATCGAAGAGCCAGAATTTCTTGTCTGTCTCATACCACGCATACCAGCCCAGCATGCCGATACAGAACGGCGCCGCGAGCTGCATATCGGTCGAAGCGCCCCGCGCGAAGCCGATGATGCCTGCGCAGCTGGCCGTGATCAGCGCCGCGTCCAATTGACCGCCCGGCCGGAAGCGCCGGATGTGGAGGTAAATCAGAGAAACCAGAATGAAAGCGAAGCTGGCGGAGGGCAGGCGCGCCGACCAGTCGTGCACGCCGAATTCCTTGAAGGAAAACATGGCGCGCCAGTAGTAAAGCGCCGGTTTTTCCAGCCATGGTTTCCCGTAAAGGATGGGTGTGATGTAGTCCTGCCGACCCAGCATTTCGCGCGCAATCTGCGCATAACGTGGCTCGTCGGCGCCCACCAGCCCCAGGCCATCGCCGCCGAAGATCGGCACCAGACCGTAGAAGAGAAAAAACGCCGTGAAGACGAAGCAGACTGCCGTCTCTATGGAGAGCCCCAGCGATGGAAAACGCGCCGTGAGGGCCTGCAGCCTGGCAAAGGGTGCAGACGCGTGGCTCTGTCCGTCAGTCTCGTTCACAGTCGTCCGGCCCTCAGCCTATCAGATGAATGTGAGGAGAGGACCGGCAGCCGGGCGGGTGAAACCCTGCCGCGTTTAAATGTGGCAGGAAACCGCGCCACGCTTTTCCAGATACTTCTGGTGATATTCTTCCGCGCGCCAGAACGTTCCCGCGGGCACCACCTGCGTCGCAATCGCTTTTGGATAGCGGTGGCTCGCCTCAAGCCGGGCGATCGCCTCTCGTGCCGCCGCTTCCTGCTCCGGCGAGTGGAAGAAGATCACGGTCCGGTACTGCGCCCCCCAATCCGGTCCCTGCCGATTCACTTGCGTCGGATCGTGCAGCTCGAAAAATAAGTCGAGCAGTGCCGCATAGCTCACCTTCTGCGGGTCGAAGGTCAACTCGACTACTTCCGCATGTCCGGTCTGATCCGTGCACACGTCCTTGTAGCTGGGATTTTCGAGTGATCCGCCTTCATATCCGACTGCGGTTTCGATCACTCCCGGCACCTGCTGAAAGCGCGCCTCCACTCCCCAGAAACAACCCGCTCCAAACGTTGCTTTTTCCATGGTTCACTCCCATCCATTCGATGCGTCAGCAGCGATTCCCGCGTCATCCAGGTTTATCTGGGCCGTCGGCCTGAAGATCGCGTTTTGGCTGACTTGCCGGCTCGCTGACTTGCCGAATTGCTGACCACCGGTCCAGCTCCACCGCGCCTAGCTTTCCTGGCGGCTGGCAGATGCCGCTCTTCCACCTTACGCAGCGATCGTGGCGGTTCCGGAGCCTTTTTGCGTGGCCGCCCCGCACGCTCCAGCGCGGCAACTTCCCGCGGCTCCAACTCGCGCAGCTCGCCCGGAGGCACGTCCAGCACCAGCGTCCCATAGCCCACGCGCCGGATCTTTTCCACGTGATGTCCGATCTCTTCAAACAACTTGCGGATCTGCCGGTTTCGTCCCTCGGTCAGCACAACTTCGTACCACGGGTTATCCGCATCTCGCATCAGCCGAATCGTCGCCGGTTCGGTAAGCACGCGCCCCGCTCCGCCGCCCGGCTTTCCCCGCTCGATCATGATGCCGCGCCGCAACTGCTCAATCGCCGCGTCGGTTGGCCGCCCGCTTACCTTCACCAGATACGTCTTCTCCACGCGCGCCGCTGCGCGGGTCAGGGCGTTGGCCAGGGTGCCGTCATTGGTCATCAACAGCAGGCCTTCGCTCTGAAAGTCGAGCCGCCCTACCGGAAAAACGCGGGTACCCACGCGCTCGAAGAACTTCATCACCGTCGGCCGTCGCTCCGGATCAGAGACAGTTGTCACGTAGCCCTTTGGCTTGTTCAGCATGTAGTAGCGCGGCTGCTCCGGGCCATGCAGCAGCTTGCCGTCCACCCGGATGTGATCGCGCGCCGGATCGGCTTTCGCGCCCAGCTCCGTCACTACCTGACCGTTCACCCGGACGCGGCCTTCCGTGATCAGCGTCTCCGCCTTGCGCCTTGATGCCAGCCCTGCCGCCGCAATGATCTTCTGCAGCCGCTGCGGCGACTGGCCATCCGGCGCATTCTGCTCCGTGACACTCACGCCTCGCCAGCCTTCTGTTCTTCCATTACCGGCTCCGGGGCGGTCGTCTCTTCTGCTGCGGTATCCGCGCCTGCTTCGTTGACCGTAGCGATCTCCTCGCCTTCAACAGCATCGGCTTCCTCGTCGTCCTCGTTCAGCGATCGTTCCGCCTCGCTGGTCGTCAGGCCACCTTCGGCCGCCGGCTCCAGTTCGGCATCCGCCAGCTCACCGGCCATCTTCTCGAACTCCTCAATGCTCGGCAGCTCGTTCAGGTCCTTCAGCCCAAAGCGCAGCAGGAACTCCTTGGTCGTCTTGTAGAGAATCGGCCGCCCGATCACCTGCTTGCGCCCTGCCGTGGTGATCAGCTTGCGCGAAAGCAGGCTGCCCAGCACTCCTCCCGACTCCACGCCACGAATCTCGCTGATCTCCGGTCCCGTTACCGGCTGCTTGTAAGCCACCACCGCGAGCGTCTCCAGCGCCTGCAGGCTCAGCTTCATCGGCGGCTTCAGGCTCTTCACAAACGAGCGGATCGCGTCATGATATTCCGGCTTGGTCGCCATGCGGTAGCCGCCGGCAATCTCGCGAATCTCGACGCCGCGATCGCTCGTCTCCAGCTCTGCCATCAATGCATCCAGCACCTGGCGCAGGTACTCGCGAATAGCCCGCTCCTCATTGCGTGCTGCGCGCTTCGCGGCTGCAGCCTCGCCATCCGTCTCCTGAGCGGCGTTCTCCTCAGTCACCTCAGCCGCCGCTGTCTCGGTTTCCAGCGCTTCGCTCGAAAGCTCCTCGCTCGGTGCCTCCGGGACTACCTCGATCGCCGGTTGCGCCGCTTCGTCTCCGCCGGAAGGCGCCGCGGCGGCCCTCTCAGCCTCTTCCGCCTGCCAAATCTCCCGGACTTCCGGAGCGAATACGGCTGCCAGCTGCGCCAGCGTCACCGGTTCTTCCGCGGCATACACCACTGCTTCGATCTTTGCTCGTAGACTCATCCCGTTGCGGCAGCCTCGGTCTTGCGGCCAGCTGGCCATACTCCAGTCTTCATAGTATCGGAGCACAGCCCGGCAACGCGCAGCCCACTTCTCGCGTCTGAACAATGGGCCCTCCCCGCCCTCCCCGGAACTGCCTCCCCCGAGTCAGGTGGTGCCCCTGTAGCGTGCGACGAGCGAGCATACCCATCTGCGCGGCGATTCTGCTATCCCTCAGTAGCACAGGCTGCGGCCAGACGCAGACTGATCCAAAGCCCATCACGCATACCGCGCCGCCTGCGCCGATGGCTCCTGCCGTAAAACTGGCTCCTTCAACTCCGCTCGATGTGAAGGCTTCCGAGCTTGGCGGCCCCACCTGGGACAAGCACTGGGACATCTTCATCGAGCGCTCGTTGCCGCCCGAGATGCTCACCCGCCAGGTGCCGCGCGATGTCCGCCGCTACTGTCCTGCCTTCTACACCATGAGCGAGGAAGACAAGCGCGCCTGGTGGGCCTATCTGTTTCAGGCCATGGCCGCCGCCGAAGCTGGTCTCAACGCCTCGACGAATGTCCGCCATACGGAGCCGGAGGTCGCGGTGCCTGATCACGTCACCGGCCGGATCGTTCACCAGCAGGGGCTACTGCAGCTCACCTATGAAGACAGCGAGCGATACGGCTGTGATTTCGATTGGCAGGCCGACAAGGATCTTCCGCCTCACGATTCGAGACGGACGATCCTCAATCCGGAGCGGAATCTTGCCTGCGGCATCCGCATCCTCTCGCATCAGATCATCGATCAGCACAAGCCGATCTTCACCAGCAGTTCCTACTGGTCCACGCTGCAGCCCGGTACTCCAAGCTTTCGCGTCTTCGAGAAACAGATGACGAATCCGCCCGCGGCCTGCCAGCTCCATGCCTACAAGGAGCATGCTGCGGTGGCCGGCCGCCAGATCGCGAAGCAACAAAGTCAGGAGCAATAGAGCCGTGCAAAGAGAAACGACGTCGGGTGCTCCCGGCGCCGTTTATTTGGCACATCCGTTATTTCGCGAGGGTGCGGAAGACCATGAAGAGCACTCCGGAAAGAAGCGCCGCCGCCGGAAGCGTGAAGACCCACGCCATGGCGATGTTGCGGACGGTGCTGAGCTGCAGACCGCTCTTGTTGGCCATCATGGTGCCGGCCACGCCCGATGAGAGCACGTGCGTGGTCGAAACCGGCAGCCCGAATCCATCCGCCGCCATGATGGTGGCCATGGCGACCAGTTCCGCCGCCGCGCCTTGCCCGTAGGTAAGGTGCTCCTTACCGATCTTCTCGCCCACCGTGACAACAATGCGCTTCCAGCCAACCATCGTGCCCAGTCCCAGCGCCAGTGCTACTGCCAGCTTCACCCATCCGGGGATGAACTTTGTGGCGCCATCCAGGTGCTTCTTGTAGTTCGTCAGGACCTTCGAGTCGGCCACGCTGAAGGCAGGAGCTTTGGTCTTCTGCATCAAGCGAATGCCTTCGCTCGCCAGGTACATATCGTTGCGCACGTTCGACTGCTGATCAGCCGGAACCGCCGCGAGGGACTTGTACAACCTCACCTCATGGGTGATCTCGCGGATCAACTGCTGCTCCGCGCCCACCGTCTCCGGTTCCACCTTCTTCGTCTGCAGATAGCGCACAATGTCCGCACGCGGGTCGCCGACGCTGCCTGCCGGAGAGACGTAGTTTTCCAGCGTGCTCGCAGCCTGTTGCGAAACCGCTGCGAAATCTTGCACCTGGTTGAAGCCGATGGCGTGGTTGAGCGCATAAGCCGTCGGAACTGTGCCGATCAGGATCAGCATGATCAGCCCCATGCCCTTCTGTCCATCGTTCGATCCGTGCGCAAAGCTGACGCCGGTGCAGGTGCCAATCAGCAGAAGCCGGATCCAGAACGGCGGCGGGGCAGCACCCTTCGGGGCTTCGTAGAGGCGCTTGTCTTTGATGAAGAATTTAAAGACCAGCAGCAGCAGTGCCGAAAAGAAGAAGCCGACCAGCGGCGAGATCAGCAGAGCCTTGAAGACATTCGTGGTCTGAGCCCAGTCCACACCGCTCGTGCCCGTTCCGGCGCCGGCCTTCGCGGCGAGATACTGGTTCATCAGTCCCACTCCGATGATCGAGCCGATCAGCGTGTGCGAGCTCGATGCCGGCAGCCCCAGCCACCAGGTGCCCAGGTTCCACAGGATCGCCGAGATCAGCAGGGCAAATACCATGGCAAAGCCGGCATTCGATCCCACATGCAGAATCAACTCCACCGGCAGCAACGAGACCACCGCGAACGCCACGGCGCCCGATGACAGCAGGACACCCGTCAGGTTACAAATTCCCGACCAGACCACCGCAACGTGCGGTTCCAGGGAATGCGTGTAGATAACCGTAGCGACAGCGTTCGCGGTGTCGTGGAATCCGTTCACGAATTCGAAGCCCAGCGCGATCAGCAGTGCGATGCCGAGCAGCACATACGGCCACGCCGTCGGATAGTGGGTGGTCGCAAGATCGGAACCGAGCTTGAGACCGGCATAGATGATTCCCGCGGCGATGGCGCAGCCAAAGACGATCATCGCAATCCGGCCGGGATTGCGGTTGAGCTTCTCTTCCATCGCGCTCGCGTTGAGCTTCTGAAGGTCTGGAGTAAGTGTGGTGGTGTTTTCCATTCGCGCGCGGCTCCTGTGCCGGCTTCGGCGAAGTTACCAGCGAAACGTGCATAGAGCGTGAACCGGGCTCAGTGCACCGTGAATTTCCGGTGAAAGGAAAGCGGGCTCATCGAACGCAGAGCCTGATCGAACGCAGAGTTAGGACCCGACCGCCGAATTGCGCCTTACCAGGATGTCGGCAAAGCCGCGATCCTGCCGTAGCAATATCGCGTCCAGTCGCACCAACTCCAGCAGCGCGAGAAACGTGCAGATCACCGCGCGCTCCGAACGCGCATCGCGCAGCAAATGATTCAGACGTACCGGCGCATTTTTTCGGGCAAGCCGCCGCCACAAGTAATCAATCATCTGCCCGGTCGTGACTGAGTCATCATCCATATTGAGCACTGGACTCTGTCGCATCCGTTCCAGCACCTCGTGAAAGACCCGCGTCAAATGGACCGTGTCGGCAACAGGTTCACCTTCAGCGCCTGCATCCTCGCGACCCTCACGCTGGTCCAGCCATGCGGGATGACTGGAGATTGTCACGACGTTGTTAGGGTCCCGGCCCGGTTTGTCAGGGGTCGCGCTGGTGCTCCTGAACCGCTGTGTACCAGAGGGGAGCGGGGAGATAAGTTCCATGGCAGGGAGGTCTCCGTGTCCGTGTTCCGAAGATAGCAGCGGAATAATGCACAGGGAGTTAACCACGTCTGGGCGGATTATGAATTTTTGATGAATGACGGCGGAAAACCGGTCATTTCCAAAAAAGATGTTGACGGCGCAAAATGAGACTCAACGCCAGTCGTCACGCGCCGCCAGCGTGTCGTTCATCACCTGCTCGAAGGCCGTGTGCTTCTTCACCAGAATGTCACCGAAATTGCGCTCCTGCCGCAGCAATATCGCCTGCAGTCGTACCAGCTCCAGCAGGGCAAGAAACATGCAGATCACCGCCCGCTCCGAGCGCGCATTGCGCAGCATCTGGCTCAGTGGAACCGGCCCGTCTTCCATGGTCAGTCGCCGCCGCAGATAATCAATCATCTGCCCGACTGTCACTGATTCATCATCGACATTCAGGACCGGCCGCTGCTTCACCCGCTCCAGTATTTCCCGGAAGACGCGCACCAGGTCGACTGTGTCGGCGGCGATCTCCGGCTCCGTTCCCTCGTCCTGGAACTCGCGTAACGCCGGTCGCGACCAGGTCGCCTCTTCAATCTGCTGCTTCTGCCGCAACATCTGCGCCGCATTCTTGAAGCGCTCGTGCTCGAGCAGCCGCTCTACCAGATCGCGGCGCGGGTCTTCGCTCTCGCCCTCAGCCGCCTCTGCAGGGCTGCGCGGCAGCAGCATTCGGCTCTTGATGTGAATAAGAAGCGCGGCCGTGTAAATGAAATCACCCGCCGCATCTACGTCTGTCTGCTTGAGCCGTTCAACATAGCTCAGGAATTGCGCAGTGATCTTCGCAATGGGGATGTCATAGATGTCGATGTCCTGCTTGCGGATCAGGTCCAACAGCAGATCGAGTGGCCCGTCATACACCTCGCCGACCACCACGGAGAAGGGGGAGGCGCTCTCCACCTCATTCTTCTTGCGCGCCGGCTTTGCGAGCTGTTCTTTCGCAGAAGCAGGTTCCGGCTGCTGTTCCTCTCCCGATCTGCGTTCCTCTGTCATGGCGAAACCTCCGGCAGCAGGTGCATCGCCCGGTTCACTTCAGCCATGGTTTGCGATGCCCTCGCCCGCGCCCGCGCGGCGCCGTCACGAAGGATCTCCTGCGCGCTGTTCTCGTTATAACGTGCGCGCCGCTGCTGGATGGGCGTCAACTCGCGCACGATCGAATCGGCCGCCCACCCTTTGCACTCGATGCAGCCAATCCCGGCTGTCCGGCAGCCTTCATACACCTTCGCCATTGTCTCCGCCGTCGAGAAGACCTTGTGCAGATCGCCTACCGGGCACTTGTCCGGATCGCCCGGGTCGGTCCGCCGCACGCGCGCCGGATCTGTGACCATCGGCTTGAGCTTCTGCCGGATCACCGGTTCGGCATCGGTCAGCAGAATCGTGTTTCCGTAGCTCTTGGACATCTTGCGCCCGTCCGTGCCAGGCAGCTTTGGGGAAGGCGTCAGCAATACCTGCGGCTCGGGCAGGATCGGCGAGATACCGCTGGAAAGCTCCTGCTTGGCATTCCCCGCCACGAGAGTTTCCTTCAATTGCGCATGGGTGGGCGGAACATATCCAGGCGGCGGGCAGAACTGGTTGAACCGCCGCGCCACCTCACGCGTTAGCTCCACATGTGCCACCTGGTCCTGCCCCACCGGCACAAAATCCGCCTGATAAATCAGGATGTCCGCTGCCTGCAAAAGCGGGTACCCGAGAAACCCGTAGGTGCTCAGGTCTTTGCCGGTCAGGTTCTCCTGCTGCTCTTTGTAGGTAGGCACGCGCTCCAGCCAGCCCAGCGGCGTAATCATGCTCAACAGCAGGTGCAGCTCCGCATGCTGCGGCACATGGCTCTGCACAAAGAGCGTGCAAATCTCCGGATCCAGCCCCGCGCCCAGCCAGTCGAGCATCACTTCCAACGTGTTCTGCGCCACGTTGCGCGGGTCGGCGTAGTCAGTGGTCAGTGCGTGATAGTCGGCGATAAAGAAGTAGCACTCGTACTTGCGCGAGCCATCTTCGTTGGTCTCGTATTGGAGCCGCGCCCAGTTTTTCAGTGCCCCCACATAGTTACCCAGGTGCAGTTTGCCGGTAGGACGCATGCCGCTCAGAACGCGGCGCGCTGCTGTGGTCGATCGAGATAGGTTCGAAGTTGGTGCGAAGTCGGTCGTCAAAGCCATGAGGGTGCTTCGCCGATTGTACCGGGCCAGAAAGACGCTGTGATTCAGCCGTGCAGCAGCAGCGTGAGGAAGATAGTCAGGATTGGCGAGACGATCCTCATGGTTACCCAGCCGCCAACGATGAAGGCAAGAATGAAGCCGATCCAGCCCAGGTTGTCGTATATCGCCGCAAATCGCCCGGAAATGACGTGGCGAAACAAGTGGCTGCCATCCAGCGGCGGAAAGGGCATCAGGTTGAAGACGGCGAGCACCAGGTTCAGCGTGATCCCGAAGTAAAAGATCAGCGTCAGGGGAAAGACCACCGGCGCGGTCGACATCAGCTCCGGATTGATTGCGCCGGTGAGCAGACCCTGCAGGCACTGGCGACCCAAGGGCGCGTAGCGCTCCATCAGCAGCAGCACGAAGAAGGATCCAATCGCCAACAGCAGATTGCTGGTCGGCCCCGCCAGGGTCACCAGCATGTCATCCCGCTTGTAATTTTTGAAGTTGCGCCCAGTCACAGGTGTTGGCTTGGCCCAGCCAAAAATTAGGCCTCCGCCAAAGATCGGCGCGAACAGCGCAACCAGCGGAAAAATGATTGTGCCTAATGGGTCGATGTGCTTCGCAGGGTTCAGCGTAACACGGCCCAGCATGCGGGCGGTCGGGTCGCCCAATCGCGACGCCGTCCACGCATGCGCCGCCTCGTGAAATGAGAGCGCGAAGAGCAGAACAATGAACTCAAAGATTTTGACTGCGAAGCTGGGATCCATACAGACTTTGCGCACCCACGCTCTGCGGTATGTCCCGCATGGCTAAGGCAGATGTGGAGATGGAGGCAACCAGCCGATGGTAGCACGCAATGCTGGCATCACTCTTTGTCGCCGTCCTCCCATCCCTGGCTGCGCACGTCGCTCTTCTTCTTGATCTCCTTCGCCGGAACGCCGCCGCTGATCGATCCCGATTCCACGTTGCGCGTCGCCACCGCCATCGCACCCAGGATCGCGTTCTCGCCCACGTTCACGCCCGCCATCACAGACGCGTGATACGTTATCCGCGCGCGCGGTCCAATCTCCATCCGTCGATTGTCGATGTCCTGCGAGTTGATCGGATGATGCGCATGCGAGTAGACAGAGGCGTAATCGCTCACCGAGGTGCCGTTGCGCAGAATGATCTCGCCGCGATCGTCCAGCATCACGTACTTGTGGATGGTGCAATTGTCCTCAATGGTGAGGTTGTAGCCGAATGAGAACTCAATGCCGTGGAACATCTTCACGTTCTTGCCCAGCGACTTGAAGATATGCGAGCCCAGCACGCAGCGAAAGCGAAAGCCGAGCCAGTGGTTTAGCGCGAGCGGCGAGCGATCGAACATCTGCCACAAATAGATAAGCGGCTTGCGCTCGGCATACGTCTGCTCGTCGAGGTCGCCGTAGTACTCCGGCTCCAGAGTGATGTTCGCCGGATCGAGCGAGAGTTCTACGCAATTGAAGGGCAGCTCGGTCGTGAGCTGGAAGTTCAGCTTGCCGCCATGCGGCCGGGCAAAGAGCAGCTGATGCAACGTGTCGCGCACCAGCTCGTTACGCAGCTTCGGTTCTTTATGTTTCGTGAACTCTTCATTCAGAAAACGCAGCCAGCGCCGGTAAACCTCTTCGGCCTCCGGAGTCGGCTTCAAATCGCGGTATTTGTACTCAGGCATCGCTCGGCAATCCTATCGGGGCCGGATGGTTCGTCAAAGGCTTGTTCTTGGATGCGACCCAATCGGCATGGTCGCGTTATCTCGGCCAAACGTCCGTAGTCTCTCAAGCAGCACTGCCGCCGCGCCACTATGCAATGCTGCCGCAGCTCTTGTCATCCCACCCTGCAGGTCTGCTGCAACGCCCGCTACCACCAGGCAGGCCGCTGCATTCAGTACCACCACATCGCGTCGCGCCCGGGCATTCGGACTGTGATCCGTCCCGCAGAGGATTGCCTCCAGTATCGCTGCATTGCCCTCTGCCGTTTCAGCGCCGAGCAGAGCCTCGCGCGCTGCGCGCTCCAGTCCAAGCTGCTCCGGCGCCACTTCGTAGGTTTGGGTGCTCCCGTCGCGCACCTCCGCCACCGTCGTCGAACCGGTCAGCGTCAACTCATCCAGCCCATCCGCGCCGTGCACTACCAGACCGTGGCGTACTCCCAGGCGGGCCATCGTCTTCGCCACCAGATCGACCTTTTCCCGCGCAAAAACGCCCATTAACTGCGCCTGCGCACCCGCGGGATTACTGAGCGGTCCCGCCAGGTGAAACGTATTGCGGAAGCCCAGCGCCCGCCGCACCGGCTGCACCCGCCGCATGGTAGGGTGCGACGTAGGCGCGAACAGAAAGACAAATCCATGTGCGCGCAGGCTGGCCACCGCTTGCTCGGGTCCAAGATCGACCGCCACCCCCAGCGCCTCCAGCACATCGGCCGAGCCGCAGCGCGACGTCAGCGCGCGATTGCCATGCTTTGCCACCTTCGCGCCTGCCGCAGCAGCGACCAGCGCAGCCGCAGTCGAGATATTGAAGGTGCCCGATCCGTCTCCGCCCGTTCCGCACGTGTCGACGAGTTCTGCGCGCTCTGCATCGGTCACCGGCAGCGGCATCAGCCGCTCGCGCAGCGCCATCACCACGCCCAACACTTCGTCGACAGTCTCCCCGCGCTGCGCCAGCGCAGTCAGCAGTGCGGCAATCTCCACGTCCGCCACATTGCCGTCCAGCATCGCGCCGACAGCGGCCTGCGCCTCGTCCACGCGCAGCGTGCGGCCTCGTTCCACCATGTGTTTGAGCAGCGGACGCAGATCTTGCATGTCGTCTCATGCTAATTCCTTTTGCCGCGGGTGCAGCGCCGACCGCGTGGCCCTCCCGGCCTGCGCTTGCTACTATGAGAGGTTGCGTCTCACATACCTATGAAAATTCACGAATACCAAGCAAAGGACATCCTTGCGAAGTACGGCGTTGCCGTGCCGCGCGGCGAGGTGGCGAACACTCTCGATGAAGCACTCGAAGTTGCGCGCGGCCTCTTCACCAACGGCGCCAAAGGCGTTGTCGTCAAAGCGCAGATACACGCCGGAGGCCGCGGCAAAGGCGGCGGCGTCAAGGTAGCAAAGAACTTTGCCGAAGCTGAGGAGTACTCGAAGAAGATCCTGGGCATGCAGCTGATCACGCATCAGACCGGCCCGCAGGGGCAAAAAGTCCAGCGTTTGCTCATTGAAGAGACCGCTCCCATCGACCGCGAGCTCTATCTCGGCATCGTGCTCGATCGCGCGAAAGCGCAGCTCGTTTTCATGGCGTCGCAGGCCGGTGGCATGGAGATCGAAGAAGTCGCCGCCAAGGATCCCGACGCAATCTACAAGGAATATATCGACCCGGTTGTCGGCTTTCAGTCCTATCAGGCACGCAATCTCGCCTTCAAACTCGGCCTCAAGCCAACCCAGATCAACGAAGCCGTGAAGTTCATGACCGGCCTGTACAAGGTCTATCTCGAGACCGACGCCTCGCTGCTTGAGATCAATCCCTTCATTACAACCAAGGATGACAAGCTGTTCGCGCTCGACTGCAAGATCAACTTCGACGACAACGCAATGTTCCGCCACAAGTCTCTCAAGGAACTGCGCGACGTTGCCGAAGAGGATCCGCTCGAAGTCGAAGCCTCAAAGTACGCGCTGAATTACATCAAGCTGGACGGCAACATTGCCTGCATGGTGAACGGCGCCGGCCTCGCCATGGCTACCATGGACATCATCCAGTACGCCGGTGGCTCGCCCGCGAACTTCCTCGACGTAGGCGGGGGCGCCAACCAGCAGCAGATCGAAAACGCCTTCCAGATCCTGCTCTCCGACAAGAACGTGCAGGCCGTCTTCATCAATATCTTCGGCGGCATCCTGCGCGTTGACACCCTCGCGCAGGGCGTGGTCGCAGCAGCAAAAAATCTCAACGTCAAAGTGCCGGTCGTCCTGCGCCTCGAAGGCACCAACGTAGAAGAAGGCCGCAAAATCCTGAAGGATTCGGGGCTCAAGTTCCTGGTAGGCGAAACAATGCAGGACGCAGCAAAACTCGCCGTCGATGCGGCAAAGGGAGTGACTCGCTAATGGCGGTCTTAGTCGACAAGAACACGCGCCTCATCGTGCAGGGCATCACGGGCAAAGAAGGAACATTCCACGCCAAAGGCTGCGCTGAGTACGGCACAAAAGTAGTTGGCGGCGTCACGCCCGGCAAAGGCGGCACAACCCACGAAGGTTGGCCCGTCTTCAACACTGTCTCTGAAGCCGTAGAGAAGAGCGGCGCAAACGCCACGGTCATCTTTGTCCCGCCGCCATTCGCTGCAGACGCAATCCTCGAAGCCGAGGACGCCGGCCTGCCGCTCATCATCTGCATCACCGAAGGTATTCCGGTGAACGACATGGTGAAGGTGTGGGCCAAGCTCAAGCACTCCAAGTCCACCCTCGTCGGCCCCAACTGTCCCGGCGTGATCTCGCCCGGCAAAGCAAAGATCGGCATCATGCCCGGCCGAATTCACAAGGAAGGCTCGGTCGGCATCGTCTCGCGTTCCGGCACCCTCACCTACGAGGCCGTCTACCAACTCACGCAGCGCGGCATCGGCCAGTCCACCGCCATCGGCATCGGCGGCGACCCCATCATCGGCACCACGCACATCGACGCCCTCAAGCTGCTCAACGAAGATCCGGAAACGGAATCCATCATCCTCATCGGCGAGATCGGCGGCACGGCAGAAGAGACCGCCGCAGCCTACGTGAAGGCCAATGTGAAGAAACCGGTAGTCGGCTTCATCGCTGGCCAGACCGCGCCTCCCGGCCGTCGCATGGGCCATGCCGGCGCGATCATCTCCGGAGGCCAGGGCACCGCGGCAGACAAGATGAAGGCGCTCAAAGAAGCCGGCATCCACGTCGTGCAATCGCCGGCGGAAATCGGCGAAACGCTCGCGCGTGTCATCGGGAAAGCATGACCGGCAACGCGTAGCGGAAGAGTGTGCAGAGCGCTTCAGCAGCGCTCTGCACGCTACACTGAAACCGCTTCAATTCAGAAAGTAATTAGGAGACAGTAGTGTCCTCGCAACGCACCTTCAGCATCATCAAGCCAGACGCCATGCGCAAAGGCTACGCCGGAGCCATCCTCGCCGAGTTCGACAAGGCCGGCTTTAAAATCGTCGCCGTCAAAAAGCTCTTCCTCTCCAAGTCACAGGCCGAGGGCTTCTATTACGTCCATGCGCAGCGACCCTTCTTCGACTCGCTGACCACCTTCATGTCCTCGGGCTCCATGATTGCGCTCGTTCTCGAAAAGGAAAACGCGATCGCCGATCTCCGCAAACTGATGGGCGCCACCAACCCATCCAACGCCGAAGAGGGCACCATCCGCAAGAAGTTCGCGAGCTCCATCGAAGAGAACGCCATCCACGGCTCGGATGCCGAGGACACCGCCGCTTTCGAGATCGGCTACTTCTTCGCCGGTCTCGAACTCGTGTAGAGCATCTTCTGCGAAGATCAGAAAAAGGGCGGCTTCGGCCGCCCTTTTTTACCATGCGATATCTGGCATAGCCCCTGTTACGTATAAAGTCTATGCGGTAGTCAGTTCCTTACACTCTGCGGTTCTCGCGCTGCGCTGAGTTTCTCCAACGTTTCCGTTGCCAATCGCCTCGTCAGCTCTGCTGCGGGAAGCTCCCGAGCCAAACGTGCGGCTTGGCCTGACCACAGGGGAGTGAAGTCGCTCGATCCTGCCATCTCCGACTTCGCACGTAATGGTGCTAAGGCAGCCGCAGCGAGGGGAAACCCTGGAACGTCCTCGGACATAATCCCCAACTCGCTGACCGCGCGATTGACGATGCTGCGAGCCGGACGACCCGTAAAAACGTTCGTGAGTACCGTCTGGTTATCCTTGGCATTTCTCAGGGCCCGACGATGGATCTGACTGATCCTTGCCTCAGGGCAAAGCAGATAGGCTGTTCCGATCTGCACCGCCGCTGCTCCAAGAGCGAAGGCAGCTAGGATTCCACGCGCATCCGCGATGCCACCGGCGGCAATGACCGGCACATTCACGGCATCCACCACTTGCGGCACCAGTGCCATCGTGCCTGCCTGAGTCGAAACGTCGTCGCTGAGAAAGATGCCTCTGTGTCCACCGGCTTCATAGCCCTGCGCGATGATTGCGTCACATCCCCGATCCTCGAGCCAGCGCGCCTCATCGACTGAAGTTGCCGAAGAAATGATCTTCGCTTTCGATGTTCTTACACGTGCCAGCAGTTTCTCGTCCGGCAGACCAAAGTGAAAGCTAACGACTTCCGGATGTAATTCGATCAGGAGGTCGCACGTCTTCTCGTCAAATGGAGCGCGGCTGGCACTCGGAAGAGACGCATTCTGATCGACGCCTAAGGCCAAATAGTAGCGCTCCAGGCGCTGTCTCCAGAGTGCTTCACGATCTGCGTCGATGCGCGCCGGTGTGTGGCAAAAGAAATTCATATTAAATGGGCGCTGCGTCTGCCTCCGTATCTCTTCCACTTCAGCGCGCATCTGTTCCGGATTCAACAAGGCGCAAGGGAGCGACCCTAGCCCTCCGGCTTCCGAAACTGCCACGACCATGTCAGCCAAAACCGGTCCTGCCATCGGTGCCTGGATGATTGGTACCTGAATCCCAAAGAGGTCGAGAATGCGATTGTCCGGCCACATATGCACTGCCTCCTGCACGCTCTTATGTCGTTTCCCAAGTTACGTGGCGTAGAAAGCTCTCTCCAGCGAACTGTCAGCGAGCTCTGCCCTTCGTACACAACATAACGATTAGATCTCGACACCAGGCTCGGACCTACCGTAGGCGCGGAAGTGATGTTCCGTTTCCGTCCAAATCGTATTCCTAAATGGATGAATGGGTGGGGTCAGGCCATCCGGATTTGCGTTCTCATTCGTTGTCCGACAGCGTCATCCAGACCACGACACCGCTGCGGATACCGAAGAGCGCATGACTCGTATCCGGTGCGCCCTCCTTTGGCAGGTAACTCAGGATGCGACCTTCTTTCGGAAGATCAGAAGACCTTTGCTCGAGAGGGTATGGCGATAGGTAGAATTCTGGGTCGGTACGCAATTCGTCGGTTTGGCTTGGCTTACCGTAACGTGAGATCACAGCCGTCTCCGAGCTACCCAGCCGAATTCCCTTCTCTGTGGCCCAGTTGGAGAAACCACTCGCTTGGTTGATCTTCTTCTCTGGACATACGTTAAGTCGACTGAGCGTCAATCCCCTAACCAGCTGGAGATCATGAGTCCCGCGTTCAACGACGAGATAAACTCTGTGGGCGGCATCACGATAGCAGACAGTTTCTCCCGATGGCGCCGGGGAGCGTCCTAGCATTGGCGATAGCTTATTGAACTCAATCCCACCCGCCTTGTTGTTAATTGAGAGTGGCCCAAGCGTAATGGGTCCATGGTAACCGGCCTCACTGTCCGCCGGACGCGCTATGCTGGCGGTTATATCGTGGGCCGCATCGCCACGCGGTCGCAAAACAAAGCTCGCTGGAACAGGCGAGCAGAATGCCATGAGCAAAATCAACGATGCTTTAATCATTGCGCTGTCCTCGAATACGGGATCGCGGTGCTGGGACTAGCAGTCTGGAAACTCGTTATTTCTCTTCCGAGCCGCTGAACTTCGATGGCACCCTGTGATCATTAGCATTACCACTCGATGCGATGCGTTCTCCAGGAGGAAGTAAATCCTGAGGTGACGCGGCGCATCGCCACTTAGCTGTCAGAAAGAAAAAGGGCGGCAGAAGCCGCCCTTTTTTTTTGTGCCCGATCCGGGCCTCAGTGGTACCGCGGCCCCTTGCCCATTTTGAAGCGGTAAATGATTCCCACCGAGATCGCGAACTCATTCTGGGTGCGCGTCACCAGCGCCGATGGCACATTCGACGGCGTGCCATAACCGGCATAGCGCGTCAGGATCCAGTCCGGCGAAATGCGCAGCGCCAGCCTCGGCGAGCGGTTCAGGTCCAGCGAGCCGCCAATCGCTGATGCAAACCCCAGCCCATCGTTGTACAGCCCCACATCGCGCGGCTGCACCGTACCACCCAGCACAGGCGCGCTACCCAGCGCGTGGCTGAAAACGCCCTCGGAGCCGCCCGCCAGGCCATGCGCGCTCAGAGCAGCGTGCTCGCGGGCAATCAGCCGATACGTCGCGCCACCCATGAACAGGTGCTCGAAGACGAACGGCCCACTCACGCCATAGGGATTCGGATTCACGCCCTGGGTGCCGTAGTAGCCGCGTACGTTGGCCGTGGCGCCCAGCCGCCGCCACAGCCACCAGGTGCCTTGAACATCAAAGCCGCCCAGGTTTGCGCCGGCGGCCAGTTGCGGGCCAGCCTTGAAGTGCGAAAATCCCAACCCACCATAAATTTCGTATTTGTTGTCGTAGCGAACGGCCGACAGCGTCTCGTTCTGGTTCACGTTGACGTCGATGCTCGGCGGCGGAGGCAGCTTTTGTGTTCTGGAACCGCTGCTCTGGGTGGTGTTCTGGGTGTTGCTCTGAGTGGTGGTCTGGGCAAATGCCGTGGCGGCCAGTATCGCGCCGCCTAGCAGGAGAACCATGCTCCTGCAGATACCGAAAGACTTGGACAAAACGGACTGCCTCCCAAATGACGTCAGCGAAGATCAGGCCGGCGTACGTTGCGGAAGCCAACCGGGCAGACCGCGCGACAATGACTCCTGACGATTCCTGCTTCTGACACATCAGAATACATGCCTTCCGCGCCGCCTTGCGAGTTAGGGCAGCGGTCCGCGCTACTCTGGACGTATCCGCATGTTCGACAGCAAAGCCAGACTCGACGCGCTGAACTTCTCCTCCATCGATGAAATGATTCGCGCCTACGCGGATGAGGCGGTGCTCGTCGCGCGCCAGCAGCATCGGGCGCTGCTCGATTTCACTCCTGCATCCGTCGACGCGCTCGAACGTCTCGTCGATGGCCAGGCCGCAGTTGATCTCGATTTCCAGTCCCGTCTCTGGGGCAGCTACTTCGGAGAGGTGCTGCGCCGCCGCTGGAATGGCATCTGGCTGCTCGCTCCTTATCCCGGCAGCCGTGAAGTCGCGAGTGAAGCCGGCTCGGCCGTGCCAACGCTCGACGTCGCCGGCTCCCGCCTCTGGCCGACCATGAAGGTCTACCGGCGGCTCACGATGGGCGCAGCGGAGAATCTCAGCACCTTTTACAACCTGGTGGAAAAGCGGCTTGCAGCAGCCTCCCGGCCCAACTGATCTGGCTGAATGCACCGTTCGTGCATGCGCCCGGCGAGTTCTTTCGCATCCCTAACTGGCAGGCGCCGCGAAGAGAATGAGATTGCCGTCCGGATCCTTGACGATGAAGGTTTTGGCTCCCCACGGTTCGTTCCTCATGGACTGCGCGAGGGGCACATCTGCTGCCTGATATGCGACGAAGAGCTGCCTAATCTCGTCCGCGCTGGCCAGCGTGATGGAGGCAGAAAGCAAGCCTTCGCGTTCGCGGATGTCTCCTGCAAACACAGGCTCATCCATATGGCGCAAGGCGAGCCTGGCGTTGTCCCGGCTGACCTGTCCATAGAACGGCGGATCGCCATAGACAAAGTCGATCGTGAACCCGAGCTTGGTCGTGAAGAAGTCGGTGGATGCTTTGAGGTTGCGAACATATAGGTGCGCAGCCACCGAGGTGAGAATTGGCTGAGAGTGCGGGTGCGTCTGGGACATGGCAGTCGAGGCTCCTGTTCTCAGCGCCTGCCATCCTTCGAAGCCCTCTTTGCGCGCAATGAGTTCCTGCGCGTCAGCCAGCCGGAATTCTGCCTTCAGAATCTCCTCATCGGAGAACTGACGGAACCGGGGCAAGTATCCCCGGATGATGGCTGCGACCGGGTAATATCGCTCCCGGTGCCACCGCAGATACTGTTTGGCCTGTTTTCTAAGGTTTTCGAGATTGGACATCGGCGCAATAGAGTTCATGGACTGTAGGTGGGCGTTGCCCTTTGGATCTGCACCGATGCGCCCTACGCCGCAGGAATAGACTGTCTCCCCCTCACTTAGTTTGTCAATGCAAACCGCGGCTTCCGAATCGATGCGAAGCAATCAAAGTGGTTGATATCCACCGGGCCCCTTGGGACCTCTCAACGCGAAGCCGGCACGAATTCCTGGCCCCGAAATCAGCATCGCTCCGCCTACAGGCGTACCATAGGGGAAGCAGGGTGCCGCACCTATGCGAAAATGGGGCGGCGGAGAAGACCTCTGCGGAAGGACATGCCACTATGGGCGAGCTACTGACACCAACACATCTCATCCTGGTTCTGGTCGTTGCGCTGCTGGTCTTCGGACCCCGCAAGCTGCCGGAGCTCGGCAAAGGGCTGGGCGAGGGCCTGAAGGGTTTCAAGGACGGCATCAAGGGCACGCCAGAGCCCACCGCGAAACAGGACACCACCGTCTCGGCATCGAAGAACGAGCCGATCCAGCCAAGCTAATCCAGACGGACATCAGTGGCAGCGCCGGGCCTATGCCCGGCGTTTTGCTGTCTGCGCCGCGCATCATCGCAGAAGTCACTCAAAGCCCGCTACAATTCGGGCCGGAATGCGGATCCCGTGACCAGTCTCGACAAGCTGAAGAACGCCTGGGAAGGACTCGCCGGCCGGGATGCGCTCAGCGCCATCCTCACCGATGACAGCAAGGCCGATGGCAAGTGGGATATCGCCGAATTCATGGCCACCGGCGATGCCGAAATCGAGACGGTCCTCAGCCATCTGGCCGCAATCGGCCACCCTCCCGATTTCGCCGGGGCTGCATTGGACTTCGGCTGCGGCGTCGGCCGCCTCACCCAGGCTTTGGCCCGGCGTTTTGCATCGTGCGTCGGCGTGGATATCTCCGAGCAGATGGTGCAGCAGTCTGAGTCGCTCAATCAGTATCCCCACTGCCGATACGTAGCCAATTCCGCCGCCCAATTGCCTTTCGAGGATCAAAGCTTCGCGTTCGTCTACAGCAACATCGTCCTGCAGCATGTGCCGCGTTCGCTCGCGAAGAGCTACCTTCGCGAATTCGTCAGAGTTCTCGCGCCTGCCGGGGTCCTCGTCTTCGGTGTACAGGACTCCTTCGCCGCGCCTGATCTCTCCTCGCGAATCATCCGGGCGCGCCACATTCTGCATTTCCGTTCAAGGATCCGCGTCGCGTTGAAGCGTGGCCCCGGCGATATGCAGATGCACTGCCTGCCGGAGCGCATCGTCCGCCGCGCACTCGGCTCTGCCAGGATTGTGGACACGCAATTCACAAATACAGCGGCCAGAGATTTCAATGGCAAGCTCGTGTATCTCGAGCAGGCACCCAGCTCCGGCTACGTCGGCAAACAATACTGCGTGATTCGGGCAGACTCATCCGTGACGTGAAATGGAGCGGCTGTCCCGCATCTCGCTTTCGAGATACGGGACACCCAGCTAGCTCACCTATATTCCCAAGGTGAGCGATCAAAGGAAGCGAACTCCACAATCTGGTGCTACAGGCGCATCTGTCTGGATGGCAAATCCTACTTCACGCTGAGCGTGAATGTCTTTTGTTCCAGCCAGTTGTCCCAGCCCGCCGCGAAAATCGTGACCTTGTGGCTACCCGGTGTCATGCTGATGCTCTTGTCCAGGAATGAATAGCGAGAGAAGCCATCCAGTTGCTCTACTTTCTTGGTGCCATCTACCCACACCTCCACCTTCCGCATCGGTATCTGTCCGGCAGCGCCCACGTGGAAGGCGACCGGCGAAGCCGCGGCACTCCCGATCACCGGTGAGCAGACGTTGATCCCCTCGAACGCATTCGGCGGAGCGCACGCCGGGAAGCTACCGCTGGTCGTGTTCAGCAGGATTGCGAAGGTTGTGCCTATGCATTCGCTGTCTGAGCAGACCCCAACTGCGACGTCTGGCTTGGAGTTGCGGTCGCCGCGCAGCACGAAAGGCCCATACACGATCCCACCATACTGCGTGTTTGCGGTATAGATCGTCTGTTCCGGGTTGTAGCTCGCGTTGCTATTGCGCGTCAGGACGTCAACGTAAGAGGCAATGACGTAGCTGTCACAGTTCGCTTCCGAAAGGACAATGTCATTGATACCGTTGCCGTCGATATCGGCGGCCGCAGGGGTCACGCCAATCGGGCAGTACTTCGTCGGAATCGTGACGTGCGTTGCAAAGGTTCGGGCGCTATTGCCGTAATAGATAGAGAAATATTTCTTTGTCAGCCCGACTGAGGATATGTCGGCCGCCGGTACTCCGATCAGGTCTGTCTTACCGTCGCTGTTCACATCGCCCGAACTGAATACTGTTCTCTCGGAAACAGTTACATATTTGGCCACAAAATGTCCGGTATTGTCTCCATAGAGCACGGTCGCGGTGGTGTCGTTGACGTAGTCTCCCCAGGCGATATCGGCGATGCCGTCGCCGTCATAGTCGCCCACCAGCAATGGCTCCCCGTCATTGTTGACCGGCGTAATCGGGCCCGGCGTGAAGCCGCCCTTGCCATCACCGAACAGGATGTGCAGCCCGCCGTTCGCAACATAAGCCAGGTCCATGAGACGGTCGTGGTTGAAGTCTCCGGGAAATGTGGAACCACCGAGGCCGGTAGCCTGGATGGTGCCATGCAGAGTCAGACCGCCCTTGCCATCATTCGCGTATACGTAGATGAGGTTGTACCCGGAGACTGCGAGATCGGCCCGCCCGTCGTTGTTGAAATCGCCTGCCGCCATCCCGCTGAGGCCGGCCCCGTTTGGAAGCGTGTACAGCTTCGGCGCTGCATACGTACCACCTCCGGTCGAAAGACGTACGTTGAATTCGCCGACGCCGCCCGTCTCCACGGGATAGACCGTGGAGACGAGATCTTCGCGGCCGTCATTGTTGAGGTCCGCAGTGGCTGTGGGAAACGGAAAATCACCGTCAGGGAAGCTAACCGTCTTCTGGGAAAAGCTGACCGTCGCTGCCGGCAGCGCGCAGGGTAACGAAATGAGAGCGGCGAGTAGAAAGATTTGAACCTTGGGGAATGACACGGGGGCCCTCCGGGGAAGATACGATACTCGCTAGATTACCTATCTGAATCTCTAGGTTGCCTTTTAACTAGAAGATCAAATTCTTGCAGTCAGTTCCTTATCCAGACAATCGTTGTCACGGGTTTTGCTACTTCATCTCTTTTACCGCTCGATAGCCAATATCGTGCCGATAATAGATCCCATCGAAGTGAATCATGCCCAGTGCTTCATAGGCCTTCGCCAGCGCCCATTCCAGGTCCGGCGCGATCGCCGTGGCCCCCAGGACGCGTCCTCCAGCCGTTACGATGTGGCCACCCTTTTCTGCGGTTCCGGAGTGGAACACCTCCACGTCATGGATAAGTGCGGCGCGCTCCAGTCCAGTGATCGGCAGGCCTTTTCGAAAGTGGCCCGGATACCCGGCGGAGCTCGCAATCACGCATGCAGATGCGCCGCGCTTCCAACGCAACTCCGTGTCGGAGAGCCGTCCTTCTACCGCAGCTTCCATCGCCTCCAGCAGATCCGATTCCAGCCGCACCAGAATGGCCTGCGTTTCCGGATCGCCAAAGCGCGCATTGAATTCGAGCACCATCGGGCCGCGCGCCGTCATCATCAGGCCGCAATACAACACGCCAACAAATGGCGCGTCTTCCGCGCGCATACCATCCAGTGTGGGCTGCACGATGTGGTGCATAATCCAGTCGCGCAGCTCGGGCGCTAGCATGGCGTCGGTCGAGTACACACCCATGCCGCCGGTGTTGGGCCCGGTGTCGCCCTCCCCGATCCGCTTGTGATCCTGCGCCGGCGCCAGCGGCGCAGCATGTGTGCCGTCGGAGATGACCAGGAACGAAAGCTCCTCGCCATCCAGAAACTCTTCGATCAATACCGAGTGTTCGGGCGTGCCCAGCAACTGTCCGGAGAAGAGCCCCGCAATCGCCGCGTGCGCCTCCTCTTTTGTTTTGCAGATCACCACGCCTTTGCCTGCCGCGAGCCCATCCGCTTTCACCACGACAGGGAAGTGGAAGTGCCCCAGCACTTCCTCAGCTTCTCGCTCCTCCGTGATCACTGCATAGGCGGCGGTCGGCAGGTTGTGCCGCTGCAGAAATCGCTTCGCGAAGCTCTTGCTCGTCTCCAGTGTGGCGGCAGCCTTGGTCGGGCCAAAAACCCGTACGCCGCGCCGCAGCAGCTCATCCGTCAATCCCAACGAAAGCGGCAACTCGGGCCCAATCACCACCAGCCCTGGCTGTTCCTTCGCCACCAGCGCGACCAGCGCATGCAGGTCGGCGACATCCACGGGAACGCACCGCGCCACCTTCGCAATGCCCGCATTCCCCGGCGCGCAGACCACTTCCTTTACGCGCGGCGACTTCGCCAAAGCCCACGCAATCGCGTGTTCCCGCCCGCCTGCCCCAATCAGCAAAACTTTCATACCTTCAGTTCCCATCCCAGCCGCATACTACGACAACCTCCCGTCTGGTGCCGGATATGAGCGACACAGCGAACCCAACATCCCGCGCCGCAGGCGCTTGTGCCCGGATACCGCTCCTAATATCCGACGGTAAACCGCTGCCGTCGGTGTTGCGGACGCTCCAGCTCATCCACCAGCGCGATGGCGTAATCCTCCATCGAGATCCAGCTCTTTCCATCGGGAGCCGTCAGCAGCTCATCCTGTGCCAGCCGGAACTTGCCTGTGCGCTGCCCCGGCTCGAAGAAGGCCGACGGGCTCAGGTACGTCCAGTCGATGGATGACGCACGCAGCAGCTCCAGCGCCTTCTCATGCGCCAGCGCAATCGGCTTCCAGGCAGCGGGGAAGTCCTTCGCGCTCACCAGAGTCACCCCAGGAGCCACCTCCAGGCTGCCTGCGCCACCCACCACGAGCAGCCGTGGCGCGTATTCCGGCGAGCTTGCCTGCTGACTCACCTGCTGGACGGCGGCAATCTGCCGTTTTGTCACATCAATGAGCTGGTCGGGCTTTTCCGGAGGCGGTCCATACGCACTCACCACCGCCTGGGCGCCACCGATCGCCTCCGTAATCTCCTCCACGCTCGAAAGATCCCCCTGAATCGCCGTGAGGCCGTCGTTCGGCGCCAGCTTTTCAGGATGTTTATCCAAATTCCGGACCACCGCCAGCACCTCGTGGCCCCGCTCAAGCAGCTCGATCAGAATGCGCGAACCGGCGTTTCCGGTAGCGCCGTACAGCACAATATTCATGGATATCCTCCAATTCGGTAATGAGATGGCGCGAAAGACTACAGAGAATCAATAATTTAGCCTTTCCGCTGAATATGAGTGCAAATCACTCACAAAATATGCAACCATAACCGCATATCGGGGGTCTATTCAAGTGCAGGCCGGTAGCTCCAACTGCTGGCCCACATTTCAACTGAATATCCGAACTGAAGGAGAAGTGATATGGCAATCGTTCGTTGGGATCCGTTTCGTGAAGTTGTCTCTTTGCAAAACCGTCTGAACTCGCTTTTCCAGGACTACAGTCGTGGACAGAACGATGACGAGGTGCTGAGCGCAGCCAGCTTTGCCCCGCCCGTAGACATTTACGAGGATGACCAGAAGCTGGCCCTCAAACTCGAAGTCCCCGGCGTGAGGCAGGAAGACATCGATATCCAGGTGGAAGGCCGCACACTGACTGTACGCGGCGAACGTAAGTTCGAGAGAGAAGAGAAACAGGAAAACTTCCACCGCGTGGAGCACCGCTACGGTACCTTCGCCCGCAGCTTCACCCTGCCGAACAGCGTCGACGCCGAGAACGTGAAGGCTACTTACGATGCCGGTGTCCTGCAGTTGGAGTTCCCGAAGAAGGCCGAAGCGAAGCCTCGCCAGATCAAGATCAGCGTCGGCTCCGCTTCGACTGGCCAGCAGCAGCAGAAAAAGCAGGTCGAGGCCGGCACCGCAGCCTGACGCTTCCGATCAGATCGCAGTTGTGAATCGGCGGGAGCATCCGGAGCGGATCTCCCGCCATTTTGTGTATACCGGCGGGAGTTCACAAATAGGAGCTTGAATTTCTTTGAAAAATAGGGCCATCTCAGGGGAGAGAGCCCCAAAATGAACTAAGGCAGGTAAAGCAATATGGCAATTCGTTGGGACAAATTTACGGTCAAGTCGCAGGAGGCAGTGCAGGCCGCGACCAATCTCGCACTCGAGTACGGCAATCCCGAGCTGACGCCGATGCACATGCTCTCGGCGCTGCTCGAGGACAAGGACGGCATCATCGTGCCCGTCCTGCAGAAGGTCGGCGTGCCCACCGAGCAGTTGCTCTCTCGCGCGAACGATGCCTTGAGCAAGCTGCCCAAAGTCGGCGGCGCCAGCTCGCAACCCGGCCTCTCGAATGCGATGCAGAAGGTGCTGGACCGCGCCTTCAAAGAAGCGGCTGACTTCAAGGATGAGTACGTCTCGACGGAACACCTGCTGCTGGCCTTGACCGAGCAGAAGAATGATCCGGCGCGCGAGCTGCTGGCGTCGCTCGGCGCGACCCACGCCTCCATCCTGCAGGCGCTCAGCACCGTCCGCGGCAACCAGCGCGTCACCGACCAGAACCCCGAATCGAAATTCCAGGCGCTCGAAAAATTCGCCAAGGACCTTACCGATCTCGCGCGGCGCGGCAAGCTCGATCCCGTGATTGGCCGCGATGAAGAAATCCGTCGCGTCATCCAGGTGTTGAGCCGCCGCACCAAGAACAATCCGGTGCTCATCGGCGAGCCGGGCGTTGGCAAAACAGCCATTGTTGAAGGCCTCGCGCGCCGCATCGTCTCCGGCGACGTTCCCGAAGTCCTGCGCGACAAGCGCGTCATCTCGCTCGATCTCGGTTCCATGCTTGCTGGCGCAAAATATCGCGGCGAGTTTGAAGATCGTTTGAAAGCCGTTCTCAAGGAAATCGAAGATTCGAACGGCGAGATCGTTCTTTTCATCGACGAGCTGCACACGCTCGTCGGCGCGGGGGCGGCCGAGGGAGCCATCGACGCCAGCAACATGCTCAAGCCGGCGCTCGCGCGCGGTGAGCTGCGGGCCATCGGCGCAACCACGCTGAATGAGTACCGCAAATACATCGAGAAGGACGCCGCGCTGGAGCGGCGCTTCCAGATCGTCTACGTCGGTGAGCCGAACGTCGAGGATACGATTGCCATCCTGCGCGGCCTGAAGGAGCGCTACGAGGCGCACCACAAGGTGCGCATCAAGGACTCCGCGATCGTTGCTGCGGCAACGCTCAGCCACCGTTACATATCGGACCGTTTCCTTCCCGATAAGGCCATCGATCTGGTCGATGAAGCGGCCGCGTCGCTTGCCATTCAGATTGGCTCGGTGCCGGAGGAGATCGATGCGCTCGACCGCGAAGCCACTTCGCTCGAAATCGAACGGGCAGCGCTCAAGCGCGAAACCGATCCCAACAGCAAAGAACGGCGCGAAGTCGTCGAGCGCGAGCTGGCTGCGATCAAAGAGCGCGCCACCGGGCTGCGTGCGCGCTGGCAGAAGGAGCGGGAGGCGATTACCCGCGTCAGCGAGCTGAAGCAGCGCGTCGAAGGGCTGCGCTTCGAGATGGAAGAGCAGACCCGCAAGGGAAATCTGGAACGCAGTGCCGTGATCCAGTACGGCGAACTGCCGAAGGCTGAAGCGGAACTGCGCAAGCTCAGCGCCGAACAGGACGCGGAATCCGATGCGGCCAAGAGCGGCACGCGCAAGCGCATGCTCAAGGAAGAGGTGGACGAGGAAGATATCGCCACGATCGTCAGCAAGTGGACCGGCATCCCGGTCTCGAAGATGCTCGAAGGTGAAGTGTCGAAGCTCGTCCAGATGGAGTCCCGGCTGCGCGAGCGCGTCATCGGCCAGGACGATGCGCTCTCCACAGTGGCGAATGCGATCCGCCGCTCGCGCGCGGGCTTGAGTGATCCCAAGCGGCCCCTCGGCAGCTTCATCTTTCTCGGGCCTCCGGGCGTAGGCAAGACAGAGACCGCACGCGCGCTCGCCGAGTTCCTCTT
Source organism: Acidobacteriaceae bacterium (assembly GCA_045808105.1). GTDB lineage: Bacteria > Acidobacteriota > Terriglobia > Terriglobales > Acidobacteriaceae > KBS-83. Next base: position 10,561 of record JBJMGC010000238.1, on the reverse strand, counting down.
CGATGATGAGCAGGCGATGGTGCGCATCGACATGAGCGAGTACATGGAGAAGCATGCCGTGGCTCGCCTCATCGGCGCGCCTCCGGGCTACATCGGCTTCGACGAGGGCGGCCAACTCACCGAAGCGATTCGTCGGCGTCCCTACGCCGTTGTGCTCTTCGATGAGATCGAGAAGGCGCATCCGGATGTCTTCAACATTCTGCTGCAGGTGCTGGATGATGGCCGGCTCACAGACTCGAAGGGGCGCACCGTGGATTTCAAAAACGCGGTGCTCATCATGACCTCAAACCTGGGCGCGCAGATGCTGAACGCCGAAGCTCTAGTGGACGAGGCGGCATTTGATCGCGCGCGCGAGCAAGTGATGGATCTGCTGAAGACGAGCTTCCGGCCGGAGTTCTTGAATCGCGTCGACGACATTGTGATCTATCGTCCGCTGGGGGAGGAACAGCTTAGCCACATCATCGACCTACGGCTGATCGACCTGAAGAAGCTGCTGGCAGATCGCAAGATCACGCTGGAGCTGACGGATGGCGCACGCCACCAGTTGCTGATGACCGGCTACGACCGCGCCTATGGCGCACGGCCGCTGAAGCGAGCAATCCAACGGCTGATCCAAGACCCGCTGGCGATCAAAATTCTCGACGGAGAGGTGCTGCACGGCGACACCGTCCGCGTGGATGCCGATCCGCTGAACAACCGCCTGAAATTTGAGGTGGTCGGAAGGCAAGCGGGTGAGCCGGTGATTCAGCCAGTAGGCGCTAATCGCTAACGAACGAGCTGCGCAAAGGGAGCAACGGGGGTGAGAGCGAGGCGGCTCTCACCTTCTCTTCTTACAAAGCTGGTTCCGGGATATCCGATTGCAATTCCGACACAGGATGCGAAATGTTCTGCAGCACGCGATTGATGGTGCTCTCTGTTGGGTTGTTGTTCAGGTGCAGGACACGCGCAGCCTTGCTGATGGTCTGGCAGAGCTGAAACCGGTTGGGGATCGCTTTGCTGGCAGCGTAAACGAGTGAGGAACGCAGGGTGGGCCTCCTCGGCCTGGCATTTTGCTATGGGTGCGGACGGCGTGTGAGCGAAATGCCTTGTTGCGTAAGGCGCGCTGAACTGAGCTCGCTGGAAGTGTGCTCGATCAGATCAGGCGGAATGTACTTACCAGTCTACTCTACTGTCTTTGCGGTGTTACCTTTGCGCCACTGGCGATGGCGACACGCGCGATTCCCTGCAAATCATCGATGAATCGGATGTCCTCAAAACCGCTGTCTCGCAGCATCCCGCCGATTGCACCACGCTGCCCCTCGCCGATCTCCAGCAGCAAATGCCCGTGGCGCCCCAGTCGCGCATGCGCCTCCGGAATCAGACGGCGATACACGGCAAGACCGTCCTCTCCTGCATAAAGAGCTATTGCCGGCTCGTAGTCGCGCACCTGCGGCTCCAGCACCTGGCTCGTCGCCACATAAGGGGGATTTGAGACGATGCAGTCGAAGCGATCACGCTCCCGCAGACATGCAAACAGATCGGACTCGCGAAAACGGATGCGATCTCCGGCGCCCAGCCCTTGGGCATTCTGCTGGGCCACAGCAATTGCATCCGCGGAAACGTCGGTCGCCGTTACGGCGGAGTGGGGAAGCTCCAGCGCCAGGGTCACGGCAAGAATCCCCGAGCCTGTTCCAATATCGAGAATGTGCCTGGGTTCAGGACGAATTGCCAGTACCGTCTCCACCAGGTGCTCGGTTTCCGGGCGGGGAATCAGCACGGCAGGTGTTACGGCAAAGGAACGCCCATAAAACTCCTGCACGCCGGTGATGTACTGCACCGGCTCGTGCCGGGCGCGCCGCGCAATGGCGTCACGATAAGCATCGCTCTGCGCATCCGTGAGCTGGCGGTTTGGATGCGTCAGCAACTCCGCGCGTGTCAGTCCCGTGATGTGCAGCAACAGCAACTCGGCGTCGCGGCGCGCTGCATTGCCGAGCGGGAGATGCTGTGCTGCTTCCGTTGTAGCTTGGGCAAGCGTGGTCATTCCGAATGAATGCTATACTGGCGTCAACGCTTCCCAAGGGTGATGCGATTTCCGCATCCCGAACGCGGCCAGTGTGCTGGCCTGCGGCTCTCCGGTGAGAGCCTTAGCCCGACCTAGAAGCGTTGCCGTCCACCGCGTGTCGAGTGGATGGAGTCTTGGAAACCGAGAAGTTTCCTGGACGCAAGGATCGTGCGGCAAGAGCGGAGGCTGGCGGAACAATGCCAGTCGGCAGCATCCAGAAGTCCCCACCGTTTTTCCCTACGTACAAAAAAGAACAGCGCGCCGCCCCGACCGTTCCAACAGGAATGACACGCGATCGGATGCCAGGCTGGCAAGCGCATGTCACGCATCGCGGACACGCCACTCGTGTATCCGGCGATGCCTAGGAAACCAAGTTGAATTTATTTTCTGAAATGCCCCTTTCGCCCCTGGTGCAGAAGCGCCTTGCGGCGGTGAAGTTTGTAACGTCCACGCCCGTGCAGGCGGGGGCGATTCCTCCAGCGCTCGAAGGCCGCGATGTAGTGGCCACGGCGCAGACCGGCACCGGTAAGACCCTCAGCTTCATGATTCCCATCATCGAGCGGCTGCAAAAAGTGCAGGGCAAGCAAATCACTGCGCTGGTGCTGTTGCCCACGCGCGAACTCGCCATGCAGGTGGAGAAGGTCTATCGGCAGTTGATGCCAGAGGGCAACATGCGCGTCGCGTTGGTGGTTGGCGGACTGGCGGAAGGCCCGCAGCTCGAGGCGCTCCGCCGCGGCGTCCGTCTCGTCGTAGCCACCCCCGGCCGCCTCGAAGACTTTCTCGATCGCAAGCTGGTAAAGCTGGATGGAGTGGAAGTGCTGGTGCTCGATGAGTGCGATCGCATGCTCGACATGGGATTCAAGCCCTCCATCCGGCGCATCGTCTCCAAGCTTCGCCCGGATCGCCAGACCCTCTGCTACTCCGCCACGCTCAATACGGAGATGCGCGAAGTGACGCGCGACTACCTCAAGAATCCGGTTCGAATCGATATCTCGACCGAACTGAAGCCCGCCGACAACGTCGCGCTGCAGATGTTTGAGGTCTCGAAGGACAAGAAGTCCGAGCTGTTGGAGCATCTGCTCAGCCAGCACGAAGGCAGTTTTCTCGTCTTTACGCGCACCAAGCACGGCGCCGATCGGCTGGCCAATCGGCTCAGCCGCGTCGGTCACAATGCGGCGCGTATCCATGGTGATCGAACCCAGGCGCAGCGTGTTGCGGCGCTGAAGGGCTTTGCCAACGGCGCGAATCGCGTGCTGGTTGCGACCGATGTTGCCGCACGCGGTATCGATGTGCCGCACGTCGCGCACGTCGTCAACTACGATCTGCCCAAGGAAGCGGAGGACTTCGTTCATCGCGTGGGCCGGACCGGCCGCGCGTCGCGCTCAGGAACGGCGCATACCTTCGCGATGCCGGAGGAGCGCAATGATGTGAAGAAGATCGAGCGCAAGCTCGCCATCACCATGAAGCGCTTTAAGGTAACCGCGCTTGAGACAAAGCAGGCAGCCGCTCAAGCCTAGCTTGCAGCGAAAAAACAAGGGCCGGTGATTTCGATCACCGGCCTTTTCGTTCTTGATCACTTCTCTCCCAGCCGCTCCAGTTGTACGAAGAGCGCATCCGCGTAACTCCGGAAGCCAAGCTGCTCGTAGATGTGAATAGCGGCCCCATTCCCACTCGCAACATGCAAAAACGGAGTGTCACCGTCGGCAAGGATCGCAGCCGTCGCCTCGCGCGTGAGCTGCTGTGCGTAGCCTCGACCGAGGTGCGCGGGATGTGTGCAGATGGCGCTCACCTCGCGATAGCCGGGAATCGCCAGCCGCTCGCCCGCCATCGCCACCAGCTCACCGTTGATGCGAATACCACGGTAGCGGCCCATCTCCGGCGTACGCATTCCGAAGAAGCCCGGGAAGGCAATCGCCTTCAGCTCGTTCATGGCGGCGGCATCGGTTACAGGATCGAGCATCACGGATCGCACTCCGTTGACAGGCCGAGCGTAGGGCGCAAGCGCCTCACACATCATCTGGAAACCGGGAATGCGATTGGTCTCGCGCCATTGTTGGGGATAGAGGCGCGGCGGCTCCTCAAAAAACCACACACGCTCACCCGGCGAGACTAGCGCCGAGAGCGCCGCCACTGCTTCGGACGAATGGCTCTCGATCGCCGCGAGCGGTACCACGTCGGCATAAAACCGGCGTGCCGGTCCCTCGCCATACGCAAGGCGCTGCTGGCGCGTCGTTGCCGCCTGCCAGATTGGATTCTCCAGTGCGGTAAGAGAAGTCATGGCCATGCTCAGATGTTCGCCTGATTTCTACTGATACGTCCAATATTCGATTCATCGGAATTAAGACGGATGCAGTATGGGCCACATGCCGGGACACAGCTTGAAATCCAGCAACGAACTGACCAGGTTCCAACCTCGCCTCTGCTCCGCAATGACAACGTTCCTCTGTTGTCGCGATCGAAGACGTCGCATTTACAAAATAGATCGTCGCCGATCTGCTCAGCATCAAGCAGCCCGCAGCGTGGGCTGCACGATAATCAACTGGCAATCTGCACACTGATCCCGACCGCCTAGCGAAAGCGCAGATAACCCCAGCGATCCGGCACGTGCATGTCGACGACGCCCTGCGGCGACCACACCCAGTTGTCTTCCTTGGGATTGCCGGGCGTCCACTCCACGCGGCTGAAGTTGATGCGCCATATGGTACCCGTATGTGGGCCGGGCTTCGGCAAGGGAACCTGCTGCCGCGAGTTGAAGGCGGTCAGCGGATACGCGATCTCAAGCGTCCATCCGTGATTGGCGTCGTTTGCATTGTTCAGCGTCCCTTGCACGGCAACGGCAGTCTTCAGTCCGGCGATGTCCCAGCTGTTGTCGGCCTTACCGCCCTCGCCGTACGGCTTGGGCAGGAAGAGGTCCCAGCCGGTATTGAGCGCGTTCATCTCGAATTCGTAATAGCTTTCCGTCTCCGATAGCGGCTTGACGAAGACTTCAAAGTCATTGTCTTTGAAGATGACCGAATCATGTTTCGTCAGCGTCCCGGTGACGTTTGGCTCCTCAAGCTCCGCTGCAATGTACAGATATTTGTCATCCCACAGCATCTTCGCGCGCGTGCGAAAGCGCGGCGTCGGTTTCGCGGCACCTTCTATATCGACAAAATCAGAAGTCCACTTCGCCTTCTTCCACGCAGGATCGTCCAGCTTGCCATCGATGTGGATCGGCGTCTTTGTGCGATAGCAGTCATAGGACAGCGGCGCAGGGGCAGCCTGCGCGTATGCGGCAGGAGTGAGAAGTATCGTGAGACAGGCGAAGGTGAATGGACGCATCGTCCGTAGCCTATCAGGCGATGTTCGCCGTCTCGGCCTTCAGTCGCTCGGCCTGGAAGTGCGCGACCACCGCATCGATCACCGGCTGCAGCCTGCCTTCCATGATCTCGGCGAGCTGGTGCAAGGTCAGCCCGATGCGATGATCGGTCAGCCGATTCTGCGGGAAGTTATAAGTGCGGATCTTTTCCGAGCGATCGCCGGAGCCCACCTGCGACTTGCGCTCCTGCGCCAGCGCGGCCTGCTGCTTCTCCTGCTCCACCTCGTAAAGTCGCGCTCGCAGCACGCGCATGCCCTTCTCGCGGTTCTTGATCTGCGACTTTTCGTCCTGGCAGCTCACCACAGTGCCGGTCGGAATATGCGTGATGCGCACCGCGGAATACGTCGTATTTACCGACTGCCCTCCCGGTCCCGAAGAGCAGAACGTATCAATCCGCAGATCCTTCGCTTCGATTTTGACGTCCACATCTTCCGCTTCAGGCAGCACCGCAACGGTAACGGCGGAGGTGTGAACGCGACCCTGGGTCTCCGTAGCCGGCACGCGCTGCACGCGGTGTACGCCGGATTCGTACTTCAGCTGCGAGTAGACGCGATCGCCTTCGATGATGGCGATGACTTCCTTGAGCCCGCCAATGCCAGATTCGGAGGACGACAACACTTCTACCTTCCACCGATGCTGTTCGGCAAAGCGTGAATACATGCGGAAGACCTCCGCTGCGAAAAGCGATGCCTCGTCGCCGCCGGTGCCGGCCCGGATCTCGAGGATGACGTTCTTCTCATCGTTGGGGTCCTTGGGCAGCAGCCTCAGCTTCAGATCTTCCTCGATCTTCGGTAGACGCTCTTCGAGCTGTGTCAGCTCGTCCTGCGCCATCGCGCGAATCTCGGGATCAGTCTCGGCCAGCATCGTCTGCGCATCGGCGATGCCCTGCTTCGTCCGCTGGTATTCGCGGAAAGCATCGACCACCGCTTCCAGGTCGCGGTGCTGCTTGGCTATTTTCTGGTAGCGCTCGTGATCATTGACAACCTCGTCAGAGGCCATCTCGCGGCCCAGGTCTTCGTAGCGGGCGGCAATCTGTTCCAGGCGTTCAAACATCTCAGGACTCCTCGGCCATCGACGGCCGGCATCTAGATTCAAATCTCGGGGTAAGCGGAAGGCGCAGCGGGACGATGGCGGCGGAGCCGCTAGAGGAGAGTGCCCGGGAAGTGGATGACGCGCAACATCGCTGCTATTAGAGTATCGCGGGGGCACCTCGGATGCATCTACAACCTTGGGGACTGGCCGTCCATGCAACGGCGCCCGCGGCCGTATGGTCAACGAATCCGGCGCGATCGCTTCTGCGACAACCTAGATATGACAGAACTTCGACCCTGGGCAGAGCTGTGCGAGCGGCTGGCCGGAACGACGAAAAAGCTGGAGAAACGCGCGTGGATGGCGGAATATCTGCGCGGGCTGCCCGTAGAGGCGGCCGCCTACGCCGCGCTTTATCTATCGGGTATGCCATTCGCGGAGGCCGATGGACGCCAGCTTGGCATCGGCGGAGCCAGCCTCTGGCGGGTGGTGAAGGAGCTTACGCAGGCAAGCGACACTGCGATGCACGCTGCCTATCGCAAGCATGGCGACATGGGATCAGCTGCATTCGACGTGCAATCTGCGCGTGGTGAACCGCTGGCCGCAACCCTGACCATCGAGGACCTCGCCAATCGTTTTACGGAAATCGCCTCCGTGAGCGGTACCGCGCGCAGTACAGAACGCCGGCAGGCGCTCCTGGGCGATCTGCTTGCGCGCGCGACGCCGTTGGAAGCGAAGTACCTGATCAAGCTGATGTCGGGTGACATGCGCATCGGCGTGAAGCAGGCACAGGTGGAGGAAGCGATCGCCGTGGCGATGGACCGCCAGCTGACCGCCGTGCGCCGCGCGGTGATGCTGCTTGGCGATCTCAGTGAAGTTGTACGACTGGCCGCCGCGGACCGGCTGAGCGAGGCTCGCATGCGGCTCTTTCACCCATTGGGTTTTATGTTGGCCAGCCCAGTCGATTCGGTGGAGGAGGCGATCGCACGTTTCGCCGAGGAAGTACGGGCGGAAGAGAAGGGCAAAGGCGGCGCAGAGCCAACCCCCGAGACCACAGGCACGAGTGATGACGCGGCGCAAGTGATTCCTCCGGCTCCCATTCTTGCCGAGGCGCATGTTCTGCCTGCGCTGACGCAGGCGCATGTTCAGGACAAGTTTGACGGCATCCGCTGCCAGCTTCATTGCGGCGATCCGTCGCAGCCCGGTCGCGTGGCGCTCTTCTCGCGCTCTCGCGATGACATGACGCACAGCTTTCCCGAACTCACCGAAGCATTCGCCAACGTTACGGAACCGCTGATCCTAGACGGCGAGGTCTTAGCCTGGAAAAGCAGCCACGGCGCATGGAATACCGATCCGGCCTCAACCGAACAACGCGCCCTTCCGTTCAAATCGCTCCAGAACCGCATTGGCCGCAAACGCGTCACGGCGAAGATGCGGGAGCAAACGCCGGTGGTGTTCATGGCCTTCGACCTGCTGTATCGGGCCAATGCGCTACTGCTGGAGCAGCCGCTCGCCGTCCGGCGCGCAATTCTGGAGGAGGTCTGCGCGCAACAGTCTCCCCACACTGTGGTCAGCATCACGCCCACAGAAGCGGAGTCGCCGCGGAAGCAGGCCGCACTCTTCGCTGCGCCCGACACCGTGCCGAAGCCGGCAGAGAGTGGGTTCGCGCGTCTTGTGCTCGCGGCGGTCGCGCAGCTCTCGAGCGCCGAGCAACTGGAGCAGGCATATGTCGACGCGCGGGCGCGCGGCAACGAGGGAGTGATGCTCAAAGCCGCAGCCAGCCTCTATCAGCCGGGCCGGCGCGGACTGGCGTGGCTGAAGCTGAAGCGCGAGCTGGCCACGCTCGATGTAGTCGTCACCGCGGCGGAATACGGCCACGGCAAGCGCGCCGGCACGCTCAGCGACTACACCTTTGCCGTGCGCGATGGCGACACGCTGAAGAATGTGGGCAAGGCATATTCAGGACTCACCGATGCGGAAATCGCGCGGCTATCAGAGTACTTTCACGAGCACACTATCGAGGACCTCGGCGGCTGGCGCACTGTGGAGCCCACAATCGTGCTCGAAGTTGCGTTCAATAACCTGATGCGCTCCGACCGACACGCCAGCGGTTTCGCCATGCGCTTTCCGCGCATCATGCGCATCCGCGACGACAAGCCGGTGGAGGAGATCGATACGCTCGCTCGCCTAGAAGAGCTCTACAACCAGCAGCCTGACAAGCCGGTTGATGTCGCGCAGCCGGACGAACCCGCCGAACCCTAGAGCTCAGACGCTCTCGCAGGTTTACCGTATCCGTAAAGGCTTTAAACCGCTGTGTTGTGGGGCTCGGCCCAGGCGTGCTGCAGTTCATCGGCCAGCTTTTCGACGGGAGGATTCCGTTCCGTCTTCTCGTTCCGTAAGCTGTGCTGGTTTTGCCATAGCGTCCAGACAGCGGCGCCTAGCAGGGTTCCTCCCATAGTCAATGCAAACCACTTCATATATGTCTCTACTCCAAAATCCACGTGTCTAGTTGGATGCAACTTGGAAGCAGACGCTTATAGGAGCAGCTCATTGCTTGCTTCGTTGCTCACAGCCAAGCGAGATGGGCCGCTGCGGAACTATTTCGTTCCGGCTATCTCGAATGCCTTCACATCCAGCCCCTCCGGCGACCACGTATTCACAATCGCCTTCGCGATGTTTGCGGTCGTCAGATAGGCTTCGTTGTCGTCGGTCCAGCTTTGATCCTTGTTGTCCCAGGTAAAGATGGAGAGGATCAGCAGGCCGTTCTTCGTCGCGATTGCGTCCACGTCGTTGCGCACTGTGTCCAGCGCGCCGGTCTTGTTAGCGATAGCGGAACCTTCTTCCGAGCTGTCGACAGGCTCCAGATAGCGGGGCACTCCGTCGCGATAGAACTGCGAGCGCAACATGTGCAGCGCGACCCCGCAGATGGCGCGATCGCTTTCTGTCGGAGGTGCCGCACCGTCACCCAACTGACACGTCACGATGCGCTCCATCAGTGTTGCCATCTCGCGCGCTGTCGTCTTGCCCAGGCCGAACTTCTTCTGATCCGGCGGCATGCTGTAGTTGGCGGGCTTGCCGATCTTTTTGTAGAGCCAGGTGTTCTTCAGGCCGAGCTTGCCCATCTCGGCGTTCACCCCATCCAGACCAATCTTGTCGATCGCCACGTTCGTCGCAGTGTTGTCGCTCGTGATCACCATCATCGAGAGCACGTCTTTCAGCGTGAGCGTCGCTGGCGTGTCGAAGAAGCCAAGCACCCCGGAGCCATTCGTCTGGTTGTCCTTCGTAAGGACAACCTTGTCGTCCCAATGCGCCTTGCCTGCGCGGATCTGCTCCATGGCCTCGTACAGGAGGCCGAGCTTGATGACGCTTGCCGTCTGCACGGGTTCATCCGCCTTCAGAGCAATGGTCTGACCAGTCTTCAGCGCTTTCGCGAAGACCGACACCTGCCCATGATGCGTGGCGGCGATCTGCTCCACCTGCTTCAGCAGCGGATCGCTAGCAGCGGGCTGGCCGGCAGCCGTCTGCGCGGGGACATAGACTGTGACAAGAAGAGTAAGAAGAATGACGAGCAAAGTGGCCGGGCGCATGTGCGGCATGGTACATCGTCTTGTATGGCTCTCCAATTCACAACCAGCTACCTCGATGACGTGCGCCCGCTCTTTGCCCACTACCGGCGGCTGGGCGAGGCTGCGATGGCGCAGGTCTCTGATGCAGACCTGACTGCGACGCTCGATCCGGAGATGAACTCGATCGCGCAGATCGTAAAACATATGGTCGGCAACATGCGCTCGCGCTGGACCGGCTTTCCCGATGCCGATGGTGAGAAGCCCGATCGCAACCGCGACAGCGAGTTTGAAGCACCGCCCGCAACTCGCGACGCACTGATGGCGATGTGGGATGCAGGCTGGGCCTGCACGTTTGCGGCGCTTGATCCGCTCATCGATGCCGACCTTGCACGCGAAACCTTCATTCGCGGCGAGCGTCACTCCGTTCTGCAGGCCATCAACCGGCAGATCGCCCACTACAGCTACCACATCGGCCAGATTGTTTTTCTGGCGAAGCATCTGCAATCGGAGAACTGGAAATCGCTAAGTGTGCCGCGCGGCAGCTCGGCCACTTTCAATGTGGATGTC
>JBJMGC010000237.1:0-20554 GCA_045808105.1 Acidobacteriaceae bacterium | reverse complement strand
GGCCGGCAGATTGCGGCATGGCTTGCGCAGCATCCGCGTGTGGAAAAGGTCTTCTATCCGGGCCTGCCGACGCATCCGCAGCACGAGCTGGCGAAGCGCCAGATGTCCGGCTTCGGGGCGCTGATCACGTTTGAGACCGGTTCGCTCGCGCGTGCGAACGATGTGCTGAAGCGCGTCCGCGTGTGCATCCTGGGCGAAAGCCTGGGTGGTGTGGAGACGTTGATCTCGCATCCAGCGACGATGACGCACGCCGCGCTCGGCGAAGAGGGCCGGCGCAAAATCGGATTGACGGACGGCATGGTGCGCATTTCGGTCGGTATCGAGGATGTCGATGATTTAATCGCCGACCTTGAACAGGCGCTGGCCTAACACATCCATGGGAATCCGGACACTGCTTTCCTGGAGCAGCGGCAAGGACAGCGCGTGGACGCTGCACACGCTGCGGCAGCAGGGCGCGTACGAGGTTGTCGGGCTTTTGACCACGGTGAACAGCGCCTACGACCGCGTGGCCATGCACGGCACGCGAGCCTCTGTGCTGCGTGCCCAGGCTGCCGCGGCAGCGCTGCCGCTGATCGAGCTGCCGCTGCCCTGGCCCTGCTCAAACCAGCAGTATGAAGCAGTCATGCGCGAGGCATGCGCCGCTGCCGTGGCGGATAGCGTCGAGGCGATGGCCTTCGGTGATCTCTATCTGGAAGATGTACGGCGCTACCGCGAGCAGCGACTGGCCGGCACTGGAATAACCCCTGTATTCCCGCTGTGGGGTCGCGATACGCATGCGTTGGTGCGCGAGATGTTAGATGGTGGCCTACGCGCGCGCCTCACGTGTGTCGATCCACGCAAAGTGCCGGAGTCTTTTGCAGGGCGGGAGCTGGATGCGTCCTTGCTGGCAGAGCTGCCGCCTGGAACGGACCCATGTGCCGAGAACGGTGAGTTTCACACTTGTGCATATGCCGGTCCGATGTTTGCGACGCCGATCCGGCTTGTCCCTGGAGCGGTGGAGCCGCACGGCGACTTCGTGTTTGCGGATTTCACGTCCGAGTGAAGCGCTGTTCTATGCTTCAGGACGTTTTCGGCGGAAGAGCACCGTTCCCGGATCCTTGCCGGTTCCGTCCACGACAAATCCGCACTTGTGCAGCACGCCGATAGATGATGCCAGATGCGGATAGGTCTGCGCGCACACGGAGTGCACGGGGCTATAAGTAAAGATCCAGGGAACGAGAGCGTTGATCGCTTCGGTCACATATCCTTGGCGGCGAAACTCTTTGAGGAGGGAGTAGCCGATCTCCACTTCCTCTAGCGTTTCTGGCGGCTCGGTGCAGCCGCAGCCCCCAATCAGCAGCGGCAGTGCGCTCGCAGGCTGTTTGAGCACCACATAACGGCACCAACCGCGATAGTGGGGGTTCCGGCGAAGACGCTCATACAAGTAGTCGATGGCCCGGTCGTCCCAGTATTGCGGCGGCCAGGTGCTCGGGATGATGGCCCCCAGAAGCTCCTCCAGGCCTACCTTTTTCTGATCGGCGCGTAGCATCGCCTCGGTCACGCTGATGAGCAGGAGGCGCGGCGTCTCGATGGTCTGTTCCGCGGAAAGCGCACGTCCCATCGGCGTTTGCATGGACGTTCTCCTGCGAGGTGTGAGCAGCCAGGAGCCGCAGTCGCGTAAACCGCGCCCCCGCCCGTCCACTGGAGACGGGCATTGGCGAGATCACGCTACCATTGCCCGGCGCAATCGGCAATCAGAGAGAGATCCACGGCTTCGGCGAAGGGGAGGAGCGACCCGCCGATGTGCGGCGTGGTAGGATCATAGGTTTTCCCGGAGACCTATCGATGAGCGCAGCCACCCTCCCCAACGCAGCCGGCCACTCCTTTCGCCTGACCGAGGAGCAGGAGCAGCTGCGCCGCGAAATACGCGCCTTCGCCGCGAAGGAGATTGCACCCCACGTTATGGAGTGGGACGAGGCGAGCGAGTTCCCCACGGCTGTGGTGAAGCAGCTTGGCCGGATGGGGCTGCTGGGAATGCTCATGCCCGCCGAGCTGGGTGGCGCCGAGTTGGGCTATGTCGATTACATGACGGTGATTGAAGAGATCTCCGCCGTCGATGGTTCGATCGGAATCATCATGGCAGCACATAACTCACTGGGGCTAAATCACATCTACCTGGCTGGGAATGACGAGCAGCACCGTCGCTACATTCCAAAGCTGGCAACCGGCGAGTGGCTGGCGTCATGGGGACTGACCGAGCCGGGCTCTGGCTCCGATGCGGCGGGCGCGCGCACCACGGCTGTCCGCAAGGGCGACCGCTGGGTGCTGAACGGCACAAAGACGTTTATCACCAATGGCGGCCATGCCGACGTTGCCGTGGTGATTGCCGTGACGGACAAGACGCAGGGCACGCACGGACTGTCGGCGTTCATCGTGGAGAAGGGCACGCGCGGCTTCCGTGCCGGCAAAAAGGAGAACAAGTTGGGACTACGCGCCAGCGATACCTCCGAGCTGATCTTCGAAGATTGCGAGATTCCGGCGGAGAACCTGCTGGGGAAAGAGGGCGAGGGGTTTGTCGATTCGCTGCGCATTCTGGATGGCGGCCGCATCTCGATTGCGGCGCTCTCACTCGGCATCGCTCGCGGCGCCTACGATGCGGCGCGCAAGTACGTGAAGCAACGCAGGCAATTCGGCAAGGCGATCGCGGAGTTTCAGGGGATTCAATGGAAGCTGGCCGACATGGCCACGCAGCTTGAGGCCGCACGGCTGCTCACGCTGCGGGCAGCCGCGATCAAAGACAGCGGACAGACCACCACCAGCGAGTCTGCCATGGCGAAGCTTTTCGCCAGCGAGGTTGCCGTGCGCATCTGCGATGAGGCGGTGCAGCTCCACGGCGGTTATGGGTTCATCAAGGACTATCCGGTGGAGAAGTTTTATCGCGACGTCAAGCTCTGCACCATCGGCGAAGGCACGAGCGAGATCCAGCGCATGGTGATCGCGCGCGAACTGCTGAAGCGCCCCTGAACCGCAGCATTGCTGGCTGCTACACTCGCACCTTGCACACCACTCTCCAGACCGGGACTGCCGCTCACGCCAACCTGGCGGAGCGCCTGCGCGCCGGCGACCTGCGCGCGCTGGCACGCGCTATTTCTCTGGTGGAGAACGACTCTCCCGCAGCGCAGGCACTGCTCTCGGCGTGTTTCCCGCATACAGGAAATGCGCTGCGCATCGGCATCACGGGATCGCCGGGCGCGGGCAAGAGCACGCTGGTCGATCAGCTTGCGCGTGCATTCCGCGACGAGCAGCATACGGTTGGCATCCTGGCGGTCGATCCTACGAGCCCATTCAGCGGCGGCGCCATTCTGGGCGATCGCGTCCGCATGGAGCGGCATCATGCCGACGCTGGAGTCTACACGCGCAGCATGGCAACGCGGGGTGCGATGGGCGGACTCGCGCGAGCCGCGGCTGATGCCGCATTGCTGATGGAAGCCAGCGGCCGCGATCGCATCCTCATCGAAACCGTCGGCGTGGGCCAGGACGAGATTGACATCGTGCGGCTCGCGGATATCACGGTGGTCGTCTTAGTGCCCGGCATGGGCGACGATGTGCAGAGCATCAAGGCCGGAATTCTGGAGATCGCGGATATCTTCGTGGTGAACAAATGTGATCGCGAAGGCGCCGATCGTGTGGAGAAGGAGCTGAAGGCGATGCAGTCCTTTGCCACGGCGCATGGCAGTTGGGTGGCTCCCGTGGTGCGCACAGTAGCGTCTACTGGACAGGGAACAGAAGGGCTGGTGGGCGCGATCGGAAACTTTACCGCATGGCTCTCGCGCGACGATCATCTGCGTGAGCGTCGTGAGCAGCAATGGCGCGAGCGGCTGATCGAGATGGTTCGTGCCGCATTCATGCGCGACCTGCATGCGCACGGGCTCGAGCCGCGTGAGCTCGCCGAACATGCGCGTCGCATTGCAGCCCGGCAGGAGGATCCTTTCGCGACAGCGGCAGAGATGGTCAAGGCGATTTTGGGAGACAAGCGCGCAGGAGAGAGACGCGCATGAACAAGCCGATCGAAGCATCTCCGAAGGGCACGCGCATCGATCACCTCGGGATCGCTGTCGAGAGCATCGCCGCCGCGCGCGGATTCTACGAGGCGCTGGGCTTGCGCGTGACCCATGAGGAGACGGTGGAGCACGAAGGGGTGCGGACGGCGATGATCCCGCTCGGCGAGAGCCGCGTGGAGCTGCTGGAGCCGCTTGGTCCCGAGACCGTGGTAGGCCGCTTCCTGAGCAAGCGAGGCGCCGGCCTGCATCACGTTGCGTTGCACGTCGATGACATTCAGGCAGCGTGGGTGGAGCTGCAGAGCCGCGGGGTCAGTATCGCTTCGGCTGCCGTGCAGACCGGAGCCGGCGGTCATCTCTACTTTTTCGTGCACCCGAAGAGCACCGGCGGTGTGCTGCTCGAAATCTGCCAGGACCCGGTGTGACGTTGCAGAACGCTGTGTTGTCCATCGATACCTGCGGACAATCGGGGACGGTCGCGCTCGTCAATCTCGAAAATAACCTTGAAAATGACGCAACGATTGTTACATGTATCAGCCAGGATGAGCTGGGTGGCCGAGCAGCCGCTGCGCAGTTGATGCCTGCCGTCGATCGAATGCTGCGGGAAGCGGCGCTCGACCTTGGTGCACTGCGATCCATCCTGGTGGTGAATGGTCCGGGGAGCTTCACCGGCATCCGGGTTGGACTGAGCACGGCAAAGGGATTGGCGCATGCAACCGGAGTGCCGATCGTTTCTATATCGCGTCTCGCGGTGCTCGCCAGCAGCGGCAATATCCAGCAGGATTCCCTCTCGCTGCTCGATGCGGGACGCAATGAGTTCTACGCACGGCGCGGGGAGCGCGAATGGCTCGCGATTTACGATGAGATTGCATCTGCGGCCGAGGTCGGGACGCAGTTGATCGTCGCCGAGAGTACGTTGGCGGAGCGGCTAGCGGCGTGGCGGCCTGCATTGGTCGGCCCGATCGATGCCTGTGCCGCGGTGCGGGCTGCGCTGGGACGTTTGCGCTCGGGCGAGAGCGAAGATCTCGCCGCACTGGACGCGAATTATCTTCGCCGGTCTGACGCGGAGCTCTTCGCGCGGCCCGCTCCTGCGCCGGCACGGTGATGGGCATCCAATCCCATATTCGATCACTGAGAGAAGCCGACTTGCCGGTCATTCGCGCGTGGATGCGTGAGGCACCCGGGGCGCCGCTGTGGAGCGACGCGGATTTTGCAGGACTGGCCGCCCTGCCCGCGCCTGATCTAGAAAGATTACGGGGAAAGCGCCGGCAGGCATGGGTAGCCGAGGAGGGCGACGCCCTCCTGACCGGTTTCGCGGTGGCAACGGTTCTGTACATCCCGGAGGCGCCGGCGGAGTGTGAGCTCGAGTTCGTGCTGGTTGCGCCTCAGGCTCAGCATCGGGGGATCGGCCGGAGGCTGATCGAGGTCGTATTCGCCTGGGCGCGCGGCCAGGGAGCGGAAGAGATATGGCTCGAGGTGAGGCAATCCAATGCAGGTGCGTTGCGGCTTTACGAGCGCTGCCGCTTTGCTGTCGCTGGCCGGCGGCCCGGATACTACGCTGATCCCACTGAGGATGCGGTGCTGATGCGCTGTCGAATCAGCTACGTACCCTTCCGCGCGCCCGTATAATGTCGCCTGAAGGAGCCGCATGGTTCGTGATGGATATTGGTACGCGATCAGTCTGTTGATTGTCGCGGCCGTAGTGCGTTTTTTTACCGCTGACTGGTTTGCCAGCTGGCTGCTGGTTGCCATACCTGTCTTGCTCGCGGCGTTCCTTCTCTGGTTCTTTCGCGATCCCGAACGGAAGATTCCCGCCGGTCCGGGCCTGGTCGTCTCACCGGCAGACGGCAAGATCACCGAAGTCGCACCTATCCACACAACGGATGGGGACAGGATTCGGCTCAGTATCTTCCTCAACGTCTTCGACGTGCACGTGAACCGCTCTCCGATCGCCGGAATCGTTCGCCGCGTCCAGTACAAGAAAGGCGAGTACCTGAACGCGATGGATCCGGCATCCGCCGAGCGCAATGAGCAGAGCGTGGTGACGATGGAGGGCGAAGGCTGCCTGATCACGTTCAAGCTGATCGCCGGTCTGCTGGCGCGCCGCATCGTGTTCCTGCCGAAAGAGGGCGACACGCTGCTGCGCGGCGAACGTGTGGGGCTCATCAAGTTTGGCTCGCGTTGCGACCTGGTACTGCCCGGGGACGCGCACATCCGCGTGGAACGCGGCCAGCGGGTGAAGGGCGGAGAGAGCATCCTGGCGGATGTTGAAGTTCCGTCCTATGAACCGATGCTGCTGAAGGAAGTGATGGAGACGCGCCGGTGATCGAGCGTAAACGGCCAAGGCGGCGCGGTATGTTCGTGTTGCCTTCGCTGTTTACGGCGGGCAATATCGCCGCCGGGTACTACGCCATCACGCAGAGCCTACAGGGGTCGCGGCTTGAGCCGCGGCACTTCGACTATGCGGCGCTCGCGATCCTGTTCGCCATTCCATTTGACGCTCTGGACGGGCGCATCGCCCGCATGACCAACACGGCCAGCGACTTCGGCAAGGAACTGGATTCGCTGGCCGACGTCATCACGTTTGGTGTTGCGCCAAGCATCCTTGCCTATACGTGGGGCTTTCGCACATTGCCGCTGACCATGGATCTTGCGCTTCGGCACAAGATCGTGGAACTGGGAGCGTTTATCTGCTTCCTTTTTCTGCTATGCGGAGCCAGCCGGTTGGCGCGCTTCAACATCAGCCACGATCCGCAGCCCAAAAATCCCGGCCGGCCGGACCGCAAATATTTCGTCGGCATGCCGATTCCGGCGGCGGCGGGTGTGCTCGCTTCCGTGGTGCATCTCGTCAACGGCACACCGGTGCCGTACTGGTGGCTGGCAGCCCTGTGGATTTTCGTCGTCGGACTTGCGGGCTTTCTCATGGTGAGCACATGGCGCTTCTGGAGCGGCAAGGAGATTAATCTGTCCGGACGGCATCCCTTCCAGTTGATGGTGCTGCTGGGCGTGGTGATTTATGCGGTGGTCGCCTTCTCGGAGGTGCTGCTGTTTATCTGCTGCTTCGCATACATGTTTTCCGGTCTCGCGGCGCGCGCGGCTTACTCGGCGCAGCGGCGACGCAAAAGCCGCATGCTCGACATGGCACCGTTGGAGAACATCACCATTCACGCGCCGGAAGAGCATAGCCACTAAAGCATTTCCCTGGAAGGATAGAGGGCCAGCGGAAGGTCACGTGGCTCTTCATCAGGGCTACCACTCCAACGAAAGGTCACTCCAGCGGAATCTCCGCTACGATAAACATCAGGGAAATGCTTTAACCATGCCAGCGAACTACCGCATTGCGATCGTCGGAGCCGCGTCCTTACGTGGCAAGGAACTGAACGAGGCTCTTGGTGAGTCGCCATTTGCCGCCGCCGACTTTGTCCTGATGGACGATCAAGAGGCGATTGGGCAGCTTGAGTCGGTCGGGGATGAGGTTACGTTCATCCAGCAGATCACGCCAGCGTCCTTTGCCAATACCGATTTCACGTTCTTCAGTGGCGGTGCCGAGCTGACGTTAAAACACTGGGAGACGGCGGCGCAGGCAGGTTCCGCGATCATCGATCTGTCCGGTGCGCTCGACGCGGAAAAGCACGCTGTGGTACTGGCGCCCTGGGTGCAGCATTC
This sequence comes from Acidobacteriaceae bacterium, assembly GCA_045808105.1. GTDB lineage: Bacteria > Acidobacteriota > Terriglobia > Terriglobales > Acidobacteriaceae > KBS-83. Next base: position 12,851 of record JBJMGC010000237.1, on the reverse strand, counting down.
GGTAGATGCGCTTAACCTGCAGACCCCGGTCGCCGTGCCAGCGCAATCAGCAGCCCTTGTGCTGGCAGTGCTGCTTGGCCAGATACGTCTGGGGTCAGCGGTGCGCGCTGCGTTTGCAACGGTCCTTGAACCTGCCTCCGAATACGGGCGCGGCGCAATGGATGAGCTGCATCAGCAGACGGTGAGTCTGCTCTCCTTTCAGAACCTGCCAAAGGCTCTTTATGACACGCAAATTGCCTTCAACGCGACGCCCGCGGCTGGGTCGGAAGGCAAAATCAATCTGCAGGACACTGAGGCGCGAGTGCGCCGCCACTATGCGCTACTAGCAGCGGGCAAGCTGCCATTGGCCGCCATTCAACTCGTGCATGTTCCCGTCTTCCATGGACACACGATCTCCATTGGGCTCGACCTGGAACGGGCGATGACGACTGAGCAGTTGCGCCAACTGCTTGCGGCGAGCGAGCATATCGAAATTGCTGCCAGCGACGAAGATGTGCCCTCGAACCTCGCGGCCGCGGGTCAGGAGCAGGTGCTTGTTCGAGTGCGTGCCGCGGAAGACGAGATTACCGCCACGAATCGTTTCTGGTTGTGGGCGGCAGCGGACAATCTGAAGTTATCCGCGATCAACGCGGTTGCCTGCGCGTTGGAGATGCGTCGCCTGCGGCCGCAGGGGCAAGTGCAATAACCATGAAACTGGCGCTCCTGGGTGCGACCGGCGCGGTGGGCAAGAGCATCGCCGCCGAGCTTCGAAAACGCAACGAGAGTTATCGCGCCGTTGGCCGCAATCGCGCGTCGCTCGATCGAGCATTCGGATCCGATCCGCTGGCTGAGATTGTGGTGTGGAATCCGGATGACGCGTCCTCCACAAGGTCTGTCCTACGAGGTATGGACGCGGCTGTCTACCTGGTGGGCGTGCCTTATAACCATTTCGAGCTGCATCCGGTGGTCATGCGGCAGGCGCTTGACGCAGCAGTTGCAGAGGGCGTGGGCCAGATGCTGCTGGTGGGCACGGTGTATCCATATGGACGGCCGCAGCAAACGCCTGCGCGCGAGGATCACCCGCGCGAGCCGCATACTTTCAAGGGCAAGATGCGCAAGCAGCAGGAAGACGTATTGCTCGATGCCGATGCGGCGGGAAAGATCCGCGGCATCGTGCTCCGGCTGCCAGATTTTTATGGGCCGCGGCTGAAGAACAGCTTCCTCGACAGCGTTTTCAACGCGGCTGCAAATGGCGGCACCGCAAACCTGATCGCGCCCATCGATCGTCCGCATCAGTTCGTGTACGTGCCGGATGTAGGACCGGTGGTGCTCGATCTGCTGCAGCATCCGGAGGCGCATGGCCGCTGGTGGCACTTGGCCGGCGAGGGCACCGCGAGCACGCAGGAGATCGTCGCGATGGTCGGCCAGCTCGCAGGAAAACCCATCAAAACGCGCGCGGTGGGGACGGGGATGCTGCGTGTCATCGGAATCTTCCAGCCGGTGATGCGGGAGCTGGTGGAGATGAATTACCTGCTCACCGATCCCTTCATCATGGATGACAGTGCACTGCGCGCATTACTGGGCAACGTGAAGACCACGCCCCTCGAGGAGGGCCTCAGGCAATCGCTTGAGGCTGCTCGCCACAAGTAGACGCGAATCCACCTACGCGCGGTCACAGATCACAAACTGCGCGGAACTTCTCATACTGCGCCAGCAGAAACGGATCGGTCATTCCGGCGATGTAGTCGGCAACGGTACGTGGCGCGCCTTCTGCCGACAGTGCGGCGGCGCAGTTGCCAGGCAGCAGCCCCGGATCGCGCACCAGGCATTCGTACAGTGAATGAATGACCTCGCGGGCCCGCTGATGGTCCGGCGTGACGGCATCGCTTTCGTAAAGGTGCGTGCCGAGGTATCGCTTCGCCTCGTGGCGCAATGTCTCCATGTCGGATGAGAGAGCGACCAGACGCCGCCCTGCGCCTCGCACCTGCGCCAGGTTTGCGATGCCCGCTTCAGCAACTGCTTCGCTGGTCCGGGTGATCAGATCGCCGGTGAATGCATTGAGCATGCGCTTCAACGACTCATCGATCAGGCGTTCCGGTGCGGCTGCCGGATATTGTGCGGCCATGGGCGCGTAGTAGCGCTCGAAGAGCGCGACGTTGGCACGCACGTGCGCAAGCTCGAGGATGCCGGAAGAGAAGCCATCATCGAAGTCAGCGGTAAGGTAGGCGATCTCATCGGCGAGGTCAATTAGTTGCGCTTCAAGCGGCGGCTGCTGATCAAGGAAGTATTCGGCGAGCTCCGGGTGCTCGGCGGGATCGTAGTCGCGCGAGTGCTTGATGATGCCCTCGCGGACGCCGAGGGTGAGATTGAGGCCGGGGAAAGCAGCATAGCGCTGCTCGAAAACAGTGACGATGCGCAGCGCGTGCAGGTTGTGGTCGAAGCGCAAACCGTGTGCGCGCATCGACTCATCAAGTGCGCGCTCGCCCGCATGGCCGAAGGGCGGATGGCCGATGTCGTGCACCAGCGCGAGCGATTCGGTGAGGTCTCCATTGAGGCTAAGTGCGGCAGCAATAGTGCGCGCAAGCTGCGTGACTTCGATGGTATGGGTGAGGCGGCTCCGGTAGTGGTCCGAGTAGCCGTGGGTGAAGACCTGCGTCTTGCCGGCGAGGCGGCGAAACGCCCGCGCGTGAATGATCCGGGCGCGATCGCGTTGGAATGGCGAGCGGTAGGCGTGCGCGGCCTCGGTGTACTGGCGCGCGGTAAGCGGTTCGCCGGGGTCGCTGCTAACCGCACATGCAGGTGGCAGAGGAATGTAGCGGGGTGTCGTGGTTGGCTCTGTCACACGCATGCAGCAATCTAGATTGCAAGATCTATATCAGTGTATGCGGTGCATCAGTGTATGCGGTGCTGTTCGGGGATGCGCCCGCGGTCATTACCGCGATAGACATCTCCATGTCACCCGAAGGGCAAGTGGGATAGTGCGGGTGTCAGTTCGCCCCATATTGTGCCTCTTGCTGTGCGTGGCACCGTAGACTCTCTTCTGAAAACAGGTGAGTAAGAGCGGACGGAGGAACGAAACGGATGAGCAGTGCAAAGTGTTGGTGCATTGCTGTATTGCTGGTGTTATCACCCGCTGCGCGTGCGGCAGACGCTCGATCGACGGCGTTATTGCATCTGGCACTCGCGGCCCAGGGTGGCGAGCAGAAGTTGCGCGCGCTGAAGAGCGTGCAGTGGGAGGCATCCGGCTATCGCAACGAACTCGAGGAGTCGGAGCGGCCGGAGGGCCCGTACATCACGGACTTCCTCACCGTGAGCGAGGTGCATGACTTCGCCGGACGACGCTTCCGTAGCCGCACGGACTCAAGTGTCTATCCCGTCTACAGGACATCCGCAGTCTCGGTGGTGGATGGTGATGTTGCCATGCGCTCGAATGGCGGTCCCGCAGCAGCCGGCACACCGCAGCAGGTGCAATTGGCGCGCGAGCGGATGGCGCTTAGCCCGGAGCGGCTGCTGATCACAGCGCTCGATGCGAGCGACACGCATACTGAACCCGACACCACATTACAGTCCGTGGCCCAGAACGTAGTGACCTTCACGCTGGATGGCGCACCCGTGCGCATTTTTCTGAATGCCTATACGCATCTTCCAACCGCTGTGGACTACAGCGGGCCACTGGCGCACAGCAATTTCTGGAGGTTTCTCGGAGACGTGACGCAGCGCACCTATTACGGCGAATGGTGGTTGGCGAAGGGAGGCATTCATCTGCCCATGCAGATGAATGTGGAAGGAAATGGTTATCTTGACCAGCTGTTGGTCATCAGCAAACTGCAGATTGACGTTCCACTCAAGGATGCGGATCTGACGATTCCGCCGGATGTGCGCGCGCAGTTCCAGCCCAACGCGAAGCCGCGCGACTTGGAACAGATTCCGCTGGGAAACCCGAAGGAGCCGGCGATAGAGATAACGTCCGGGATCGTTTTCATCCCCGGCTCGTGGAACATCACCTTCGTGAAGCAGGAGGACGGCGTTGTATTGCTGGAGGCCCCGATCTCGTCAGGCTATTCGGCAGAGGTGATTGCCGAGGCGCATCGCCGTTTTCCCGGTATAGCGGTGAAGGCGGTGATCACGACCTCGGACTCGTGGCCGCATCTCGCGGGCATCCGGCAGTATGTGGCGGAGGGCATTCCCATCTATGCCCTGGACCTGAATCGGCCGATCCTCGATCGCGTGATCGATGATCCGCGGAAGTCCAAGCCGGATGCGCTGGCCCGCACGCCGCGCAAGCCGCAGTTTCACCTAGTGCATGAAAAGACCTTGCTGGGGACCGGTGCAAACCGCATGGAGATCATCCCTATCCATGGCGAAACCAGCGAGCGGCAGATGATGGTGTACTTCCCCGAGCATCATCTGCTCTACGGCAGCGATCCCTTCCAGCAAATGCCGGATGGCTCATTCTTTTATCCGCAGACGGTGACAGAGCTGATGGACGCTGTCGCGCGCGAGCACCTGCAGGTGGACCGATTCTTCATGATGCATATCGGACCCACACCGTGGAGCAAGTTGGAAGAGGCTGTTGAGGCGGCGGAGAAGCAGGACACGCCGTCCGGTGTATTACCGGTGTATTGATGCGGCGCCAACCGAATTCTAGCGCTTGCCGTCGGCGTTTGGTGCGGACTCCCGGGCCAGCTTTACCTTGGCGCTTTCCAGCTTCTTCTGCACCTTGCTCACGTCGGCTTCATCAACATCGGCGGGCACCGTGCGCGCATACTGCGCCAGCGACTGGTCCCACTGCGCGACTGCCAGGCGCAAGCGGCCGGTCTTCTCGTAAAGCTCGCCCAGGTGATCGTGCACTGTTGGGTCCGTCGAGACGCGCTCGCTGGCCTTGCGCAGGTTCTCTTCGGCCATCGGGTACTGCCCCAGCTTGAAGTATGCCCAGCCCAGAGAATCGAGATACGCGTAGTTTTGCGGATCGAGCTGGACCGCTTTTTGCAGCATGGAAAGCGCATCGTCGAGCTTCACGCCGCGATCGGCAAGCATGTAGCCGAGGTAGTTCAGCGTCATGCTGTTGTTGGGATCGAGCGCGAGAATCTTGCGGAACTGCTCTTCGGCCGCGTCGTAGTGCTTTTGCCGTTCCTCGAGTGCTCCGCGAAGGAACAGGATCCAGCGCGAGTCGTCGTCACCGTGCGTCGGGAGCGCCGCCGCTTTGTCGATGTCCTCGCTGGCTTGTTTCCAGTTGCGCAGCCGGGTATCGATCTGTGCCAGCGCCAGATACACATCGCGGTCATCGTTATTGTGCTTGAGCTGCGCGTTGGCGAGCGCAATCCCCTCGTCGGCATGGCCGGTATCGGCGAGTTGGCCAGCCAGCATCAACTGCACCGACTTGTTGTGCGGCAGGGCCTTTGCGGCGTCGCGCGCCACCTGGGTGGCCTTCTCGTATTCCTTTGCGTCGCGGTAGGCATCCACTTCGCCTTGATAGCCGCGCTCTGCATTTTCACCGCCCAGCGCGACCATCTGTTTGTACGCATTCACCGCGCCTTCGGTGTGGTTCTGTTCCTTTTCAACGTTGGCGAGCCGGTCGAGAAAAATGGAGCGATTGCTCTTCTCGCCATCGTTGTAGTGGTTGTCCGGCTTCGCCGAACGCGTCACCAGGCCGTTGAGCAGCTGGGTGGACTCGGCATAGCGACCCAGCGCGTCGTAGGTCAGCGATTCGTTGAAGAGGATCTCGTCGGAATCGGTCGAAAGCGCCTGCGCTTTTTTGAGGGTGGCCAGCGCCTGCTCGTAATGACCCTCGCGCCGCTGGCTTTCGGCGATGCGTACCAGCGCCTGCGCATCCTGCGGATCGGCGGACGCAATCTCCTGGTAGGCGTGCTCCGCATCCTGAAGCTGATTGTTATTCAGCAAAGCCTGCGCGAGAGCGCGCTTGGCGTCGAGGTTATCCGGATCGAGGTCGACGGCCTGCTGATAGGCGGTGACCGCGTTTTTTGTGTCCTTGATCTGGTCGTAGCCGGCACCCAGCGCGAAGGCGAGCTTGGCAGTGCGGTCGTCTTCCGGCACGGCTTCGAGCGTCGCGATGGCGCGCTTGAGGTCGCCGCTTTCACCGTAGAGCCGGGCGAGGTTCAGCGCTACGTCTTCGGAGTTGGGATCGATCTTCCGCGCTGCTTCAAATTCCTGCTGTGCCAGTTGCGAGTCGTGATTGACGGTGTAGAGCTGTCCGAGCACCAAATGACTCTCGATGTCGGTCGGATCGAGCGCGCTGATCTGTTTGTACTCGTTGATGGCCAGGTCAAGCACCTGCTGAGAGGCGCCGTTCTGCATGTCGCCCAGCGAATGCAGGTAGACGCGGCCGAGCAGTTTATGTGCGGCGATGTTTTTGGGCTCGCGCTTGATCGTGTCCTGCGCGGTGAGGATCGCGTCGCGCACACGGCCAGTGCGGAAGTAGAGCTCGGCGAGTCCGTTGTTCAGAAATGCAGATGTCGGGTCGGCATTCAGAGCCAGCTTGTACTCTTCGACGGCACGGGTGGCGTAGTCCTGACGGCCGGTATTCGCCGCCATGTCTTCGTAGGTATGGGCCAGCCCGAGATGGTAGTAAGCAGCGCCGCGTGTCGTTTCCTGCGCGGGCACCGTGGCTGTCTGCTGCTGAGCAGGCTTCGCCGGCTTGTTATTTGCAAACGCACCGGGCGCGGCCAGAAGGAGCGTCGCGAGCACCAGCAATGAGACCGGACGAGGAGCGACCGTGAGGAGGGAGGAAGTCATGCGGTGACTGCGATTCATGCGGGGTGGGCGACCGGATGCCGGGAATCCCGAGACGGGACGCACGCTCGCCGGATCTCTCCTTCGTCTGATAGACGATTGTACCCCCGCCAGGGATGCGCAATGGAAGGGGCAGAATCGTGAATTCCGTACCAATTGCAGGCGGAGGTAACGCAAAAAACAGCTTCCAGGCTCCCGCTTCTAAGCTGGAAAGCAGTTGGTCCCGGTGATGCGCTTTCCGCCAACGGCTAGAAGCTCCGCCCTCAGTGGCGGAAATGGCGCATCCCGGTGAAGACCATGGCGATTCCCAGCCGGTCGGCAGCTTCGACAACGGCGTCGTCACGTACGGAGCCCCCGGGCTGAATCACGGCGGTCGCTCCGGCCCCTGCAATGGTTTCCAGGCCATCCGGGAAGGGGAAGAAGGCATCGGAAGCCGCTACCGTGCCGGCCAGCGGCAGGATGGCCTTCATGGCGCCGAATCGGGCGGCATCCACACGGCTCATCTGCCCCGCGCCAACACCGATGGTCTGGCCCCCGCGGGCGTAGACGATGGCATTGGATTTCACGTGTTTGGCGACCTTCCATGCGAAGAGCAGGTTGGTGAGCTCGTCGGGGTTGGGCGCACGCCGGGTAACCGTGCGCAGGTCGCTGGGCGTGACCGAGCCGGTATCGGCATCCTGCAGCAGCATGCCTCCGGAGACCTGCTTCATGACGCGTGTACGTGCCGCAGGCTTCACTACGACCAGGCGCAGATTCTTCTTCGCGCCGAATCGGGCGAGCGCGCCGGCGCTGAAGCCAGGAGCGGCGATCGCCTCAACGAAGAGTTTCGCGATCTCCTCGGCGCCAGCCTCGTCGATCTCGCGGTTCACGCCGATGACACCGCCGAAGGCGGAAACGGGATCGGTAGAAAGCGCCTTGGTATAGGCCTCAAGGACGGTGGAGGCGGTGGCAGCGCCGCACGGATTGGTGTGCTTGATGATGGCAACCGCGGGCTCGGTGAACTCCTGCGCCAGATCCCAACAGGCGTCCAGATCGACAAGGTTGTTGTAGCTCAGTTCCTTGCCCTGGAGTTGCTCAGCGCCAGCGACGCCGGTACCGCTGCCGTCGGAGTAGAGTGCGGCGGCCTGATGGGGATTCTCGCCATACCGCAGCGGTGATACCAGTGGACAGCTGATGCGCAATGGGTTGGGAAAGGGCGCCTTGTCGTCCTTTGGCGCGGCCAGCGTGGCAAGCGTTGATGCAATGGCGCTGTCATAGGCCGCAGTGAGCGCGAAGGCCTGGCACGCGAGACGCCAGCGTGTGTCGCGGCTGAGCAAGCCGTTATTGGCGGCCAGTTCCTGCGTCAGCGCAGGGTAATCAGAGGCGGCGGTCACGATGGCGACATCCTCGAAGTTCTTGGCGGCCGAACGCACCATCGAAGGACCGCCAATGTCGATATTTTCGATGATCTCGTGGAAGGCCACGCCGGGCTTCGAGGCGGTCTTCTCGAAGGCGTAGAGGTTCACCACCACCATGTCGATGGGCAGTATGTCGTGCTCGGCTACTGCTGATTGGTGGGCTGGATTGTCACGGATGTGCAGGATGCCGCCATGCACTTTGGGGTGCAGCGTCTTGACGCGGCCATCGAGCATTTCCGGAAACCCGGTGAGCTCCGAGACGTCCTGAACGCGCAGGCCGGCATCGCGCAGCGCGCGTGCAGTTCCGCCGGTAGAGACGAGCTCCACGCCGTGGCCTTCGAGGGCGCGAGCGAATTCGACCAGGCCCGTCTTGTCGGTGACGCTGAGCAGCGCGCGGCGGATCGGCTTTAGCTCCTGCTTCTCCGGAACATTGTTCTCGTGAGCTTTGGTATCCGGCTGCGCTTTTGCGTCCTGCTGGGCTTGCACTGTCGTGATCTCTCCTTGGGGATGACTTCGGGTGGACTTCGAAAGTCTAGTGTTTCACGAAGCAGCCGGCCCAGGCATTCACCCGCAGTGCATGCGTGATAGCTTTCAGAAATGGACCAGCGTCAGTGGCAGACTCCCGTGAGGAACGGCCCGCAGGCCGAGCCGGAGATCCTGCCGCCGGGCGCTGTTCCGGGAGAGACCACCTACGGCAATCGGCAAGGCTACGGGCCGGCCTACGACGAGCAGCCGGTGGCTCCGCCGCCACGACGGCGCCGTGCCGGCTGGCAACTCGCCCCGGCCACGTACGTTCTGACCGGCATCAATGTCGCCGTTTACCTGCTGATGGTGATGCGTGGCGTGTCTCCCACTGCGCCCACCGGCGATCAGCTGGTTCACTGGGGAGCGAATGTCGGCCTGTTCGTGTTGGCCGATCACCAGTGGTGGCGACTGGTCACATCAACCTTCGTCCACTCCGGCATCATTCATATCGCCACAAACATGTGGTGCCTTTACAACCTGGGGCTGTTGGGCGAGCCGCTGATGGGTGCCTTCGGCGTTGTGGCCGCATATCTTCTGACGGGCGTAGTGGGCAACCTGCTCAGCGTAGCGCTGCACCCTGGCGTCATCAGCGGAGGCCACATTCTCGACTACGGTGTAATCAGCGTGGGCGCGTCCGGGGCGGTCTTCGGTCTCGCCGGTGTGCTGATCCCGCTGCTCGGCTCGAAGCTGCTGCCGGTGGATCGCACCGAGGTGGCGCGCCTGCGCCGCAGCGTGATCTATTTCGCCGTGCTGAACTTTGTCATCGGCTTTGGTGCCGATGCCTTCAACTCCCCAATACGCATCGACAACATGGCGCATCTGGGCGGCTTTCTGTCGGGAATGCTGCTGGGGGTTCTGCTGGTGCCGAAGCTGGGATCGGACCGGCAGCAGTGGATTCGCCGGCAATGGCTGGCCTTTGGCAGCGTACTGCTGCTGGTGCTACTGGGGGCGCACTTTGTGGCCAACCTGTGGCGCGGCTGAGGAGAGCAGGGACCAGGCGACGCGGCTCGTGCCTTCGCCCGAAGCCGTACCGAACCCTGCCCGATCCCGATTCTCTAGCCTTATTGCCCGCCTTTAGCGGACAGCCGTTGCGGCGAACTTCTTCACCATGGCGAGCAGCAGCTTGCGGTCGCTGTCGTTCAGGTTGGAGGAGTAGCGCCGGATCTGGGTAAGGAAGCGAAGCTCCTCGTCTGTGAGCTTTTGCGTGTTCATCTCCCGGCCCAGCGAATCCTCTGCAAAGAATTGCGCCAGCGGCAGATCGAGCGCCTGCGCAATTTTTGCAAGCGTGTCGAGTGATGGAACCGTATGTCCGTTTTCTACACGGGAGAGATAGCACCGCAGCAGACCGGTGCGTTTTTCGATATCGCCTTGCGACAAACCCTTCTGCAGCCGGTAGCCCCGGATCGTCGTTCCAATTTTCATGCGCGCCTGGCTTTCAAAGGCCCACGCCTGGCCCGGGAGACTGCGTTGGCGAGGGGCTTGTTCTAGTTTTATTGGCTGCATAGTTAACATGTGCGCAAGGCCAAGAGCAAGAATAATTTGCAGCGGGAACCATGAATTATTCCGAGCTGCAACTTATGAGGAAGGTGCCCTTCCATAAACGTGTCATAACGGTTACCGGGTCTTACGGATTGCTTACGGCTTTCCGCCCAGCTCACGGGCGAAGAAATGGAGATAGCGGGATTTCGCGTCCGCGGTATCCTCGGCGCGGTAGCCGTTTTTGTTGTTTGGGTTCTCAAAAGCGTGGCCCGCGTCAGGGTAGATTTTTACATCCACCGGCTTTCCGAGCTTCTTCAGATCGGCGGCAAAGCTCTCCACAGTGGCGGTCGGAATCCCTTTATCCAAACCCCCATAGTTGCCGAGGATGGCGGCGTGGATCTGCGCTAGCGACGCAGGATCGGTAGGTGGCGGTCCATAGTTGGCGGCCACGGCTTTCAGATGCGGATCGGCGACGGCGAAGGCCAGCGTGTAACCCCCACCCATGCACCAGCCAATGGCACCGATGCGGGTCCGGTCAACGTCCTTCCGCGAGCTCAGATAGGCCTCGGCGGCGTTCAGATCGCGAATCGCGCGATCCTGGGGCACGCCCCGGCTAATCTGATGGGCGGTATCGGGGTCAGTGGCTACCTGGCCGCGATAGAGATCGACGGCAAGCGCGACGTAGCCGTGGGCGGCGAAGTCGGCAGCCTGCTCCTTCACCCAGTCGTTAAGGCCCCACCATTCGTGAATCACGATGATGGCCGGATGCTTGGCAGTGCCGCCGCCGGCAGGAGTGTAGAGCACAGCGTGCACGGTCTCCGGCCCGCTGGGGTAGGAGACGTCGATCGGCTTGGTTGGATCAGCGGCGCGGGGGGTGGGAAGCAGGAAGACCGCCGCCAGGGCCAGTAGAAGTGTGTGGAAGCGAACGGCGGGTGCGCGCATGGATTTTTCCTCGGAAAGAAAGACAAGACAAATCAGAAAACCGTAACCGAGGAGTATGGCGCGTCTGTGAGCGACGAGCAAGTGCCGCAGCGACGAGCAAGTGCCGCAGCGACGAGCAAGTGCCGCAGCGACGAGCAAGTGCCGTGGTCTGTAGAAGATCGCTGCGTTAGACTCGCTGAGCAGTCGGCTATTGCGGGAGAATCACGCTGCCGCATTTCCTCAAAGCCATCATTTGCGGCCCAGATCGCGGCCATCTTGAACAAAGTTCCCATCATCGCAATCGAGGATAGCTATGCGGGGCGGGCTGCTAAAGCGGGTGCCGATCGGCCTCTGGTGGAAGAGGACAAAGGAGCTCTCCGGCATCGTGTACGAGGAACTCTTTCGCACCCGCGCGTTCACGATGGCAGCGGCGATGTCTTATTACTTTCTGCTTGCCCTGGTACCGCTCCTGATCTTCCTCTCTGCGATGCTGGGCTACCTGCCAATTCCCAGACTGTTCGATCAGTTGCTGGACCTGCTGGCCGTAGTGGTGCCGCCGGCGGCCATGCAGATGGTGCAGCATATCCTGGCTGGCCTGCTCGTTCCACGCCGTGGCGGCCTGCTCTCTTTCGGCCTGCTGAGCTATCTGTGGACCGCTTCCGGAGGATTTGCGGCCTCAATCGAAGCGCTGAACGTCGCCTATGACGTGGAGAAGATGCGGAGCTGGTGGCGTGACCGACTGCAGGCACTGCTGTTGACGCTTACCACTGGTGGCCTGAGCCTGATGGGGCTGCTGCTGATCATCGCCGGACCTCACTTCGGGCATCTGTTAACCGAGCTTTTTCCGGTGCCGCATGTCTTTGGCGACATCTGGCAACCGCTGCGCCTGGTCACCATATTCATCACATTCGTGGCGGCAGTGGAGATCCAGTACTACCTGGCGCCGAATCTGAAGCAGCACTTCATGGACACGCTACCTGGAGCCCTGGTGGCGGTGAGTGGGATATTCCTGAGTTCCGCGGGGCTTGGCTACTACTTCACCCACCTCTCGAACTACAACAAGACCTACGGATCGCTGGGCGCAGTGATCATCCTGATGTTGTGGTTCTATGTGATCTCGCTGCTTTTCATCATTGGAGCGGAGTTGAATGCAGAGCTGCTGAAGCAACTGGCCGCGCACGGAAAGCGCAGAGCGATGCAGCACATGCCCGCCAGGGTGAAAGGCGCGCCTGCAGCGTGAGTGAAGCGCAGACAATCCGTCTCAAACACCGCCGGTAATTCTTCGTGTAACGCTTTCGTAATTCACGCCACTATCCCAGGTTGAGCGCTGATTTCTGAACCGCGTTCGACAAGGCTGCGTTGCTGCGTTATTCGCAATGAGCGATTCGGCCGGGGAATTGTATGAAATCGCTGGCGACCACCTTTCTCGTTTTTCTTACCTGTCTCGCTGTGGCCGGCACCATAGCGCTTGTGGATCGTGCACAGACGATGCTGTACCCAGCCTCTGACGGCGCGACTCAGGTGAGCACCAGCCATGTGAATGATGCGGCAGGCGCGGTGACGCTTGCCGAGTTTGCGGCGGATCTGCGAGAGAAGTTTGCTCTACCGCAACCAGCAGACCTGGTCGTGTTCGACGATGTGCGTGCCGGCGATACCAATTACGCCAGCGCGCAGGCCATCTACCCTTTTCTGCACCGGCAGCTACTCTGTCCGGAGTGCGCGCTGAGCTCCAGCTTCTCTCCGAAAGCATCCGTGACGCGCGCGCAAGCAGCCGTCGTCCTAGTCAGCATTCTGAGCTCG
>JBJMGC010000236.1:0-7734 GCA_045808105.1 Acidobacteriaceae bacterium | reverse complement strand
GTCGAATGCGAGCTTCAATGGCGTGCCGTTCCAGGGCAAGCGACCGTACGATGTTCCGCTGCACAGCGGAAGCATCTGGTCTACCTACCGCTTTGCGAACGGATGTGGCGCAGGCGGTGGCGTGTACTTCAACACGGACAGCTTTGCCTATACCGACAACCTGGTGGAGCTGCCGGGCTACACGCGGCTGGACGGGACGGTCTTCTACCACCGGCGGCATGCAGAGTTCGATGCGCACCTGTCGAATCTGACGAACACGCGCTACTACGATTCGTCGCACTCGGACCTGGAGCTGTTTCCCGGAGCGCCGATCAGCGGCACGCTTACGGCACGGTACCGCTTCTAAGCTGAGATATCGCGGCTCCCAGGAGGAAGTGAGGCTACTAAGAACTCACCGGGAGCAGTCTCTCGCAGGGGCGACGCCCGTAATCCGTCGGATTTACTATTAAGTTCGGATTTGAATCGCCTCTGCAAGGGACCACGTGAACGCGTTAAGAAGAGCTCTTCCTCACTCTGTCCGGAAATTGCTGCTGCCTCTCTATGTGAGGGCTCTTGATCTTTCCGACATTGCAGCGAGGCGCAGGGAGATGATCCCGCCGCGAACCATGAACTTTGTCGGCGATGGCGACTACAAATCTGTCGGCCTGGAATTCAGAAATCTGTTCACGCAGTACGGCGGCCTCAAGCCGGATGATCGGGTACTGGATGTTGGATGTGGGATTGGACGGATGGCGAATCCACTGACTGGCTATCTGTCAGGCCGTGGAGAATACGTGGGCTTCGACATTGTGAAAAAGGGAGTCGAGTGGTGCCAGAGCAATATCACTCCCAGATATCCTAACTTTCACTTTTATCACTCGAATGTCAGGAACAAGTTCTATAACCCGGAAGGAGTGTACGAGGCTTCGAGCTACAGGTTTCCCCATGAGGATGGCAGCTTCGACTTCGTATTCTTAACTTCCGTGTTCACCCATATGTTTCCCGCGGATCTGGAGAACTACCTGAAAGAGATATCGCGAGTGCTGACAAAGGGCGGCACTTGCTTCATCACCATGTTCCTGCTGAATGAGGAGTCTCAGGCGCTCATCGAGAAGGGATTGAGCAGTCAGAATTTTATCTACAAACTCGATGGCTGCGTCACCGCGAATCTTGACAATCCGGAAGCATCCATAGCTTACGAAGAGACGTACATGCGTGACCTTTTCTCCAGGCTTGATCTTGCCTTTGAGCAACCGATTCACTATGGCCGCTGGTCCGGCAGGAAAGAATTTCTGAGCTATCAGGATGTCGTGATCGCGACCAAAAAGGTGAGGTAGCGTCTACTCGCTACGCAGGACCTCCATTGGCTCAACCAGCGAGGCGCGCCACGCCGGACGCCATGCGGCGATAACCGAGAGGATGCCGAAGAGAACAAGGACGAGCGCGTAAGTGAGCGGGTCGGCGGGGCTGGTTTCGAAGAGGAAGCGGCGCATGAGGCTGATGACCGCATACGCGCCGGCCAGGCCGACGACTACACCGGTGATGGTGAGCGCGAGGCTCTCGCGCAGGATAAGCGTGGATATCTGGGTGCGGTTTGCGCCGAGCGCGAGGCGGAGGCCGAACTCGCGGGTGCGCCAGCTTGCGGTGTAAGCGATGAGGCTGTAGACACCGAGAGTGCCGACGCCGATGGCGAGCAGCGCGAACACCATGAGCAGGGTAGCGAGCGAGCGCGGTGCCGCAGTGGATGCGGCGACGACCTCGTCCATGGTGCGGATGCGGGTGACCGGGATGCGAGGATCGAGCTCCGCTAGCATCCGGCGCAGCTCACCGGCGACCTCACCTGTTCCAAGGTTCGATCGCAACACGATATTCATCACAGGCTTCTCGTTGTTCGGACTCAACGGAAGATAGATCTCCCAGCCGGCGCCCTTGTCGAGGCTTTGATGACGCGTGTCGCTGACCACGCCGATGACGACCGCTGCGGTCTTCATGTCCATCACGGCGGGCGAGGGCTCGACGTTCACGTCTTGCAGGTGCTTGCCGATGGGGTCCTGGTTGGGCCAAAGGTAGTTAGCGAGCGATTGATTGACAAGGACGGCGCGGCTGATACCAGTGGCCTCGATTGAGTCGAAGAGGCGCCCGCGAAGCAGATGGATACCCATCATGGGGAGATATTGCGGGGAGACGATGCTGTCCGTTGCCTCCATCGAGAGCTGACTGGGGCTGCGCGGATGGCCCTCGGCGTCGAAGACAAACCAGGCATCCATCCCGGAGAGCGGCAGCGCGTCGATGAGGGCTGCATCGGAGATGCCGGGCAGTCCATGGGCGCGGGTGATGAGGTTGCCATAGAAGGCTGTGCAGGTCCCCTTGCTGTGGCAAGCGTTGCGATCGAGCGAGATTTGCGCGCTAACGAAGCTTTGGGTGCGGAAGCCGGGATCGACACTGGAAAGCCGCGAAAGGCTGCGCAGCATGACGCCGGCCGCGGTGATAACAACGACGGCGAGCGCAATCTGTCCGATGACCAGGAAACGAGAGGTACGGAAGCGTCCGGCCGAGCCGAAGACGTTGGTCTCGTTCAAGCGCAGGGAGCTTTGCAGATCGAGGCCGGCGGCCTTCCATGCGGGCGCGAGGCCCGCGAGCACGCCGGTGATGAGCGAGAGGACAGCAGCAAAGACAAGTACATCACCACGGAGCGCGATGTTTGCGAGGCGCGGCGTGTCGGGCGGGAGCTGCAGCTTGAGCGCGTGAAGAGTAATAACAGCGAGCACCAGGCCGGCGACACTGGAGAGCACGGCAATGAGACCGCTCTCGGTGAGCACTTGCTGCAACAGACGGCGGGCGTTAGCGCCGAGGGCACGACGCAGGGCCATCTCACGCTGTCGTGAAGCAGCGCGGGCGAGCATGAGGTTGGCGACGTTGGCGCAGGCGATGAGCAGCACCAGCGCGACGGCGCCGAGGAGGAGCAGGAGCTTGGGCCGCATGTCGCCGACAACCGAGTCGAGCAGCGATGCGACCGAAACGTTGGCGGCCCAGTTGTCGGGCATGCGCCAGGGAAAGAGTGTGAGCATCTGCCGGTGAAAAGATCGCAGTTCGGCTTGCGCCAGCGCGGCCTGGACTCCATCCTTCAGGCGGCCGATAGCGCGAAAGCCGAAGACGGCCCAGGGATCGATGTTGTCGCTGGGCTTGAAGGAGATGGGAATCCAGAGTTGCGTGGTCCCATCGGGGAAAGAAACGCCGGCGGGAGCGACACCGATGATCTCGCGATCGACGCCATCGAGGAGGATCTTCTTTCCCAGTGCGTTGGGATCGCTGCCAAAGTGCTGTTGCCAATAACTGTGGCTGAGGATGACGACTTGATCCTGGCCGGCTTCCTCCTCGGGTGCGGAGAAGAAGCGGCCGAGCGCCGGACGGACGGCGAGTGTGTCGAATAAATTGGTACTGACGGCGCTGCCGAATGCGCGATCGGATGTGCCGCTGGTGGTGACGTTGTATTCGGAGTTGAGGGTGTAACCGGAGATGGACGCGAAGGTGGTGGCGCGGCGCTGGTACTCACGGATCCAGCCCTTGGGGAAGCTGGCGTAGTCGGATTGCGCGTCGATCTGGACCAGCCGATTGGCATGCGGAAAGGGCAGCGGCTGGAGCAGGATGGAGTCGAGAACGCTGAAGATGGCGGTATTCGCGCCGATACCGAGGGCCAGGGTGAGGATAGCGACAGCGGCGAAGGCGGGGCTGCGGCGGAGTTGCCGCAGGGCATAACGCAGATCCTGCAGAAATCTCTTCATCCGAATTTCTTCCTTCCTAACGGACAAAAGGAGCATGCTGGCTGCCATTCCCTTGAATGGCAATAAACGCAGCGTGATAAGGAAGTTAGACGCTGGATGACGTGTATCCCGGATCGCGGAGTTGCGTCCAATTGCGAGAGCGGCTGTCCGGATGCGAACAGGGACTGGCCGTCCGGGCGATTGCGCGTGCGGCGCGTTTTGTTGGGTTCGCTTCCTTTGGTCGCTCACAACTGGATGAATGGGCGAGCCGACGAGTCCCACATCTCGTTGAGATGTGGGGCACCGAGGTTGGTGGGCCCACGTGGTTCGTGGTGTCCTGGCGCGATTTTGTGTTGGATTGGCCCAAAGGACTTCCGATTTCTCCAAGCCACCGGGCGAGTGGCGCGTCTATGCTTCCAAGTGCGGCCTTTAATGCTGCGCCAAGGCGGAGGATCGTGAATGCCGGAGTGGGGTGAATCGGAAGTGGCTGTGGATTCCGAGGTGAGCTCCCCGGCCGACCAGCCGATGGCGCCTTCCGCTGGCTCCGCGGGGGCGCCGCACGAGGCGCATGCGCCCTATATATCCGAGCTGTCGCATCGGCGACGTGCCGCGGCGGCTTTTATCTTCGTCACGATCACGCTGGACATGCTGGCGATGGGTATGATCGCGCCGGTGCTGCCCAAGCTGATCACCGGCTTTATGGGCGGCAACGAGGCGAACGGCGCAGAGATGTTCGGCGTCTTCGGCACGGTGTGGGCGGTGATGCAATTTGGGTTTTCGCCGCTGCTGGGTTCGCTGTCGGACCGCTTCGGACGCCGGCCGATCGTGCTGCTTTCAAACTTCGGGCTGGGCGTGGATTACCTGGTAATGGCGCTGGCGCCTACGCTGGGGTGGCTCTTCGTCGGACGCGTGGTGTCTGGAATCACATCGGCGAGCGTGCCGACGGCGATGGCGTATATCGCGGACGTGACCGATCCGAAGAAGCGGGCAGAGGCCTTCGGGATGGTGAGCGCGGCGTTTGGTCTCGGCTTTGTGCTGGGGCCAGCGCTGGGCGGTGTGCTGGGCAATGTCAGTCCGCGGTTGCCCTTCTGGGTAGCGGGCGGCATGAGCCTGCTGAATGCGATGTATGGACTATTCGTGCTGCCGGAGTCGCTGAGCAAGGAATGCCGCGGGACGTTCTCGTGGAGGCAGGCGAACCCGCTGGGATCGCTGACTCTGCTGCGGCGGCACCGCGAACTCTTCGGCATGGGGCTGGTACTGCTGCTGAGCTACCTGACGCAGCAATCCCTGGTGAATACGTGGGTGCTGTACACGGACTACCGGTACCAATGGAGCGCGCGGACGGTGGGGTTGTCACTGGCCCTGGTGGGCGTGGGGTCAGTGATTGTTGGCGCGTTGCTGGTTCGGCCGCTGGTGAAGTGGCTGGGGCAGCGGAGCACTCTGCTATGGGGCCTGGGGATCGGCTGGGTGGGGTTTGCCATCTTCGGACTGGCGCCGACCGGATGGCTCTTTCTGCTGGGTATTCCGCTCATGAACCTGTGGGGACTGGCAGGCCCGACCGCGCAGGGGCTGATGAGCGTGCACGTGAACTCACAGGAGCAGGGACAACTGCAGGGGGCGGTGCAATGCATCCGCGGCCTGACGGCGCTGATCGGGCCGGGGCTGTTTACGTTCGTGTTTGCGGCCGCGATCAAACCGGGGCGGATTCATTTGCCGGGGGCGCCGTTTCTGCTGGCGGCGGCGATTTTATTGAGTGCTCTGCCGGTGGCAGCGGTGGTCACACGCCAGCGAGCTTAGGGACGATTTCGACAGTTCGGGAAGGATTGGATGAGACAACTATTGTTCTCTCTGTTCGGCGTGGCGGTCACCCTGGCTGGTGCTCACGGACAGAGCGAGCGAATCTCAAACAAACCACTAGTCGAGCTGAACTATCGCGCTGTCGGCCAGCTCATCTACCTTCCCGTTCAAGTGAACGGCTCTGACCCTCTCTGGTTCTGTTTCGACAGTGGTGCTCCGAACAGCATCCTCGACAGTGCCTCGGCACAGAAGCTCAACATCAAAGCACAATCCAGCGGGGTCATTCACGGGGCCGGACATGGCGAAGTCTCAGCCAGCGATGCCGGCGAGGTCAGCTTCACAATCGGTGGACTCACCACGCGGGTTCCACATGCAAACATCGTGGACCTCTCAAAGGTGCCAGGCCAGGTAGCGGAGAATGGGTTGCTTGGCGCTGAGTTCCTTGAACAGTACGTAGTGCGTATTGATTCAGTCCGACACACAATCGCCTTCTATGATCCGAAGACATTTATTTATCGGGGAGATGGCAAGCCTCTACCGTTGGAACTAACAAACAGCCGCCTTTACATTCGCGTTGGCCTTGCCACGAAACCCGGAGAGCTTCTCGACCGAACGCTGCGAGTCGATACTGGCTCTGAGGATTCAATCGACGACGATACCATCAGGGGCGCTGCCAAGCTGCAAAAGACCACAGTAGGCAATGGATTAGGCACCAGCTATGAGGACGTGTCCGGGGTCTACGACACAGTGAAGGTCGGTCCATTTGTGTTTCGGAACGTCTGGGGGCCGGCGGGCGGAGTGCCGATCATCGGAATGGAAATGATGCGCCGCTTCACGCTGACATTCGATACTTCAAGTGGGTTGCTCTATCTTGAGCCCAACGCGAGTCTGAACGAGCCGTTTCCAGCTCCAAACTGACGGCTACCTATTGCTACGAATGATCCAGGAAATATCTGGAACTCGTCGCTGCATTCGGGTACTTCAGACCCGGTTGGCGATTTCGAGCAGATTTCCATCCGGATCGCGCAGATACACGGAGCGTAATGCACCATTGGCTCCTGTTCGATCAACCGGTCCGAGCTCGATCGGAACGTGAGCTCCTTCCAGTTCACGTGTCACTTGCTCGAGCGGGACACTTGTGATGAAACAAAGATCGCCCGAGCCTGGCGTGGGCAATGCCGCCTTGGGTTCGAACTCATGCCCGCGCTGGTGCAGGTTGATCTGCTGGTCTCCGAATCGCAGCGCCTTCCTCGTCCCAAAGGTCACCTTCTCCATCCCCAGAATCCTGGTATAGAAGTCGATCGTTCGCTCGATGTCAGCGACGGTCAGGACGAGATGATCCAGCTGATCCAGCTTGACCCTCATAGCTAACTTCGATGCTCGATGGACTCGTGATCGAGCACGCGTTTCCGCAGGGCTTTGGACAGATTTCTCTTTAGGAGTAGTCGCAAACAATGAAAAGTATTCCGCCGTTTTATGTCATCACTGGAGGCCCTGGCAGCGGCAAGACCACTCTGCTTGCCGAGTTGGCGCGCCGGGATATTGCTGCATTCCTGAAGACGCACGCGCTGTGATCCAGGAGCAGGTTACATCCGGTGGCAGCGCGGTGCCGTGGGCCGACGCGGCGGACTTCGCGGAGTTGCTGATGCAACGATCGATTGCTACATGGCACGCGACGGCTGCTGGTTGGCGCGCGGTAGACACGCCGGGTGCTGCCGTTTACTTCGATCGAGGTGTCGGTGATGCCTTCACCTGCGCCGATCTTGTCGGCTGCGCGCTTCCTGAAGACTTGTGCGAGCAGGCACGCGCCTGCCGTTATCGCGACCCCGTCTTGCTGGCGCCATGGTGGCCGGAGATCTACTCGACCGACATGGAGCGCCGCCAGACGGAGCAGGAAGCGGAGCGCACCGAGCATGCGGCCATGAAAACGTACACAGAGCTTGGTTATCGCATCGTGCGGCTGCCGCTGGCGAGCGTGGCCGAGCGAGCCGACTTCATGCTGGCTCACTCGGCAGAAAATTAAGCTGCGGAGCTCTTCTTTCTTGCTGGCTTCGCCTGCGCCAGACGCCACGCCATCTCGAGCGCGTAGGTGAGCACCTGCGGCTTGGCCCTGGACAATCGCACAAGTGTCGAGCCCTGCCGGCCCCACGCGCCTGCGGCCGGCCGAAAGACCTCCGGCATTGCTTCAAGCAGCTTG
>JBJMGC010000235.1:0-3671 GCA_045808105.1 Acidobacteriaceae bacterium | reverse complement strand
GATCTCCGCCGATGCGAGCGCCTGCGCCAGATCTGCGCTCGGCTGCACTGCATCGGGCACCAGATAGCCCGGCAGATAGTTACGGTTTTCGTGGGATTGCGCGATGGAATCCGCAACCGCTGCGGTATGCGACCAGAGCGTGATGGAATGCGCGCGCTGCTGCGCGAGCGAGATGGCAAGCGCCGTTCCCCACGCGCCGCTTCCGATAATGGCGATGCGGCTCAAGCGGCGGCGGCCTTCGACTTGCCGAAACGATACTCGGTACCGGAGAGCAGGCGCCGGATATTCGCGTGGTGCTTGGCGATGACGATCAGCGGCAGCAGGATTACCACAGCGATCATGAACGGTGTCAGCGGCTCATGGTGCCGCAGCAGAGCGGCCAGGGGAAACACCGCCGCTGCCAGAATCGATGCCAGCGAAACGTAGCGGGTCAGCGCAAAAATGATGATGAAGGCAACCAGCGCGACCACGGCCGACAGAGGCGCGATACCAAGAAAGACACCGAATCCTGTGGCCACTCCCTTGCCGCCTTTGAATCGCAACCACACGGTGTACACGTGCCCAAGAATTGCGCAAACCGCGGCGGTTGCAGCCAGATTCTGGGCCTGCGCCTGCGATTGATGTGTGTGCAGAGCGATTTGCCAAGCAAGCAGCACGGCGAGGAATCCCTTTGCGGCATCGAGCAGAAACGTCGCTGCTCCCAGCCCCTTACCGCCGGAACGGATGACATTGGTCGCGCCGATGTTGCCGCTACCCTGCGTGCGAATGTCCTGCTTGCGAAAGATGCGCACAAGAATGAGGCCGAAGGGAATCGAGCCCAGCAGATACGCGACGATGCCAACGATGAAATAGAGGAGCATGGGAACGGGTTGAGTGTAGCGGTAATAGCTTCTAGCCGCTAGCTTCTAGCCTCTGGCTACGATCAAGACGTTACTAGCGACTGCTGCTCCACACCAACTAGAAGCTAAGAGCTAGGAGCTGTTACATCAGTCGCCGTCGCACCAGATCCAGCCCCGCCTGCGCGCTCAGCATGCGGACGCGCTCCCGCGTGTTCTGCGTGGAAAAGGCGGCGAAGTTCTTCTCCACCACTTCGATCTCCTTTCCGTGCGCGACCGCGATGTAGACCAGGCCTACCGGCTTCTCCTCCGTGCCGCCTCCGGGACCGGCAATGCCCGTGACCGCAAGGCCGGTGGTCGCTCCGGTCTTCTTGCGAATGCCGTCGGCCATCGCCTTCGCGACCTGGCTGCTCACAGCGCCATACTGCGCGATGAGGCTCGCGTCCACTCCGGCGAAGGTAGCTTTCAGCTCATTCGAATACACCACCGCGCCGCCGAGAAACGCGCGCGAGCTGCCGGGGATGCGAGTGATACGCTCGGCGACCAGGCCGCCGGTGCAGCTTTCGGCCACAGCAAGCGTTGCGCCCTTCATCCCGAGATAGAGCAGCACGATCTCTTCGAGCGATTCACCCTGCGTGGAATAGATGAGGTCATCCAGTTCCTCTTCAATGCGGCCGGCCAATTCATCCACACGTGCCTGCGCGATCTCGAGCGCGGGCTTTTCGCTGATCAGGTTGAGCTGGATGTCGCCGCCGTTGGCCAGGATGGTGGTCTCGATATCTGGATAGTGCTTATAGATGGGAGCGATGCGGGCATCGCAGGCAGACTCGCCAATCATTGCGGCTTTGAGCGTGCGCATGGCAATGAAACGCTGCGGCAAAGCTTCCCGCAGGCGCGGCATGCACTCGTTTTCAAAAATGGGTTTCAGCTCCAGCGGCGGCCCGGGCAACAGCATCAGGATCTTGCGGTGGCCGCCGAAGACCGTATCCAGCCATTGCGCCGGCGCGGTTCCATTGGCGTTGGGAACCACATGCGCGCCTTCGAGCACATCCGCCTGCTGTGCGTTGTTCTCGGTCATGCTCATGCGGCGCGCGGCGAAGCGCTTGTAGAGTTCAGCAACGATATCCGCATTGCGCCGGATGTGAATTCCCATCGCCTCTGCCACTGCCTGCCGCGTCAGATCGTCCTGCGTGGGTCCGAGGCCGCCCATGATGACGACGATGTCCACGCGCTGCGCGGCGGTGCGAATCGCGCTGACGAGGTGCTCCATGCGGTCGCCGACTGTAGTTTTGAAGGCGACCTTCACGCCGATCTCGTTGAGGCGCTCAGTGATGAATAGGGAGTTCGTGTCCTGGCGATAGGGCGTCAGCATCTCCGAGCCGACGGCGATGGTTTCTGCAAGCATGCGGGTGGGTCACCTTCCGAAATACAGCGGTACAAAGCGTGCGGATATGTGTGGGATGCGGCGCGCGTGCGGATTCGTCAGAGGAAGCGCAGGCCCTCCACGCCCAACGCCACATCATAAATGGCGGTGTGGGTGGCCACGATGGCGCTGCTTGAGGGGCTGAACGCAAGCCCCACGATGCCGCTGCCGCTGATGACGATCTCGGGCTCGTCTTCGGGAGCACGATCGATGGGTAGGCGCAGCACGCCGCGCCGCCCGCGATGCGAGGCCGCGATGTAGAGTGAACCAGCGATATCGACAGCCATACCCTGCGGTCGGCCAAGCCCGCGGTAGTAGACACGCGCATCACCGTTGCGGTCGATCGCATGCACGACATCGTGGCTTGACGTGGTGGGGCCGGAGACGAAGAGCGTTCCATCGAGGCCGAAGGCGAGGTGATAGGCAGCGACACTCGGCTCGAGTGTGGCGAAGACGAAGATTTGCCGGTCGCGCGCGATCTTAAAGATGGTGCCGCTGCGGTCGCCGCAGTAGAGATTGCCCTCGGTATCGAAAGCAAGCCCCGTGGCAACGCCCATGCTTTCGACAAAGACAGAGCTCGCGCCCTCGGGCGTAATCCGGTGAATCGTGCCCTCGTGCCGCGACGAGACATAGAGCACGCCCTCGGCATCGATCGCGAGTCCTGTCGGATTCACAATGTCAGTGGCGAAGGCGTCCATGTCGCCTTCGGGCGAGATGCGATAGACCGAGACCGGCATCTTCTCCCCGCGTTGGCCGGAGAGCGTTGTGTAAACGTTGCCTTCGGCGTCGACCACTGGGCTGGCGACGGGGTTCACATTCTCGGCCAGCAACTTGCCCACCTTGATGGTGACGGCGTTGCTGGTGGCACCGTTCTGGCGTACTTCCAAACGGCCGGCTTCTGCAGATTCCGGCACCCGGATGCTCATGCGCGTTGGGCGGCTCAGCAGAACAGGCGCTAGCGAGCCGTCGAGCACGGCCAGCGGACGGCGCTCCGCTACCGGCCCGAGCGCGCTGCCCGCAAGCTCGACTTCGCCGCCGGGCAGCACTGCCTCCGGTGTGATGGAGTCAATGCGCGGCGTGTTCGAATTGGTGTGGTCGGATTTGGCGATACGGATCATAGGGCTCGCCCTTCCAGTCTACGACTGCACAGTACAGGACTGACCAGTTTAGACGCGAAGACTACCACCAGTGCTGGATGACGAGCAGGACGATCATTCCAAAGAGACCGGCTGCCAGGTCGTCCAGCATGATGCCCCAGCCGCCGGGCAATGCCTCCAGCTTGCGGATGGGCCACGGCTTGCTGATGTCGAAGAGACGGAAGAGCGCGAGGGCGAGTAAGGCGTGCGGCCAGTCGGGGCGGCAGACGGCAAGCGTGAGCCACTGGCCGGCGACTTCGTCGATGACGACGTGTC
>JBJMGC010000234.1:0-9455 GCA_045808105.1 Acidobacteriaceae bacterium | reverse complement strand
CGACAGCGGGCTGCGGCGCATCCCACGGATTGACTTCGGCGGTGGTTGCGGCCGTGCGGGCTTTCTTGTCGGGCTTGGGTGCGGCGGAGATCGGCGTGATGGGGAAGGCGAGGATAGCGCCGGCCAGCGCGAGGAGCGCGGCCGCGCGAGCGGTGTGCATAGGGTGGTGCCTCCAGAAAAAGTACAGTCGGCAGGAAGAATAGCACTTGCCATGCGGCCAATCGCGCGAGCGGCGCATTCCATTGGGCTCATTGCTGGTCGCTGCTACAGCCACTCGGGAGCCGAACGCGCCTTCAGCCAATGCACGAAATCCATTACGGGCGGTGTACCGCCCAGCAGTCGAAGCCTGGTCGCACATTGTGCGCGATGACCATGGCTGTGGAGGCAGACCTGCATCGCAATTTGAGACACGGAAAGCTGGTAACCCGGGAGCCGGTCTGTCTCCAGCACGCGATTCAGGTCGGCTTCCTGCAAGCGCGACAGCCACTCCACCTCCTCGGAATGCGTCTCGCGGTATCGCGCAGAGAGTGCTTCGATCGACTCTGGCACTTCAGATTCCTTGTCTTCCAAAAAAGGCCGCCCAAGGCACAGCGATAGCCAGAACCGGTTCGCGAGCAGGACGTGATGCATGAGCTTTCGCAGCTCCGGGTCCTGCGCTGCGGGCTCATGCTGACAGATATCCCTCAGCAACGCAGCGTTCGCATATCCCTTGTGCCGCACAAGTTGCTGCAACAGATCGAGCATGCGGGCAACTCCATCAGGAAAGAACCGGGATGCACGCAGCATGCTCCGAGCAATCCTGTCGGCCCTTAGAAAGCGGCGCGCGCACGAATTACGGCTTGCGCGCCAAAATATACGCTCGGCGGCTCTGGTGCTCGACTTCAGGAGCATACGGCTCGCGCTCGATGATTTCCTGGATCACCAGCCCGGCAGCTTCCAAATCGCTCTGAATGGCGTGTGGCGAGAAGAACCGGAAATCCAGAGTCACCGGCCGGTCCAACCACTCATCTCGATGTACCGTCTCCTCGCCGATATGAAAGGAGAGCAGCAGCAGCCCACCCGGCTTCAGCACGCGCGCCATCTCACGAAAGGCCTGCGGCACAGCTCCGGGCGGCAGATGGACGATCGCATAGAACGCAGAGATGCCGGCCAAGGATGCGTCGGGAAGATCGAGCGCGAGCATGTTGCCCTGCCGGAATGGAATCTCTGGACTCAGCCGCCGCGCTTCATCCAACATGCCTGGCGACAGGTCGAGGCCGAATACATCCGCGCCATGGTCGCGCAGATAGCGCGCGATGTGGCCGGGACCGCAGCCGATGTCGCAGATCTCGCCCTTACCGTTGACTGCGACGACCAAGCGGTTCAGCAGTTCGCGATCGAGCGGTTTGTTGTCCAGCTCGGAGAACATCCGGCGTGCGTACTCGTCGGCAACCCTGTCATAGCTTTGTCGAATGGTGTGGAGTGCCTGCTCGTCCATGCCTTCACAGCATACGAGAATGCAAGAAGAAAGCGCCGGGCGCGACGGCAAATCGCGCGGCCGGCACTTAGGGAACTATTTGTAGACCGGGGAGATGGTGATGGAGTCCAGGTCGGGCGCGTAGTTGCTGGGGTTGCTGAAGGCGATGGTGTTGTTGCCGGCCATCAGTTGGACCGGGATGACGGTACTGGCGGGTGAGTTGAAGCTGGTGCCGTTGAGATCGAGCTGCTGTGCCGTGCCGTCGTTCACTGAGAGGAAGAACGAGCGCGGTCCGCTGGTGAGATAGTCGATCTCCATGTTGTATGTGCCTGCCAGAGGCACGTTTACGTTGGTGAAGGTGGCGGAGGCACCGGCGCCGAGATTGCCTGCTTTGGCCAGGCCGGAGCAGTAGCCGCAGAAGCCACCACTGCCGCTGCCGGTAAGGGTGGCGTACTCGCCTTCGTAGGTTGTGGCTGTGGGATAGGGTTCGTTGCCGTCGCCGCTGATGACGATGCGATCGAGATCCGGCGGATAGCTGCCGGGATTGCCGAACTGGATGCTGTTGATGCCGGCGTTGAGCTTGACTGGAATGGTCAGGCTGGACGGGACATTGCCGCTGCCGCCGCTGGAGTTGAGCGTGATGTCAGGACCGCCGTTCACGTTGATGATGTACGAGCGGGTGCCATTGGTGAGGGAGTCGACCTCCATGCGGTAGACGCCGGCCTTCGTCACCTCGACATCATTGAAGGTGGCGTAGTTGTCCGGGCCAATGCCGAGATAGGTGATCTTGGATCCGGAGGCGCAGAGTGGGCAGGGCTGGAGGTTGGCCGCGCCATGAAGAATGGCGGAGCTCCCGTCGTAGGCCTGTGGCGGCGCGGCAAGTGCGTGGCCCGCGAGCTGAACGCGGAAGAGACGAGCGCCGTGGCCCGGCAGCAGGGCGGAGATGAAGTTGAGGTGCGGGCCAAGTTCGCTGTGGCTCCATAGATCGCGAACGCTGACAGCATTCACGGAGCCGAGGTCTTTCCAGTCGAAGGTGACACTCGAAGGGAGCGCGTTGAGATTGAAGAGCGCGATGTAGTATGCGCCGTTGCCGAGGCTGGAGGCCCAGACGGGAGTGAAGCCGGCGGTGATCTGGGTTGCGGGATGGCCGGATCGATCGACGGCGAGGACTTCGTCGTTGGTGAGCGCCTGCTTGCCGAACGACGTGAGTTGCGTGAGGTCGCCGCCGAGAGTGAGCGGTGCGTTGGCCAGGGCCCAGAGCGTCATTGCAGTCTGCTGCTCGGTGTCGGTGATGCCGTCGGTGGCACCGTTGCCGATTTCGAGCGAGTCGAGATCATTCCAGCCGACAGTGGGGCCGGAGGTGTGCTCCCAGCTTGGCAGATCGAGGAAACGCACCTCGATGCGCGGCCAGTTGGTAAGCAGCGGACAGTCCCCTTCACACTCGACATCGCCTTCGATGCGGCGCGCGTTGGAGTACTGCTGCCACTGGCTGATGTAGTCCTCATCGAGTGCCCAGGAAATAGTGAGCCAGATGGAGCGGCCGCTTTGCGCGATGGCCTTGGAGTAGGCCATGACATCGGGGATGTTGTTGATGTTGAGATTGTCGTTGTAGGAGCCGGGGGTTACCGAGTCGAGCTTGATGAAATCAATGCCCCAGGACGCATAGAGATTGACGATGGAATTGATGTATTCCTGCGCGCCAGGCTTACTGAAATCGATCTTGTAGCCGTAGCCGAACCCGTTGCCGATGGTGAGCGGCTGCGCCACGATGTCCTGCGCGTGATACTGCGTGCCGTAAATGGGCAGATTCGCGGACACAATTTGCGAGCCGATTCCGGGGAGCAGATAGATACCGACCTTCTGGCCGTTGGCGTGGATGTGCTGGATCATCTGGAGAAAATGCGGGAACTCAGTGGTGTTCCAGAGCGAGCGTCCGTAGGGATCGGTGTCGCCGTTCCAGCCCGCGTCGAGGTTGATGTACTGAAAGCCGTGGGCGCTGAGGCCGGAGGCACGCATGGCATCGGATTGCGCGAGAATGTTCTGCTCATTCATCACCGTGCTGGAGGGCACGATGGTCTGTTCGCTGTAGGTGCTCCAGCCCTGATAGGGCCGGGCGCCGAGGCCGTTGACCTGCGCGAGGGCCGCGGGTGCAAGGGTGAGCAGGGCTGCGACGATCGCCCGGGCGATGCGGACGCGTAGCGGCCTGCGGTTCGGGTGGACTGTTTGCATTCCAAGGAGCTCTCTCGGGGGCATGGGGCTTACCTCGTCGTGTAATCGGTTTCAGAAATAAAACGCACTGTTCATGCGCGAAACACTCTATACCTCCAAAATCGCGCCTGACAAATCGATTGTTTAAAGGTTTTCGAAGGGTTCACGCAGAAAACGTTTATCGCAGACTCCTAGCGGAGCTTCGTTTGGCCGTTACGCAAAAAACGGGAATCAGACCAGCGTTGCGCCGGTGAGTTCCTGGAGTACGGTCAGCGGAGCATGCTCCGGCGCCACCATGGCATCGGCGGCGACGAGATAGGTTTGCTCGAGCGCGTACTGACCGCTAAGCACGGCGTGGGGGACCATGTCGGTGTAGACCATCCAGCTGGAGCCAGGGGGGAACTGGTAGTCGTATTTGGCGCAAGAGCTCTGGAACTCGCGGTTCTCTTTGAGGAAGTTGTGGAAGCGCATCATGAAGTCGTCGTAAGGCGAGCGCTTGAGCGCGGGCGCCGCGGCGCCGAGGCCGATGCCGCTGGCGAACGACTTGAAGGCGCGGCCGATGCTGGAGTCCGGCTGCGGCAGCGCGATCTCAGCAGGCGCGTATTGTGTGGCGATGGCACGGAAGGGATCGCTGACGATCCAGTCGCGGGTACGGGTGGGATGAATGTTGTTAAAGAAGCGGAGAATGCGTGCGCCGTGCGTGGGGCGGGTGGGGAAGGCGTCGGTGTGGAGCAGATCGTTGCGGCGGCGGAGCGGCAGATCGCGGCCTTCTTCTTCCTGCGGGCGGAAGCTGGCGTAGTCGAGCTGCCAATTGCCAGAGTAGGGGCTCAGAAATTCGGTGAGGAATGCGGTGACCGATTGCGAGTAGTTGCGCAGGATGCCGCGCAGGTGGTCGACCGCTGCGGGGTTCGCGGTTTTGGTGTCGACTCCGGTGAGTTCGTTGGATTTCGGCTTGTAGGCGATATTTTTGTGCAGGGAGCTGTCGGTCTGCTGCTGGCCGCGCAGGAACTGCAGGTCGGAGTCGGTGATGGCGATAGGGCTCTTCGGGAAGAAGAGGATGCAACCGGCTTCGAGGCGCTCGCACCATGCGCGATGCTGATCGGGCGATGTGCCTTCTGTATCTGTGATGGTGACCAGTGACATGCGGCTAGCGTCCGGTGAGCTTGCGGTGCAGCCAGATGCCGAGCAGGAGGGCGAGGCTGATGATCAGCACGAAGATGCCGGCGGGCAGCCCAATGAATTTGTAGCTGGTGTCGAGCCTGAGGTGGTGTCCGCCGGCGCGGTTGTAGATCATCAAGCCGAAGATGCTGAGAAAGGTAGCGCCAAAGAAGGCGATGAAGCCGAGGGCGATGGCGATGAGGGTGCTGGCGAAGAGGCCGAAGTCGCCGATGGGGACGCCGCAGACGGTGACGCCGGCGCGCCTGGGGTCAGGACCAGAGTCTCGATTGGCGAAAGGGCTGGAATCACTGGCGGAGATTGCAGACATATAGGGAGAGCGCTCTCAGCTAGAATACTAGTGATGGGCCAAACCGCACAGACAGAGCTGTTGCCAGCCGCGCAGGTGGCGCGCCAGACGCCGGTACAGCAGGCGGAAAACGCGATTTGTTACGCGACGTTCGGCGACCACAAGCTGCCGCCGGGCGAGCTGGAGCAGATCATTGCGGCGGTGCCGCGCGACGTGGCGGCTGCGCTGAAGCATCGCGCGTACTATTTTGTGCCGCTCACGATTCACGAGCAGGACGAAGATAGCATTCCCGATGACGCTCACTCGAGCGGCGAGACGCTGATCGCGCCGCAGTACACGACGGAGCTGAGTGATCGAGCGATCTGCCATCGCAATGTGCACTTTGCCGGCGCGGACTACATCTTTATCTCAACCCGGCTGATGCAGGACAAGTTTGCGCTGGCCTTTGAGCTATTCATTAACGTTGGCCACCATTTCGTGGATGCGGCCGGGGTGCCGGCGAGCTTTGGCGAGCTGGTGAACCGGCAGGCAATGGCGCAGGTGCGCGGCGAGACCAGCCACGATGCATGGGAAAGCCGGGCGCGGGCTTACGGGGAAGTTCGCTCGGAGCCGGTGGAGCGTGGCCGTGGAGGGCGGGGGGACCGCATGACAGCCTCCGAGCCGGCGACTTCGCGGATCGACGAGAAGGCGAAGACCACATATATCCATGCGGCATTCGCGGATGCGCTGGCGATCTATATGCTTTCACTGACGCTGGATTTCGATTACGCCGACCTGCGCGAGCGGGAGTACCCGCTGCTGGCTTCGCCTGCGCTGGCGGAGCGACTGCGCGCGGTGGCTGCGCTATTCCCGCCGAATCCGGGATATCAGTTCCAGGTGCTCTACCGCCGGGACTTGCGGCGCTCCTAGCGCTGCCGTCCGGGCAGAAGCGCCTGCGGCGCCCCTTGTGACATCGCTCCCGCTGGTCGCACCCGCGGCCGCTGTCGAGCATCGTTGAGTCTGTTGCCGATGCCGCGAATCGAATCTAAGCAGGAGGGACATTGGTCAGTCGCGGGACAGCGGTCTTCAGCTTGCCGGAAAACATGACGCGGCGCGACGGCGAGACGATCTTCACCATCCTGGCCGCGATCAGCGCGTGTCACCTGCTGAATGACCTGATCCAGGCGACGATTCCGTCGTTGTATCCGCTGTTCCAGCGCATCTTTGGACTGTCGCTGGGGCAGATTGGGATGATCACCTTCACGTATCAATTGACCGCGTCGCTGTTTCAGCCGTTTGTGGGCATGGCGACCGATAAGAAGCCGATGCCGTATTCGCTGGCATCGGGGATGAGTTTTTCGCTCTGCGGGCTGGTGCTGATGGCGTGGGCGCCAACGTATGGATGGCTGCTGGTGGCGGGCGCGTTGGTGGGGCTGGGCTCGTCGGTATTTCATCCGGAATCGTCGCGGGTAGCGCGGCTGGCTTCGGGCGGGCAGCACGGGCTGGCGCAGTCGCTGTTTCAGCTGGGCGGCAATATGGGCTCCGCGCTGGGGCCGCTACTGGTGCTGTGGCTTGTGCTTTCGGCGCGGGGGGCGCGGGCGGGACAGCATCGCATTGCGTGGTTTTCCGCGGCGGCGCTGGTGGCGATTGCGATGCTGCTGGCGATCGGTGGATGGTACAAGGCGCGCGTGCGAGAAGGCGCGTCAGGAAAGAAGAGGGTTGAGGACCATCCGCATGCGCAGTTGTCACGCGGCAAGCTGAGGCAGGCGATGGTGGTGCTGATGACGCTGGTCTTCTCGAAATATTTCTATCTCTCCAGCATCACGAGTTATTTCACTTTCTATCTCATGCAGCGATTTCATGTGACGCTGCACCAGTCGGAGATGTATCTGTTCATCTTTCTCGGCGCGGTGGCGCTGGGCACGATTGTCGGCGGCCCGATCGGCGATCGTTATGGGCGGCGGCTGGTGATCTGGGTCTCAATCGTGGGCGTGCTGCCGTTTACGCTATTGCTGCCGTACGCAAACCTGGAGTGGACGGCCATCCTGAGCTTCATCATCGGGCTGGTACTGTCGTCAGCCTTCTCGGCGATTCTGGTGTATGCGCAGGAGCTGGTGCCGGGAAGGGTGGGGATGATCTCCGGGCTGTTCTTTGGGCTGGCCTTCGGGATGGGCGGACTGGGCGCGGCACTGCTGGGCAAGTTGGCGGATATGACGAGTTTGAATCTTGTCTATCACGTGTGCTCGTATCTGCCGGCGCTTGGATTGCTGACCGGTCTGCTGCCGAAGATCGATGAGAACCTGATCCGACGCGGCGCGAAAGAAGCCGAAGCGTAAGTCAGACAGCAGATATTTCCCGCCGCAATTTGTTCGAAGTTGAGACACAAACGAGTGTCCGTTTCAGGACGGCTCTGTTCATCTACGAACATTTGCAGATCTGTGAGGGACCTCGGCTGCATGGCCGCGCCGCGCAGCCCGAGTCGCCGAATGCTGCTAAGTCGCACTGAAGCAATCGATAAATGACGTTTCCGTTGTGTTGCCTTATACGGATTGACTCGATTGAGGATTGGCCGCCAGCGTGCTCCTCCGCAACCGGATGAAGGGGAGGACTCTATGGCGAAGCGAACTTTTCTGTTGATGCTGGTTGTGTGCGTGGTGACAGGCACTTCATGGGCTGCGGATGATGCCTTCGTTGGCAAGTGGAAGCTTAACCCTTCCAAGAGCGTACTCACCGACGAGATGAAGGTGGCGAGCGTCGGCGCCAACAAGTATGCCTTTGACTTTGGCGGCGGCGATTCCGAAATTATCGTGATCGACGGCACAGACCAGCCCGGGCTGTTTCATACCACGCTCTCGGTCACCGCCACGGGGCCCGACGCCTGGACGGTTGTTCGGAAAAAGGACGGACGCACGCTCATCACTGGCAACTGGAAGCTTTCCCCAGATGGCAACACGCTCACCGACACCTTTCGCGCCAACCGGCCCGACGGTTCCATCTCCAGCCTCGATTACATTTACAAGCGGACGGCCGGCACAACCGGCTTCGCCGGCACATGGGAAAGCACCACGGAAAAGGTGAACTCGGTCTACGAGCTTCAGATGGAGTCTTACGAAAACGACGGACTCTCCTTCATCAATCCCTCGCAGCAATCCACCAGAAACATGAAATTCGACGGGAAAGACTATCCCAACCAGGGCCCAAACCTGCCGCCTTTTTTCATGACCTCAGGCCACCGCGTGAACGAGCGCACGCTGGAACTGACCGACAAGATTCAAGGCAAGATCCGTGACACTCAGCAGATCCAGCTTTCTGCGGATGGCAAGACCCTGACGACGACTGTGCATCCTGTTGGTCAAAGCAAGCCGAACATCCTTGTGTTTGATCGGGAATAGAGCTTGGATACGTGCGAGTCGACTGCGGCGAGTTGGTCGTTATGCTCACAGCCATGAAGCTGCCAGCCGTATGCCTCGCATTGCTTCTCGGCTTCAGCACGCTCCCCGCGTTCGCACAGAGCCATGCCTCGTCAGTGACCTTGCGAGCCAGCACGGCCTTAAAGAATTTCAAGCGTCGGGAGAATTCGAGCCTAGAAGCTCATCCATGATCGTCTTGACGTGGACGCGAGCGCCGTCCAGGTGGGGGAAGTCGGTGTTTTCTTCGTTGAATACGAAAGCCAGGTCGGTTCCAGCGAGAACAATGGCATCCAGGTGCTCACGCTCGATGAGCTGGTGGGCGAGTGATCGTAACTGCTCGTAGTCTTCCGAAGATGCCTTCGCCTCTTGGACTACGCGCACATAGATGTTGCTGACGAGATCGATGTCGTCACTGTGCAGTCCGATCACATCGCATCCCTGAAATCTCCCGAAGAGGCGTGTTTCCATCGTGACGCGCGCGCCGAATACAGCAACCCGCTGCAGTTTTCTGCGAGCTGCTTCGGCCGCGATCGCATCCAGAAGGCTGATGAGCGGCAGAGGGGTCATCGCAGCCAATTCCCCAGCGCAAATTTGTGGAGAGAACGCAGGGATGGTGGCCAGCTCTGCTCCTCCGTCGGCGAGGCGCTGGAGAAGGCCGGTAAGATATTCCGCCAGCTCTTGTGCCTTGCGCTCCTGCGCCAGCCGCATGACTTTTCGCACGTCGGCGTGGACCATCAGGAGATTGGGAGAGAGGCCACGCGCGAGATGCGCATCGACGAGGGACTTGTAGTAGAAGATTCCGGCTCCGAAACCGAGACCGGCGACGAGGCCGAAGATTCGTGATTTGTGCATGCGCTGGTGTGACCGACCTTGCGACTTATCGTGTTAACGCCGGAGGCGCAGTGTATTGGATTGCGCAGGCAAAGAAACGATCCAT
>JBJMGC010000233.1:0-17383 GCA_045808105.1 Acidobacteriaceae bacterium | reverse complement strand
GGTAAACGCGGTGTTTGTCGCAGCGATGAATTGATTCGCAAGCAGCGCATACCCAGTGTTGGTTGGATGTATGCCATCCAGGCTGAAAATGCCGCCGAGAAATGCAGTGGTGGCATTTTGACCGTCAATCGTGAGCCCCGCCGCCAGGCTTGCGAAGTAGCTGTGCATGTCCACCAGTGTGCCTCCAGCCGCTGACACTTGTTGT
Organism: Acidobacteriaceae bacterium; assembly: GCA_045808105.1. Lineage (GTDB taxonomy): Bacteria > Acidobacteriota > Terriglobia > Terriglobales > Acidobacteriaceae > KBS-83. The sequence continues at coordinate 17,178 of JBJMGC010000233.1, read as the reverse complement.
TGGATCACCTGGTTGTAGCTACTGATTACGGACTGCACGACAACGCGCTCGGCAGCCGTCAGCACATCGCTGTCTCCCAGAGGCTTGATTGAACTGCCCTGCGGGTATGCAGAGAGTTCGGCCTCCACATCGTCCAGACCTTGCACATTGACCAGATCTCCATCCGATAGGCCGAGAGCAGTGCCAATATTGGCGGCGGGCTGCCCCGTCTTGCCTGCAACATAATTGATCACGATCGTCGCCGGAGTCATGTACGGGATCACGGTGACGTCCGGAATATTCGCCAGCATCAGATGCGCACCCGTACCTTTGACCGTCGTTATCAGCTGCGCATAATCCGCACTGAAATCGGTAAGCGGGGTCATCGGGTTGGCGCTGCCCGCCTCGTCGGCTACCAGCGCGTCGTTATTCCCGATCCAGAGAAATATGGTCGACGGCTTCAGCGCGACCGCCGCTTGCAGCTGCGTGTTCGTGTTGCCCGCAGGGTAGCCGAGGACGAGATCGGTGATGATGTCGTCGTCTGTGATTGGCGTGACGGTGGGAGCGCGATTCATGAGGTCATGCAGATTCTGTCCTGGCACGGCCAGGTCGGTCGCCTGCTGCGTCCCGTTGTCGCGTCCGCTCGTTGTGCCACCGCTCGATTCAATGACCGGGGGGAAACCTGCGCTCACCAGCTTCAGTACAGGTGGCGCGCCGGGGGGCGCGATGAGCGGCAGTATGATGGAAAATTTTGCCTGCTGCGCGACGAGATTTGCAAACCCATTTGGCTGCTGCGTATCCAGCAGCGATCCATTCTGATAGCCGGCCATAAGCGAGTCGCCGAGGAACACCACGCTGGTGAACGGGTTCGTGCTACCACTGCCCGGCGCGGTTGCTGTTGTATCGGGAGACGAGGAACCGCATCCGTCCAGAGCTATGAGCGCTAAAAAAATGAGGCTTGCGCTGAAAAATCCTTCCCAGCGGCGAGCGAGGGGGCCTAGCAGAAACAGCAGCATGTAACTCTCCTGCTGTATGCACTCTAGCACCGGGCATCTCGACTGCGACAGCCGAATGCGGCCAATTGACGCTCTCACATACGCAGTCATTCCAGTGATAAGTAGCGAAGGGCAGGGTACTGCAGCATCTCTGGCGTTCGAGTCGGAACAACCGTGAATTGCTGGCTAACTCAAGCGGTGGATAGGAGGTTCCGCTGGCTGCCTCTTACTTCTTCACTTTATGCCGGACCGTCCTTGCATCAGGTTAGTGATCACGCGAACCGCCGTAGATAACTCGTCCACCGAGACGCACTCGCGATTGCTGTGGGCGGTTCGCATATCTCCCGGTCCGAAGACGATGACCTCTTCAGCGATGGCCGACCACGCGCTCGCTTCTGATCCGAAGGCAATGGATGTGGCGGGCTGCCCGGTCGCGCTCTCGATGGACTTGACTAGTGGGCTATCGGCAGCGGCTTCGAAGCCGGGATCTTCTCTGAGGATTACCAGCGATCCGTTCACGCCGGGATATTGTGTCTCGACACTTGCCACGATCTTGCGTATCTCAGTGGAAACGCGCTCGCGTGACAATCCCGGAATAGGCCGCCACTCCAAAATGAGATCCGTGCGCCCGGGGATGATGTTCTTTGCCGAGCCGCCCTGAATGGTGCCCACATTCAATGTCGTGAATCCGGGATCGAAGAAGTCGTGTGTTTCCATCATGAGTTGTTTAGCGAGCTCTTCGATCCCAGATACCAGACGGGCTGCGGCGTAAATGGCGGATATGCCTTGCGCAGGCAAGGCACTATGTGCCTCGCGGCCTTGAATTGTGATGCGCGCGAGACAATACCCCTTTCCTGCACGAGCGGCGCGCAGCGATGTGGGCTCGCCTATTACAAGTCGCTTTGGTCTCAGACTATCGCTCGCGATCAGCCGCTTCGTACCGATGCAGCCGATCTCTTCGTCCGCGGTGAATACCATGCGCAGACCGCTGATCCACTCTGTGTCTTTGGACTCAGCCGCCACGAGGAGACACGCGAGAAATCCTTTCACATCACAGGCCCCGCAACCATGCAGCATCTCTCCTTGACGGAGTGGCTGCAGGGCGTGCTGCCAGTCGTTTGCATACGGAACGGTATCGGTGTGGCAGAGAAAAGCTAGATCGGCAGTGCGATCTTCAACGCCCTGTCCCGGTGGAGCGGCTATGAGGTTGACCTTCTCTGTGCCGCTCTCGTCGATGTAAGTTACTTCACGTGTTGTCCACCCGCTAGCTTTCAGAACTGAACTTGCGTATTTGGTCACCGGACGGTTCGATATCCCTGAGACGGATGGGATCCGGATCAAATTCGAGAGGTGATTGACCACCGCGCTTGAATCGAGATTCGTATCGGGAACTTTCACCCCCAGACTCGCCGATAGACCGCTTGATATCTGCTGACGATTTCTTCTTCGAGATGGTGGTGTCCGTCGGTGAGGATCATTTTTCCGTTCACGATCACATCGCGAACGGCCGTGCGATTTGCTCCAAAGACGAGCAGTGGAAGAAGTGTCTCCGGTGTGTGGCCAGTGATCGAGATGTCTTCCAAATCGAAGGAGATCATATCGCCGTACTGTCCGGGCTGCAGTGAGCCGGATGCGATTCCCAATGCTTGCGCTCCGTGGATGGTTGCGCAGTCGAAGAGGCGCGCTGCTATCGGCTGACTGTCGATTTGATCGAGAATCGCCCGTTGCTGCTGTACCAGACGCAAGTGGTAATCCAGCTCTCGCGCATCCTCCAGAGGATCGATCTGCGCCTGACTATCCGATCCCAACGTGTGACGTACACCCAGCTTCATCAAGGCGTCAACGGGAACGATGCCGTCGCCCAGATTGCGCTCGGTGGTGGGACAAGAGCAGACGATGGCTTGTGCGTCGGCGAAGGCGGTGATCTCATGCGGGGTGAGATGAATCGCGTGGACAGCGACGAAATCCCTACCGAGCAAGCCGTCGTGCGCGAGTAACTCTATCGGGGTGTGTCCGTACTCCCGCTGGCATTCGAGATTTTCGCCAACCTGCTCGGCGACGTGCATATGGATGGGAAGGGAATTCGTGCGCGCCCAGGATACGATTTGCCGGACTTCTTCTAACGGGACAGCGCGGATGCTGTGCGGTGCGACACCGAACCGGACATCCGCGAATTTGCCGGCATACGATGCCTGCAGCCGGGCGACGCTGGAAAGGAAGGCATCGGTATTCTCGAAAAACCGCCGCTGACCGATATCGGTCGCCACCTGATACCCGGATCGTTGATACGCGGATCGAAGGAGGACAAGGCGCAGGCCGACGGACTGCGCGGCCGCGATGACCTGATGTGCCAGCAGGTTTGGATCGTCGTAGGGCGTCCCATCGGGCGCGTTATGAAGATAGTGAAATTCGCCCACGGTCGTGATGCCGGTGCGCACCATTTCGAGGAAGCACATGCGCGCTACATCGTAGATGTCCTCTGGCGATAGCAGAGCGGCGGCTTGGTACATCGTGTTGCGCCATGACCAGAAGTCTCTTCCGCTGACAAACCGCGATTCTGCGCGACCGCGAATGAGCCGTTGGAACGAGTGCGAATGCGCATTGATGAAGCCGGGTAGGAGCGCTTTGCTGCTTAGAGAAATTTGCTCGGCATTCTCTACTGCCTCTGTAATGCGGCCGTCATCGTCCACATTCAGATGCTTGCCGGGGACGAAGCCGCCGTCCTGATAAAGCAGAGTTGGCCGGAAGGACTTAGGCATCGCGCCCTCGATCTGGACCTGGGTTCGGCGATACGATCGGTTTGCCGCAGCACCAGACCTCGCGTACGGGATTCGCGCCCATGCAGTAAAGCAGATCTCTCCAGTCGCTCGACTCCAATACAACGAAATCCGCCTGCGCTCCTGCTTCGATGCGTCCTGCGTCTGCCAATCCAAGTGCGTGGGTCGCGTTTACCGTTCCAGCAGCCAGCGCTTCGCTCGCAGTGAGGCCATTCAATCGCACAGCAAGGCCAAGCGCAGCGCTCGAGGAGAATAAGGGGCTCGATCCGGGATTGAGATCTGTACCAATAGCGACTGCGGCACCAGAGTCAACCAACTGCCGGCCGGGCGCCTTGGGAATGCCAAGGTGCAGTGACACGCCGGGCAGTAGGGTGGCGATGGTTGGCCCATTGCGAAAGAGATCGAACTGATGCGGCTGGCATGCCTCCAGATGATCGACGCTGAGCGCTTTGAGACGCAATGCAAGCTCAAGGCCGCCGACCGAATGAAACTGCTCCGCATGCATCTTGATACGCAGGCCGTGCTCAAGAGCGCAGGTGAGGACGGACTCAGCTTCGTTGACGCTCCATGCCTCCTGCTCAACGAAAATGTCGACCGCCTGTGCCAGACCGCGTTGTGCGACTTCTGGGATCAGCTCATTTCGTATCTGCACGAGATACGTATTCCGTTTGCTGACATCGCTGGGTGGTATGTGGATCAGGAGAGTCGGGACAATTCGGATGGGCAGACGCGAAGCGACCGTTTGGATCAACTCGAGCAGGCGGAGCTCACCGGCGACACTGAAGCCGTAACCCGACTTCACTTCGACGACGGTAGCTCCAGAACGAATCAGCGCCCATATTCGGTGCTCCGCAAGGGATACCAAATCGGAGTCCGACGCAGCCGTGGTCGCGCGGATGGTGCTCCAGATGCCTCCGCCGGCGGCGAGGATCTGCTCGTAGGAGATGCCGGAAGTGCGTGCATCGAAATCACGGAGCCGATCGCCGGCCCAGATCGCGTGTGTGTGCGGATCGACCAGGCCCGGGACGATAGCGCGGCCGCCAAGGTCGATGGACCGTGATGCTGTTCCGGACCATTCTGCCGCAGGACCAGTCCAGAGGAAATGGCCGCCGGCGATCGCGATTGTGGCGTTCTCGATTACCCTCAGCTCGCGCATCTGCGCGCCGAACTTCGGTCCAGCACCCTTAGGTGTGGCGAGCTGCGCAATGCCGGTGATCAGAAGGTCTGCGTTCATGGGAGGCTTGGCATATCGAGACCACGGTCTCGCGCCACTCCCTGCGCCTTTGGGTAGCCTGCGTCCGCATGCCGGATCACACCCATCGCCGGATCGTTCGTGAGGCAGAGGCGGAGACGCTCCTCGGCTTCCTCGCTGCCGTCCGCCACTGCGACCAGGCCAGCGTGCTGGCTGTAGCCCATGCCCACGCCGCCGCCATGATGAAAGCTCATCCAGGCCGCGCCACTGGCGATTCCAGTGGCAAAGTTGAGCAGCGCCCAATCCGAGACAGCGTCGGAGCCATCAAGCATGGCTTCTGTTTCGCGGTACGGACTTGCGACCGATCCTGCATCCAGATGATCTCTGCCAATGACGATGGGGGCGGAGAGTTCTCCGTCGCGAACCATTTTGTTGAAGAGCAGTCCCGCCTTGTCGCGCTCGCGATAGCCAAGCCAGCAGATGCGCGCGGGTAATCCTTGAAAGGCGACTTCCTTCGAGGCGAAGCGTAGCCACTGCTGCAGTCGTTCGTCATGGGGGAAGAGTTTCAGTAGGGCGGCATCGGTCTTCGCGATATCCTCTGAATCTCCGGAGAGGGCAACCCATCGGAATGGGCCACGCCCTTCACAGAAGGAGTCGCGAATGAATGCGGGGACAAATCCCGGATAGTTGAAAGCATCCGCGACGCCAGCTTCCTTCGCCTGGGTCCGCAGATTGTTTCCATAATCAAACGCAATCGCCCCACGCCGCTGCATCTCGAGGATCGCCTGGACGTGCTGTGCCATCGCGGTACGCACGCGGTTCATGTAAGCCGCTGGGTTGTGAGCTCGCAGAGCGTTCAGGTCCTCGTCGACTAGGGCGGGCGGGAGATACCCCCACATGGGATCGTGCGCACTGGTCTGGTCTGTGACCAGCTCGGGAGTAAAACCGGATTTCACCATCGCCGGCAATATCTCAGCGGCATTGCCCTGCAGGCCGATGGAAAGGGCGGTTTTGTCGCGTTGGGCCTGTCGCGCCATGCTGATCGCTTCATCGAGCGAAGCTGTCGCGCAGTCAAGATATTTGGTTTTGAGGCGGCGCTCGATGCGTGTTGGATCGACCTCAACGCAGATGCTGACGCCACCGGCCAGCTTGATCGCGAGCGGCTGCGCTCCGCCCATGCCGCCGAGCCCGGCCGTTACGCTGATGGTGCCTGCCAGCGTTCCGTTGAAGTGCTGTTTTGCGGCAGACTTGAAGGTTTCGTATGTGCCCTGCAGGATGCCTTGTGTGCCGATGTAGATCCAGGAGCCGGCGGTCATCTGTCCGTACATCATGAGCCCTGCGGCGTCCAGACGATCAAATTCCTCCCAATTCGCCCAACGCGGTACCAGGTTCGAGTTTGCGATGAGAACTCGGGGCGCCAGCCGGTGCGTCTGGACGACGCCCACGGGCTTTCCCGATTGCACGAGCAGCGTCTCTTCGTTGCCCAGACGATCGAGTGTTTCAATAATTTTGTGGTAGCACTCCCAGTTGCGCGCGGCTTTGCCACGGCCGCCGTAGACGATGAGTTCCTCCGGTTTTTCGGCAACCTCCGGGTCGAGGTTGTTCATCAGCATCCGCTTGGCTGCTTCCTGGATCCAGCCGCGAGCCGTCCTGGAGCTTCCGCGCGGTGCTCGAATGGAAGGGTGCTTTACCGTCATTGGTTCACCATGACGCGGGACTGAATTGTATTTTGGCTCACCGTATTTTCTACCAGAAGCATGCATGGAGTGGCCGGAGATCTGTTCAACCACAGTGATTTGCAGTGAATTCCGGCACCCCACTTTTGCAATTCCGGCGGTCTTGATCGAGACTGGCGTACGCCGCGTCAGCGGAAATTCTCTTTGCCGGGGCCACAGTTCGATGTCACTCCTCCGCACGATCCTACTCACCACCGCCACCTCGCTTCTTGCGTTTTCCTGCCGCGCGCAGATCACCGTGGTCACGCCGGTCCCTTCGAGAGCCACCATCGCCGTTGATGCCGGCAAAGTTGCCGGTGCGCCAATTCCGCGGAGTATTTTCGGCAGCTTCCTGGAACCGATCGGCAACTCCACCTACAACGGCTTGTGGGCAGAGCTTCTGGTGAATCCCTCGCTCGAGGAAAACCTGTGGAGCGCGAAGAATCTGCAAACACTGGTGCATGAACGTCCGGAGCTGGCGGAATCATCCGCGCTTGGCCTCCCTCTGCCCTGGGAGCCGTTGGAACCAAAGCAGGGAAACCGGTACGAGCCGAGGTGGGGCAATGCCGCGAACTCCTGGCGCTCCCTTGTGGTGATGGGCGTGCCGGGTCAGCCTACCGGCATCAAACAGGAGATCTATTTACCCGTGCAGCGCACGCTCGCCTATAGGGGGAGCTTGTTTGCGCGCCATCTTAGCGGGCCATCCAACTTGACGATTTCGTTGCGGAAACGGAACAGCAGCGATGTCCTGGCCTCCGCGACGATTGATGCGACCGCGGAGCAGTGGAAGGAGTACAGCTTCCAACTGCAAATTCCGCAGGCTGCTTTGCATCGCCTGGAACCGGCGGATTTCGTTGTGGAACTCAGCGGAGATGAGCGCGTCGATCTCGACCAGTTTTCTCTCATGCCAGCGGATGCGCTCGATGGGCTCGATCCTGACGAAGTGGCGATGGCGAAGGCAATGGAGACACCACTGGTTCGTTTTGGCGGCAACTTCACTTCCGCGTATCACTGGCAGGATGGCATCGGTCCGCGCGAGAAGCGTGTCAACATGCTGAACATCGCGTGGGGCATTCCGGAGTACAACACCTTTGGCACCGATGAATTCCTTCACTTCTGCGAATTGATCGGGGCGGAGCCCCAGATCGCGCTGAACCTGGGCACCGGCACGCCACAGGAAGCTGCGGACTGGGTGCGTTATATCGACGCGCACTGGCACCAGCACAGCGGGCTGCTTTGGGAACTGGGAAATGAGCTATGGGGAGATTGGAACGTTGGCTGGCCCACTGCAGACGAGGTCGCGGGCAGAACTCTAGCCTTCAGCAAGGCGGTTCGTGCCGTCGATCCGAATGCCCGGTTAATCGCTACCGGAGGCGATCCGGACTGGTTCAGCTCCTGGAATGCGCACCAGCTATCGAATCCAGCAGGAACGTTTGACTATCTCTCAACTCACTTCGTCGTGACGAATACGCAGACGAATCTGCCGCACGCGTCGACTGATTTCATGACCCAAGCCGCATTCGCATTGCCTGTAGAGCTTGGACGCAAACTGCGCGCTGACCAGCAGCAGATCGATGATCGCCCCGACTTTGCGCATCGAGCACACGTTGCTTTCACCGAATGGCTCTTCATCGGCAATCGCGATGGGGTTCCCAGCTTCCGCAACATGGGTGGCGCAGTGGACACCGCAGGCTTCTTCAACATGCTGATGCGCAATGCCGATATTGTGCCCATCTCCGACATGACCGGCATTATGGAATTCGCGGGCATCTGGAAGAGCCGCGGGCAGGTGTATGGAGCGCCGGGCTACTATGCCTTCCGGATGTACTCGACTGCGCATCCCGCGACGCCGGTGGAGGCAGTGAGCGATGCGGGGAGCTATTCGGTGAAGAATGGTGTGAAGCGGCTTCCGGAGATTGAGGATGTATCTTACCTGGACGTAACCGCTGCCCTCGATGCTTCGAAAAAGACGCTCTCTATTTTCTGCGTGAACCGCAGTCTGGACGTCGACACTCCCGCGGATATTGCGATTCGGGAGTTTGCAGCTGCCGGCAATGCAGTGGTGCAGACACTGCGGAGCGCCAGCATCAGCGACGAGAACGATGATGATGACCCGGAGCGTGTTACTCCTGCGCGAAACCAGGAACATATCTCAGGCGGACATATGCAACACACATTTCCGCACGAGAGCGTAACGGTAATTACACTGCACGCCATGAAAGGGAAATGAGAAACGCTTAATCCGGCATGTGGATTAGGCCCTGCTGAATAGCCGAGGTCGCTGCTTCTGTGCGGCCCGATACGTCGAGTTTCCGGATGATGCTGTTGATGTGGTTCCGCGCGGTGTTCTCGCTGATCTGCAGCGCATTCCCGATCTGCTTGTTCGTGAGGCCGCGGACCACCATCTCCAGAATCTCTAGCTCTCTCTGCGTCAGCGCGGAACGCACCATGCGCTCCGCGAGGCGCGCGGCGATCCGCGGAGGTATGTAATGCATGCCGGCATGCACGGCCTGGATGGCGGCAACGATCTCCGCTTGCGGTGTGCTCTTCAGCAGATAACCTTGGGCTCCGGCTTCGATGGCGCGATAAATTTCCTCGTCGGACTCGTAGCTCGTCAAAACCAGAGATTTGGGCGGGAAGGGCCTTGCGCGAATTACTTTGAGAAGCTCGATGCCGTTCATGCCAGGCATGCGCAAATCGAGTAGCAGCACGTCCGGCTGCTCCGCATCGATGAGTCGCAGCGCTTCTTCTGCAGTGGACGCGGCGCCGCATACGCCAAGGCCTGCGATGCTGGAGAGCATGCTGGCCAGACCTGCGCGTACCACGGGGTGATCGTCGACGAGCAGGATGCGGACGGTGCCGGAGATTTTCGCAGTGGCCAGGTGTGGCTCCATCGTCAGTGAAGCAGCCCGGTTCTTGCGTTCGGAGCTGTGCTCAACAATTCGTGACAGTGACACGGGATGCCGTTTGGAAGCCATGGTCCATATGTACTAGATGCGCCTGGTCCGGTGCACTCATGCGCATCTGTATCTCCGGCACCTAGAATCCTCGACGTTGCGGAGATGTAGTGCAGTCAGGCTTTGAAACCGGTTGCATATGCCGGGAAACGGTCGCCAGCATCTCAAGACCGGTAGTTGCGTCGGCTTCTGAATATCAAGGAGAGACAACGAATCTCTCCGCTTTGTTGTGACTTTGAGGAGGCAATATGAGTCGTTTCAGGTTCTGCGCGCGCCTGGCAGTTCTCGTCACATTGTTTGCTGGGTTGAGCGTCGGAGCGTTCGCGCAATCCGTCCGCGGCTCACTTTCTGGCAGCGTCACCGATCCAAGCGGTGCGGTTGTCGCCGGCGCAAAAATCGAGGCAAAGAATGCCGGCACCGGCGTGTTTTCGACGACCGTTTCTACGTCTTCAGGCAGCTATCAATTCCCCGAACTGCCGCTGGGGACCTACGACGTGACGGTGAGCGCTCCCGGGTTCAAAACGGCGTCGTTTTCAAACGTGCTCGTCCAGCTGAATTCCACGACGCCTTTGAACGCAAAGCTGGCGCTCGGCCAAAGCAGCGAGTCTGTCACAGTAACCGCGGCCGCCACAGGCATTCAGACTGAGTCGTCCGATGTTGGTGGCATCGTAACCGACCGGCAAATCACGCAATTGCCTTTGGCGCTCGGTGGCGTCGGCAATCTGCGCTCGCCAGAGGCTTTTACCTTCCTCCTGCCAGGTAGCACGGGTCCGGGCTCGGCAAACAGCAACAACGGGATATTCATCTCCAAGCTTGCCGGCGGACAGAATTTCGGTAACGAGGTGTTGCTGGATGGCGGCAGCCAGACCCGAAGCGAGAACGGCTCGTCGTTTGACGAGGAAGCTCCTTCCGTTGAGGCTCTGCAGGAGTTCAAGGTAACCACGGCCATCCCTTCGGCTGAGTTCGGAAGAACGACCGGCGGCGTGGAGAACTTCGTTACAAAGAGCGGCACGAATGCCTTCCATGGGACGGTCTACGACATCTTTCGCAACGGCGACATGGATGCCAACGACTGGTTCAGCAATGGCCGCAAAGCAATGAGCTGTGTAGGAGCCGAAGATACGCCCTCGTGCCGGGCTGGTTTCGCGAAGGATCCGGATCGGCAGAACGACTTCGGCGGAACGTTAGGTGGTCCAGTTTGGATTCCGAAGATCTACAACGGACACGATCGCACATTTTTCTTCTTTTCATGGGAGCAGTTCCGACAGACGACAGGCGGTCCAATAACGTCAACTGTCCCGACTGTGGCGGAGCGGAATGGCGATTTCTCGCAGATCCTGGAGACTGGCAACTCACTGGGAATCAATCCATGCGATGGATCTCCCGTGTACTTTGGTCAGATCTTCGATCCCGCGACAACGAAGACGGTGGGCGGCTATCCCTGCCGCACAGCATTTCCGGGAAATATCGTCCCGGCGAACCGGCTGAGTACAGTAGCCAAAAACCTGCTGAATTACTATCCCACTCCGCAAAACAGTAACTTGAACCAGAATTACACGCTTGCTTCGCCCTATCCCATCAACAACACGACCTATACGGTTCGGATCGATCAGGCATTTGGCCAGCGGAACAAGATATACGGCTCCTACTCGACGCGCGAGAACACAAGCCTGAAGGCATCGCGTGCCTTACCGGATCCTGTCGATCCTGGCCAGTGGCATCAGGATTTCCTCACTCACTTTGGGCGTTTCGGTTGGGACTACGACATCACGCCGAGCTTGCTCAATCACCTGAACCTCGGCACCAATCGCAGTAACTCGAAGAACTTCACTACTTCCGCTCTGGGGAGAACGAACTATGCCGCCCAGTTAGGTATCTCGAACATCGACACCTTCAACTTCCCAGTCATCAACATCGATCGTGCCGACCAGATCGTTCAATTGAACAACGGGCACAACGGGGACAACATCGACAATGGTTTCCGCTTGAATGACAGTATCTTCTGGCAAAAAGGGCGGCACGCCTTAAAGTTCGGCACGGATGTTCGCTTCCAGCAGTATTCGCCGATTAACCTGCCCGTACCGCAGTTCAATTTCACCCGCGCCGCTACGGCAGCAAGTAATAATCCATCTGTAGCTAGTGGTTCGGGCAACAGCTTTGCCAGTCTCTTGCTGGGAAATGTGGATCACTCGACCAACCAGCAATATGCGCATCAGCCTCGCTGGACTTCCTGGTTTTATGGTTTCTTTGGACAGGATGATTTTAAGGCTTCCAACAACCTGACATTGAATCTGGGGCTGCGCTGGGACGTGGATCAGCCCCGCACTGAGGCGATCAATAACACCTCGAACTTTGATCCCAATGCTACCGACCCGCTCTACAACATCAAAGGCGCAGTGGTCTACGCTTCCAACTGCTCCGGCTGCAACAAGAAGTGGGCGGACACCTACTGGAAGGACTTCTCGCCGCGCATCGGCTTCGCCTACTCACCATCCATCTGGAACGGCAAGACGGTCCTGCGGGGTGGAACGGCAATCTTCTATGGGCCGCTGCAATACAGCGATTTTGGCGGCAGCATGGTGACTGGATATGTCGCGAATCCAAATCCGATCAGTCCTGATGGGTTCACGCCCGCCTTCAACATTGACAATGGCTTCCCGGCGTACGCGAAGGCACCCAATCTAAATCCGAGTGTCTTCGATGGAACCGCGGTTTCTAACGATTACATCAAGCCGTCGTTCGGCCGTCCGGCAGCGATTTATAGCTGGAGCCTTCAATTGCAGCAACAGGTGACATCGAATACCGTGTTGTCCATTGGTTATGTGGGTAACCGCGGCACACACCTGCACTCTGGATTCCTGACCAACGACAACAACATGTCCAAGGCCAACTTTGCATTGGGCGATCAGCTTACGCAGCAAGTCGATGGCAACACCGCTGGCGTTACGCAGCCGTTCAACGGATTCGATGCTTTGTGGGGTGGCGGAGCGCAAGTACAACGGGCTCTGCGGCCCTTCCCGCAGTTTACCTATATCGCTGGCGACTGCTGCCTTGAAAACTTGGGGCACTCCAGTTATGACGGACTGCTCGCGTCACTGCAGCGCAACTTTACGAACGGTCTTCAGTTCCTGGCTTCGTACACATGGGCGAAGACGGAGACCGATGCCGACAGCGCATTGCCGTTCGTCAATAACGGCAGCAATGCAGCGATCGCGCAGGGTGAAGACCCGACAAACCTGAAGCTGAACAAGTCGGTAAGCGTGCAGGATATTCCGAATACTTTTGTACTCAGCTATCTCTATGAGCTGCCTTTTGGCAAAGGCAAATACTTTTTGAATCACGGCGGCTTGGTGAATGAGCTGATAGGCGGATGGCAGGTAGGCGGCATCCAGCGGTATCAAAGCGGGTCGCCGATCTCCTTCGGCTGTGCCAGTGGTATTCCGGGGTGGGACAACTGTGTTCGTTACACATTCACCGGCAAAGACATCATGAGCCCTGTGGCTCGATCGCACAAAGTCAATCCTTTGATCAATCCAAATTCGTCCGATCCAAACATGAACAGCTATTTCAACGGTCTGACGACAGAATCTCAGGCCTCGGGCTATACCAGGAACGATGCGACCGCCGCCTTCTTCGATCAAAACCAGCCGGCATATCGGAATGCCGGAGCGTATCGGTTTGGGAATACGCCGCGTGTCAATTCCAACGTTCGCCTGGATCGCTATTTCAACGAGGACTTCAGCCTATTGAAAACCTTCCAAATCCATGAGGGCCTGGGCTTCACACTGAAGGCGGAAGCACTCAATGCCTTCAACCGTCACACCTTTACTAACGTGGATACAAATCCGAGCGACTCGACGTTCGGCATTCCGACAGGCCTCATCAACAAGCCGCGCCAGATGCAGATTACGGGACGTATCACCTTCTGATCGCGTGGGAAACAGCGATACCATGGCCTGGGAGCGCTATCGGAACCCAGGCCTTCTTCTTGCAATGTCGCGAATCTCAATCCTCGTCCTCTGGTGTTTTGCAGCCGGTCTGTTTGCATCGACGCTCGCCCTAGCAGCGCAGACGCCGGAGACTCTTCAGCGGGCGCGTGGTCTTCTTGAGCACGGCGAGGTTACAGAGGCGAGCCATATCGTTGAGACGCTTCTGCAGCGGCATTCCGACAATGCCGACGGCTGGGCACTGCTCGGCGTCATACGAGTCCAGCAGAATGAACCCGCGAAGGCGGAGGAATCATTCCGCAAAGCGCTTGCGATCCAACCGAACCTGACCTCGGCACAGACCAATCTTGGCCATCTGTTGCTGGAAGAGCACCGGCAAGCCGAGGCGCTTCCCTATCTCACGGACGCGCTGAGGCGCGACAATGGCAATAGCGAGCTTCGCGAAATGCTGGTGAGTGCCGCGGAGGGAACCGCGCTCAAGCAGCGTGCCAGTGGTGATCGCGACGGCGCGCTTGCGACGCTTCTATCGGCGAAGGCGGAGGTTCCGCACAGCTTTGCTCTCTTGTTGGATCTGAGCATCCTCGAGGATGAACTTCGCCTGTTGCGCGACGCGGATCGTGACGTCCGGGAAGCGCGATCGATCCATCCAGAGGATCTGAAGGCGCTTTATGCCGAAGCACGCGTCAAGATGGACCTCCAGGACATGCCTGAGGCGGAGCGCGATTTGCGGGCATATCTTAAGACTCGCCCCGAGGACGCGACGGCACACTATGGGCTTGGGCGAATTCTCCAGATGACGCAACGTTCGGATGAAGCGAAAGCTGAATTTGAGCGCTCGATCGCAGTAGTTCCCAACCAGGCGGAGTCCTACTATCAGATTGGCCAGATGGCACTGGATCACGGCGACTATACCGAGGCACAGCAGGAGTGCCGCAAGGCACTGGAGCACGATCCGAAGCACGGCGGCGCATTGACAGCCGTGGGGATTGCTGCTTTCCGGCTGAAGCAATATCCCGACGCGGTCCGGTCGCTCGAGGCGGCAATCGCGGTGGCGCCGGAGTATCAGCCGGCCCATTACTACTACGGCCTCGCCCTGGCCAGAAATGGCCAGAAGGAGGCCTCCGAACGTGAGCTGAAGATCGCTGCTCAGATGGCGGATGAGCAGAACCGGCGCGAGGCACAGCGACTGCAGCTTGTCCCGGGAGCGGCCTCGGCTCCTCGGCCATAATTCACCCGTCGTTCGCGGTCAGGATTTGCTGTCCCGCTTGATGTATGTGATTCTCCTTCATCTCTGGTGTGCTTGCTATGCCGCCAAGCCGTAAGCTAAAGCGGTCGCACAATAGCCATATCAGGAGCGGGGAAGCCGTAACGGATGCAGCCAACTACGCCACTCGCGCAGCAAGAAGACGGAACGAACCCACCTACAGAGTTTCGTCGGGCACTGGGTCTGTTCGATTCGGTGATGGTGGTGGCCGGCATCATGGTCGGCTCGGGCATCTTCATCGTCAGCGCAGAGATTGCAAGGCAGGTCGGTAGCGCGGGCTGGCTGCTGGTGGCCTGGGTCATTACCGGCGTCCTTACATTTGCGGGGGCCCTATCCTACGGCGAGCTTGCCGCGATGATGCCCGAAGCCGGCGGAATGTATGTTTACCTGCGCGAAGCCTTCTCGCCGCTGCTTGGATTTCTCTACGGCTGGACACTGCTCACTGTCATCCAGACGGGCACCATCGCCGCAGTGGGCATCGCGTTCGCGCGTTTCAGCGGGGTCCTTTTTCCTGCCATCCGCGAGGACAGCTATTTGATTGCGCCGGTACAGGTGCTGCCCGGATATGCGCTGTCGCTTTCGACCGCGCAATTGTTGGCCATTGTGATCATCGTGTTGATCACGCTGTTCAACTGCTATGGGGTGGAATGGGGCAAGCGCATCCAGAACGTCTTCACCGTCGCCAAGCTGGGCGGAATGGCGGCGCTGCTGGTGCTGGGTGCTGTTGTGGCTTTTCTAAGGCCTGCGGTGCTGCGCGCGAACTTTGCTGCGCCCTGGCATCCGGTGAATGTGACGCCCATTCATGGACTGGAAGCGACGACCGCCGTCGGCCTGTTCGTCGCGCTATGCGTCTCGCAGACGGGATCCTTGTTCTCAGCTGACTCGTGGCATGACATCACCTTTGTCGCCGCGGAGGTTCGCAATCCCAAGCGCAACCTGCCGCTTGCGCTCGCGATCGGCACCTCGACCGTCATCGTTCTCTATCTCCTCTGCAACCTTTGCTATCTTGCAGCGTTGCCGATGCATGCGATCCAGACTGCGCCACAGGACCGCGTCGCTACGCTGACGGTGGATGCGGCCTTGCCGGGACTGGGGCGTGTGGCGATGGCCATCCTCATCATGGTGTCGACATTCGGCACGGTAAACGCGCTGACGCTTGCCGGCGGACGTGCCTGTTATGCGATGGCGCAGGATCGTCTCTTCTTCCGGCGCGCCGGCTTGTTGAATCGCGCACGCGTGCCGGGATGGGCGCTTGCGATGCAGTGCTTCTGGTCAGCCTTTCTGGTTTTGCCGCGAACGCATGACCGTGTGACCGGCGCTTACGGCAATCTCTACAGTAACCTGCTCGACTACGTAATTTCTGCGGCGCTGCTGTTCTACATACTCACTGTCGCGGGCCTCTTTCGACTGCGCCGGACGCGGCCGGACGCGAATCGTCCTTACCGGACGTGGGGCTATCCGTGGCTGCCTGCGTTGTACATCGTGGGCGCGGCGGTGATTCTTGCGGTGCTCTTTTTCTATCGCACAACAACGACGTGGCCGGGGCTGCTCATTGTCGCGAGCGGTGTGCCTATTTACTTCGTGATACGGCGGCGTGCTGCTTGAGGTAGGAGCCCCCTCCTACCGCTGGGTGAGCTATTCATTCGGTTTCCACGCGCCATTCCATAGACGCATAATCCTGCGCGGATTGTCATCCTTCAACTCCGCGGGGAGCGCGTCCTGCGGCAGGTTTTGGTAGCACACCGGGCGGGCGAAGCGAAAGATAGCCTGACTCCCGACTGAGGTAGAACGGCCGTCGGAGGTTGCCGGATAGGGGCCGCCGTGCACCATGGCGTGCGTGACTTCGACGCCGGTGGGGAAGCCGTTGAAGATCACTCGGCCCACTTTTGTTTCCAGGATCGAGATCAGTTCCTTATAGTCCCGCAGATCATCCTCAGTCCCGAGAATGGTTGCGGTGAGATGTCCTCCGAGAGCGCGCGCGGCAGCGAGCATCTGTTCGCGATCCGTGCCAGTGACGAGCAATGTTGATGGCCCGAAGAGTTCGTGGTGGAGGGCCGGGTTGGCGGCGAATGCGGCGTAATCCATCTCCAGCAAAACAGTCTGGGCGGCGAAGCCCGCTGCGGGCCGCTTGCCCTGGGTTCTTTGCAGCGTCGATCGCTCTTGAAGCCCTTTGCCGTAGGTTTCGGCGATTGTGGATGAGAGCAGAGCGAAGCCGGGATCGCTGGCCGCTAGTGTGCGGAGCTTCGCGAGGAACTGTGCATCGGGTGTCTGGAGAAATACGAGGCCCGGCTTGGTACAGAACTGGCCGCCGCCCAAGGTGAACGAGGCGTGTAGACCGGTGGCGAGCGATTC
>JBJMGC010000232.1:0-3149 GCA_045808105.1 Acidobacteriaceae bacterium | reverse complement strand
CCCGCCGGATCGTACTCGCAAATCCATCGCGACCTACTACTTCAGCAATGGAAGACCGGCGGATGACGAAACCACCAAGCATGCTGTGGCATTTGTACGCAGGCCGGGGCAGAAGGAACCGCTTGGCGCGCGGCTAAAGACCACCGCTCACAAGCTGGTGCCGCCACTGTTCGTCGAGGCCTATCGCAAGATTCGTAAGTAGCAAACAGCAAGGCCGCCTGGGTCCTCGAAGTCAAGCGGCCTTTCTATCGATATCGAAGTTCTGTATCACGCTGCCGCAGCGGGAGTGAAGCCGTCGCAACCGCTCACTGGCGTTACCTTGAGGTGCAGCGCCGCATTCTTCGGCAGGCCGCAGCCCTCAATCAACGACTCCGGAGCCTGATGGCTGCTAAGGATCTGGGTGAGCACCTGCTTGTCTGCCTGGTTGTGTTCGCCGAAGTGAGAGCAGACGCCGCATTGACCGTCATGCACTGCGATCATGTCGATTCCCTCCGTGTCAGATGTGACGCGCACATCCTACGCATTGGCTGCACGACCGATCCAGTCCTGATTGCTACAGATCACGGCCTTTGAAGATGCGCTCCGGCACGGCCTTGATGATGGCCATAATGGGCCGCCAGAACCAGGGCACGTACACAACATCGCTGCGCCTCCGAACAGCCTTCAGAATGCCGATAGAGACCTGTTCCGGTGTAGCGAAGAGACGGTTCTTCGGGATGTGCGCCGTCATCGGTGTAGCAACAAAGCCGGGCTTGATGGTGAGCACCTGTACTCCGGAGCGGTCGATACGATTGCGCAGCCCGGAGAGAAAAGCATCCAGCCCTGCCTTCGAGGCGCCATAGACATAATTGCTCTTGCGCCCCCGGTCGCCGGCGACGGAGCTGATGACCGCCAGTGTGCCTTTGCCCTGCGATTCGCAGTAGTTTGCCAGCCAGGTCAATAGCGATATGGCGGAGAGGAAGTTCGTGACCAGAATTGGCTCGGCAGCGGAATATTCCCGCTCGGCCGCAGCCTGATCGCCGAGCACTCCATGCGCGAGCAGTGCAAGATCGATCGTGCCCAATTGTGAAGTAGCCACCGACAACATCTGCGGATGATCCTGAATGTTATCGAGGTCCGAGACGACCATGTCGACCCGCAAGGCCCCGCGCACCAGAAGGTCCTGGGCCACGGCCGTCAGCTTCTCCTTGGAGCGGGCTACAAGGAAGAAGTGCGCCGAGGGTGTGATGAGCTGGCGCATGATCGCCATGGCGATTGCGGAGGTAGCGCCGAGGACGAGGATGCGCTGCGGGGGATAGACAGACCGGCTAGCCAAGCGTGGTGACCCTCTGCCAAAACGCGGAGGAGAAGGCCGGGTCAATGTACCGGGCAAAATCCTGCCATCGCGGATAGAACTGCTGGAAGTGGCGCGCCGACATGCGCGCGTCCTTCGCAGGGTACATTTTGCCGCCGTATGCGGCGGTGATGTCGGCGAGTTTGTCCGTAAGATCGAAGCTTCGTTCGCCGCGCACGGGGAAGTCGAGCGCGATCATCGGGCCCGGCGCGGGAAAGCTCATCATGCCGGGAGACTTGACGTTCCCGAAAATCTTGATCACCGCGAGGAAGGAGCCTAGGCCAGAGGCGGTAATGGCTTTGAGCAGCTGCGTGAAGCCCTCCTGATATTCGCCCGGCTCCCACGGCATCACGTTCTGGAACTGCAGGAGACCTTGTTTGCCATACGCTCTGTTCCAGTGATGCACGAAATCGAGCGGATAGAAGAAAGGCTCGTAATCGACCAATCCGCTCTTCTGTTTGGCTAATTGCTTCCCATAGTAGGCGGTGTTGAAGGCGCCGATGGTTGCCTTGTTCATCAGGAAGCCAGGCAGATCGACAGGCATACTGAGTTTCGGTTTGCCGGAGGGCTTCAGTTCTTCCGACTGCTCGGAGTGATCGCCCCGCATGAAGATGCCGCGAGCGAAGTTCTTTCCCGTCGCGACACAGTCAATCCAGGCGACGGTGTACTCGAGGTGCTGCGATTCGCGCGAGAGAGCGAAGAATTCGTTTAGTCCGGTGAACTTGATCGAGTCCTGCTTGATTTTGCGCGAAACGATGGGGCGAAGCTGCACCTCCGCCCAGGTGATGAGGCCAGTTAGCCCGAGGCCGCCGATGGTCGCTTCGTAGAGCGATTGGTTTTGTGTCGCGGTGCACTCGTATCGCTGTCCGTTGGAGCGGACGAGTTCAAAGCGCGGTACGTGGCAGCCGAAGGTGCCGGCGACATGATGGTTCTTGCCGTGGATGTCATTCGCGATGGCGCCGCCGACGGTGACAAATTTTGTCCCTGGAGTAACCGGAAGGAACCAGCCGCGGGGGACAGCGAAGTCAAGGATTTCGGCGAGGGTGACACCGGCCTCGCAGCGCAGTAGACCAGTGGCGGAATCGAAGGCGATGAACCTGTCAAGCCCGCGCGCAGCCAGCAGAGTTCCACCTTCGAGCAGGCAGGAATCTCCATAGGAACGGCCCATTCCGACCGGCAGCATGGCCGATTCAAGGGGCCGAGCAAGGGGAAAATCGCTCGTCCAGTAGAGGGGGACGACATCGGCGCGGTGTTTGGGATAGCGGCCCCACGACTCAAAAGCGGGCGGCGCGGGGGGGGCGGTCTTGGGTGGCATGTGGGTTCCGGCAGGCTCTAGCGTATCAGGGCCGCAGCTCCGGAATGGAACGCTTTCCTGGCCGGGTGAGGCACCCCTCCCCTGCCCCCGTACGGAGGCGGCGTATAAACCAGCGCAGACGACCGACCTCCACATTTGATAGTCGCGGTACTCAGAAGAGGTCGCCGAGCCGCCGGATGCCTTCGCGAATTTCCGCGTCTCTCATACGTGCATAGCCCAACATGATTCCCGTGCGTGAGGGCTTCGTCAAAAAATACCCCGATATGCCATACACGCCCACACCGCGCTCTGCTGCCTGAGTGATGATCACCTCTTCGGAAATGCGGCGTTTGGGCCAGAGGACGATGTGAGCGCCGGCGCCCTCGCCGGTGATCGTGACGCGATTCCCCAGATGCTCATGTATGGCATCGAGGAGCGCTGCGCGACGCGCTGCGTTGCGGCGGCGGACGCGGCGTAGATGCCGCTCATAGGCGCCGCTGGAGATGAATTCGGCGAGTGTCT
>JBJMGC010000231.1:0-4433 GCA_045808105.1 Acidobacteriaceae bacterium | reverse complement strand
GCGCGAATCGGATCTGGCGGACCTGCGTCGATGTGGATGAGCTCGTAATGGGTTGCAAATCGCGGATCGTTCGCCAGTTGCACGTCGGCAGGGAAGTCGATTTTGCCCTGGTAATCGGAAAGCAGGAGCAGGTCGGGCTTGTGATCCAGCACGTACTTTCCGTCGCCCAACTCGTGACCGACCCAACCCTCACCGCGGCCCGTGATCGGATGCCGCGCGATGTGATAGTCATTCAGGCCCAACGGATCGATGGCTTCCATCTGCGCAAAGTACGGCACCACGCCGGCGGCATCTGAGACGAGCAGAGGATTCTTGGCGCCAAACGCTGTATGGAGGAACAAGCCGATCTGCTTGCCCTGGCCTTCCCAGGTTTCGAGCGGCGCGAAGAAATCGGAGGTGAGCACCAACAGCGTGAGGAGCAGAAAGATTGCGACGCGCACACGGGAGAAGCGGAACGGCGCGCTCAGCGTGAGCAGTCCGCAGCCCGCCACCAGGAAACCCATCAGCGCCATCGCGGGAACGAAATGGCGGTAGGACGGAAAGATATCTCCGCCGACGACCAGAATGTAAAGCAGCCAGCCGACGGACACGGTGCCCAACAGGATCACCTGCCGCCGCTTTCCGGCAATCGATAGAGCAGCGCAACCCACGACTGCCATCGCCAGAAAAACAAACTCCGAACGAATTCCATACACGTCATATCTCAGGCCGGTGTATAGCCGATGCAGCGTGAAGGCCACTTTCACATATGCGGTGTTCGGCACCCAGGCACCGTAGTACGCGCGGCGGAAGATCTCCTGCGCCGCGAAGAATAGAATGGGGATCGGCAGCAGGCGCGCCCTTGTGATCCATGCACGGGGACGCGCACCGTCCGCCAGCACGGCGCCGGCATAGAACAGAGCCGTGAACAGCGCCGCGTCCGCGCGCGATAGCAGGGCGAGTCCCAGCAGCAGGCCCATCATATCTGCGTCGCGTGCATTCCCTTTTGGCGTCGATACCCAGCGGATACCGAAATAAGCAGCCCATGCCAGAAAAGCGGCCAGCAACGGCTGCTCCAGCCCGCCTAGTGACCACGCCGCCACAGGGGCGCTCAGCGAGAGCGCGAGGCATCCGATCAGAGCTGAGAGAAATCGGACCTTCGCTGGAAAGTCGCGATATACCTGCGCAGCCACAGCCGCAATTGCGGCAACGGTGGAGACAATCCCGAGCAGGTGCGCCGCCGTTTCCAGGTTCATGCCGAGCGCCCCAAGGCCCGCGCAGATCAGCACCCACAGCAGGTTGGTGTAACCCTCCACCGCAGGGGGCAAATTGTTCCAGGTGAGTCCGTGGCCTTCGATCAGCCGCTGACTGTAGCGGAGCGAGATATAAGCATCGTCCGTCATGAACGGCCAGAAATGATAGATCTGCAGCGCCAGACCGATGGCGCAAATCGCGGCAAGTGCCACCAGCGAGATCGCCGTCAGATTGCGTCCTCGCGGCGCTGGCGCTGGACTGAATAGTGGAGGAGCCTGCCTCGGTGTGGTTGACATGGGTTGCCTTCGGGAGTTCTATCGGAAAGTCTACCAAGCGCATATTCCAGCGAGTCAGCGAGTCGGCAAGTCAGCCCATCTCATCCACGCGGCATCGTGGGCGAAAAGGGGACAATCGACAAAATCGGATGGCAAGCGAGCGACAGGACCGGATTGCTCTCAAGACGCGAGAAGGCGCCGCTGCCGGACCACCAGGCGCCCGGGTGCGGCGAGCACCTCAGGCACAATAGGATCAAGGAGAATCCTTTGGAAGCCTTTCGCCGCCTCGCCTCGTTACCGCCGTACGTCTTCAACACCACCGGCGAGATGAAGGCGGAGGCGCGCCGCCGCGGCGAAGACATCATTGACTTCGGCATGGGCAATCCGGACGGCGCAACGCCGCCGCACATTGTTGCCAAGCTTATTGAGGCTGCTGCGCGCGACTCAACGCATCGCTACTCTCTCTCTAAAGGCATTCCGCGCCTGCGCAAAGCCATCTGCGACTGGTACCAGCGCCGCTACGGCGTCGAGCTCGACCCCAACTCCGAGGCCATCGTCACCATCGGCTCGAAGGAGGGAATCGCGCACCTCTGCCTCACCACCCTCGATGACCAGGACGCGATCCTCGTTCCCAATCCCAGCTACCCGATCCACATCTACGGACCGACTATCGCCGGCGCGCAGGTTGTCTCCGTCGAGATGAACGATCCTGCCGGATTTCTCGAACGCCTGCAGCATGAGTTGCCCACGATGCGTCCCCGGCCCAAGATGCTGTTGCTCAACTTTCCAGCAAATCCCACCGCGCAGGTCGTCGATCGCGCATTCTTTGAGCGGGTCGTCGCCTTCTGCCGCGCTGAGCAGATTTATCTGCTCCACGACTTCGCTTACGCCGACCTGGTTTTCGATGGCTACCGCGCGCCTTCCGTTATGGAGATTCCCGGCGCGAAAGAGATCGCCGTCGAGTTCTTCACGCTCTCCAAGAGCTACAACATGCCGGGCTGGCGGGTGGGTTTCATGGTCGGCAATCGCGACCTGGTTGGCGCACTGACGCGCATCAAGAGCTATTTCGACTACGGCACCTTCACGCCGATTCAGGTCGCTTCCATCCAGGCACTCGAAGGCCCGCAAGAGTGCGTTGCTCAGATCTGCGATACCTATCGCAAGCGTCGGGATGCACTCATCCGCGGCCTTCACCATATCGGCTGGCCTGTCGAGAATCCAAAAGCCACAATGTTTGTCTGGGCGCGCATACCTGGGCAGTACCGAGCGCTTGGCTCACTCGAGTTCGCGAAGAAACTGCTGCGCGATGCGAAGACCGCCGTGAGCCCGGGCATCGGTTTCGGCGACCACGGCGATGGCTATGTCCGCTTCTCGCTGATCGAAAACGAAGAGCGCACCCGCCAGGCCATCCGCGGCATCCGCCGCATGTTCGAGCAGGGCTGATGAAATAGGCTGATCGATTCGGTTAGACAGCCCGCATCAGCACGCAGGTCACGTCATCATGCTGGGGAGCATTTCCGACAAAAAGATCCAAGTCGGCCAGAATGCTGTTCAACAGCATGGATGGAGGCATCGACACGCCGGCGTGCAGCATCGTGAGGAGGCGCGCCTCTCCGTACTCCTGCTGCTGCAGGTTCTCTGCCTCGATGACCCCATCGGTGAAGATCGCCAGCCAGTCTCCACGTTCCAACACGCGCTGGCCGGAGTCGTAGGTGGCATCTTCCATCACACCGAGCGGCATCCCCCCGGCTTCCAGTCGTTCGATGGATCCCGATTGCCGCCGCAGCATGGGATTATTATGTCCCGCATTCACATAGGTGAGACGGCGCAAGGACGGTTCATATTCCGCGATGAATGCAGTCGTAAAACGCCGCCCCCGTTGACTGTTGCTACAGGCATACCGATTCATTCTTGCGACCAGTTCCGGTAGCGGGCCGGGAGTGCTGCTTAACGTTTTCAGGCTCGCCTGGAAGGTCGCCATCAGCATGGCCGCGGGGACACTTTTACCGGCAACATCGGCAACTGCAAACAGGAACGTGGAGCTTTCCGGCGCAGAAGGGCAGCGCGCGAAGACATCGTAGTAGTCACCGGCGACCGTGTTCGCAGGACGCGTGGCGAAGGCGATCTCAAGCCCGGGCACGGTGGGCGGTTCGGATGGTAAGAGCCATGCCTGGATTTCTTTGGCGATCTGAAGATCGCGCTTCATTACCACCCGGTCGGCGACCTCCAGGATCAGCAGAACAAACATGAGCAGGCCGCCGTAGAAGTGGAAGTCGAGAGAGGAGATTGTTACGTGATAACTCTTCGTGCTGAATTCCGATTCGCCACCTGGGAGAAAGAGAAGCACGAGAGCAATCAGCAGCAGGACGCGGCGGGCCGGCGTCAGCTTTTCGATGATTGCCCAGAAGAACTGCGTCAACACCCGGAAGAAATGATTACTGCGCGAGACACCCTCTATGCGTGTGCGGTCAACCTCCTGCGAATACAGGCGATAGCTGGAGTGGGCATCCTTGCGGAACTGCCACCAGAGCTGGTTGAGCTCCATGCCCTCGGTTACGCGCTGCCAGAATCGTTTCGCTCTACCTCGGGATGGCGTTTTGTATTGGGGCCGTCCCGTGGGCCGCATGGTTGGCGTTGCCATGCAGATTAGTCTATTCGAGGGCGCAAGCCGCTGAGATGCCGGTCAGTAGCGAGCCAGCCTCGAAGCGCTCAGCACCAAAGAAATTCACGCCAACTTCCAACGAGAGAAGCTAGGTCCCATATCCCCGGTGCTGCATTGCCTGCAGCTTGCCGGCATCGGGCCAGGAGATGGTCAGAAGAAATGCGGAGTCTTCCAGAGCTTCGACCTCGTGCTTGATCGATGCTCCCAGCGTCAAGACGCTGTTGGTCCGCAGATCATGCGCTTCGCCATGAACGCTGAACCGT
>JBJMGC010000230.1:0-32463 GCA_045808105.1 Acidobacteriaceae bacterium | reverse complement strand
TCGTTGGCCCGTGGTCGACGAATCCGCCGGCCGTAATCGGCCGCTTCTGCGCATCCAGCACCGGTGCGAAAGTTCCACCAGTATTCACGCCCCCGCTCATTCCTTGTTGCGGACCATTCGCGGGCGCCTGCGCGCCCATACAAACCGGTGACGCGCTCAGAAACAAAGCAAGCGCGCATAGAAAAACAAGATGTGATGGTTTAGGCACGGACTCACGGTTCCTCGCGTCGAAGAATACGCGATCGAGTTGCACGCTGCCATCCATCCACGGGTGGAGACTGCCACGCCCGCTCACCAGCCGAGGAAGGCCGGTTAGAATCAACCCGCGGATTGCAGTGCACCCACATTCTCTCTGGAGTGCCCATTGTTCAAGATTTCTCGCCTGCTCTCGCTGTGGCTCGTCCTTTTTCTCACAGCGATTTCTGCCCTGTGTGCCGAGCGCCAGAAGATCATCCTAGACACCGACATTGGCGATGACATTGACGATGCCTACGCTCTTACCCTGGCCCTGCACAGCCCGGAGTTCGAGATTCTTGGTGTCACCACAGCATGGGGCGACACCGCGCTTCGTGCAAGGCTGGCAGCGCGGCTGCTGTCCGCAAATGGCGGAAAGAATATTCCGGTTGAGGCCGGAGTGCCGACCCACAGCAAAACGAACTTCTCGCAGGGCGCATGGGCCGCGGCAGGCCCCACGCCGTCCCGTGGCAATGCGGTCGATTTCCTGCTGAGCGAAGCAAAACGCTATCCGCACCAGGTCACGCTCATCGCGATCGGCCCGCTCACGAATGTCGGCGCCGCCATCGACCGCGACCCGTCTGCTTTCCGCCTGCTCAACCGCGTGGTGCTGATGGGCGGGTCCGTCCATTGCGGTTACGGCGATCCCCGGGCCGTCCCGCCACCTCCGCCACAGCCTGAATACAACATCGCCATGGACCCTGGCGCTGCTCGGAAACTCCTCGCCTCCGGAGTGCCGGTTTTTATGATGCCGCTCGACTCCACGCAGTGGAAACTGGACGACGGCAAGCTCGCACAGATCGCCGCCCGCAGCACGCCCACCACCGATGCCCTGCTTGTGCTCACGACAGAATGGCAGCTCGCAACCCACCAGCACACGCCAACGCTGTTTGACGCGATGGCCGTGACCTATGCCCTGCGCCCGGATATCTGTCCCACGACGCCGCTGCGTCTCCAGGTGGACGCCACAGGCGCGACCCGAGTCGTCGAAGGACAGAGCAATGCGCACGCATGCCTCAAGGCAAATGGGGATGCCTTCTTCCAACTGCTGCTGCCCCGCTTGTCAGCACGCTAGCCCGGTATGACCATAGAGAGAGTGCGTGAGCATTTTGGCAGACGTGGCTCTGTGTCCGGAGCCCGCACTGGCATCATGAAATCGTGAATCGTTGAAACGGGGTGAACTATGGCAAGCATTCGACTTCGCAAATGCGCGATCGCCCTATTGCTGGTTCTCACGACACAGTCCTACGGCCAGCAGGTACCGGAGTCCGCAAATGCTCCGCGCATCCCGGCCAATCGCGCCTCCGATTCCTATGCCATCTATTCGCTCCTGTTGTCCGGTGGAGTTGCTGGGAATGCTTCGCTGAGGCACGAGCAGCAGCTGGCTATCGCCGGCGAGACGGTCAGCTTCGAGGACATGAATCCGGCGACCGAACCTGATACCGACCTGCAGCCGCCTGCCGAGAGTGCAAACACATTCCAGGAGGCGCTTCAGGACTTTGGCACACGGCGTCAGGAACGAATTCAACTGGAGCGCCGGTTCAAGCTTGATCGTCCGTATACGCTCATAAGCCCTAATCAAGTAGCTGAGTTCCGGACGGCCTCGTCCGGTGCGGCCCCATCCACGGCCGGATACGGCGGTATTGTCCGTTTCAGCGAGGTGTACTTCAATTCCGGAAAGACGGCTGCTCTGGTGTACGTCGACCACGTATGTGCAACTCCATGCTCGAACGGGCAGTGGATCTATTTGGAAAAGCGTGATGGCCAGTGGGTTCGCCGCTCCGGATCGACCATCGATCGCTCCGACTCCTATGCCATCTACTCATTGCTCATGCCCGGCGTGCCGTTCCAAAGCATGCCAACCACACAGGCACAGCGTTTCGCGATTGCGGGCACGACGGTGAGCATCGAGCAGATGAATCCGGCCATTCCGCCTGAGGGACAGCTACAGGCGCCGCCCAACAATGCGCAGGCCTTTCGCGAAGCGGTGCAGGACTTCCAGACCCGCCGTTATGAGCGGATCCCGCTGGAGCACAAGATTAACGTCGATCGGCCGTATACACTCCTCACCCCGGACGATGTTGCTGAGCTAAAGAGGACATTGGCGGGCATCGATCCCGGCTCGCAGTTGCAGGACAAGTGGGCTGGCTATCCCGGCATCACCTTCTTCAGCGAGGTGTACTTCAACACTGCCCACACCGCCGCGCTCGTCTACATGAACAACTTCTGCGCCAACCTGTGTGCGAACGGCCAGTGGATCTATCTGGAAAAGAACGGGGATCAGTGGGTCCGCCGCTCCGGGCTGAATATATAGCTCCATCATTCGTCGGCTAAAAAGAAGGCTTCGCTAGGCGGCCGGCGAAGCCCGGAAGACGAACACCGGATCGCTATGCGTGGCTGGGATGTCGCACCCATTGCCGTCCCGACACTAACCCCATCGCCATGAAGATCGAGCCCAGCACAAGGTGAAAGATATGGTCGCCGGCGTGCAGAAGCATGGGGCCGAAGTACCACGCTCGGTTCAACGCGGGATTGCCGAGCAGCAGGCCGAGAGATGCCAGCGTCAGATACAACACGCCCGATCCGATGCAGAACCGCTTCGCTGCTGTCGCGCCCAGAAAGCTGGCGCCGAACGCCAGAGCACCCCACACCAGATGCATCAGGTTGTGGTACTTGTCGACGTGCGCACCGCCTACCATCACCAGTACACCCATCACCGCAAAGAGCCCACCGAAGAACCGGCAGGCCATCTTCGCGCTGTCTGCGGTGCTTTCCGCGCGTCGGAAGTTCTGCACGGTTGCGGCCAGTCCCGCGATATCCGTCAGCAGAAGCCCGCCGATCTGCACCACTGAGCCGAGAAAGATGCCGGCTGCGAAGTTGCCGACCGAGCCGGGATGGTGAAAGCGCAATGTTGCCTGCGGCAGGCGCGCGAACCAACCCGAGGTGACCAGTAGCGAGATCAACGCGCCGATCAGAGGCGTCCACCACCAGCGCGCGGCCCAGACGATGATCGCCGCAACGGCTACGAAGAGTACAGGCCCGGCCGGAAACTTCCCATAGGCCGGATCACCGGAGAGCCACTGCGTCCATAGCGCGATCGCCACAGCCACAAGACCGCCTGCCGTCACCTTGGTGAGAAATGTCAGATTGTTTTTCATTTCCGTTCTCCTCTGGTTTCGTTACGGCTGCTGCAATCTGTCGCCCATGTGGTCCAGGTGATCGTGCCAGCGCGATTGCAGCTCATCCGCTTTGCTGCGCTGTTCGGGCGTCAGCACGGTTGTGTAGATCTTCGACTTGAAGTGCTCTTTCTCGACCAGGAGCTTCGCGATGGTCTCTCCCTGGCGCAAAGCAATCTCCTGCACCTTGCCTTCGTCAACGTTCCCCTTCGCCGTCGCGTCATCCATCTCTTTGCCCTCTCCGGCAAGCTCATGGACGAGTCCGGAGATTGCCGGCTTTTCCGTTTGCCACATCGAGTGGATCTGTTTTCTTTGCGCATCATTCAGATTCAGCTCATGCGAGATGTAGCCCATCGGTCCAAAGCGCGCGCCCCATCGGTGACCGAAGCATCCATGCCATCCGCGCGCATCTGCTCTGGCGATCGCCACCCCTGCCGCAATCACCAGAACAACAACGGCGGACCAAATAGCGATTCGCTTCTTGCTCATGTGTCCTCCTCTGCTACGAATTCATTCGAGCATCGCTATCGAAGGCGTGCGATAAAGATTCGTTAAGCAACATAAAGTTTTGTAAAGCCTGCTATCTCCAGCATTTCCGGGGACTAACATCAGGAGTCGGAGGGGAGGCAAGCAGAGTGGATCGCGTGCTCATCGTCGATGACGACATCGAACTATGCAGGTTGCTCAGTGAGCGCCTCAGTTCAGAAGGCTTTGCGCTCGAAGCGGTTCACGATGGAGCGCGCGGGCTGGAGCGTGTGCTTTCTGAGGAGCACGCGCTTATCATCCTTGACCTTATGTTGCCGGGCATGGGCGGATTAGACGTGTTGCGCCGGGTACGCACACACTCGCCCGTCCCGGTGCTGATTCTTACCGCGCGCGGTGAGGACGTGGATCGCATCCTCGGCCTCGAGATCGGCGCCGACGACTACCTGCCCAAGCCCTTCAATCCACGCGAGCTGATCGCGCGCATCCGTGCCATTCTGCGGCGCACCTCCCGCTCAGCGACGTCCGGCGGCTCACTGAGAATCGGCGATATTCATCTCGATCCTGCGGCTCGCGAAGCGTCGCTGGACAACATGCGGCTCGATCTAACGAGTGTCGAATTTGCTCTATTCGAAGCTCTGCTGCGGGATGCCGGGCACGTCGTTACGCGTGAGCAACTCACTGAAACGGTGCTTGGCCGCAAGATCGGACCGTTCGATCGCGTGATCGACGTTCACATCAGTAATCTGCGCAAGAAGCTGGGCCGCGCCCACGGCGAAGAGCGGATCAAATCGGTGCGCGGCAGCGGATACCTGTTCGTCGTCCGGTCAGAGATGAAATGAGCATGAGAATCCGCAGTCTATTTCTCAAAATATTTCTGTGGTTCTGGGCCACGGTGATCGCTACGGGCGTTGCACTCGTGATCACCTGGATTCTTCTTCAGCCGAAGAATATACCGTCTCAGTTGGAGACAACCCTCGCGGACGCGGCATGGGTCTCCGGCGCTTCTGCCGTCGACGCGTTGGAGCGGCAGGGGCCGTCCGGCGCATCCACTTACATGGAACTTCTCAGTGAGAAGACGCATCTGAAGAGCTGTCTCTTTGACATGTCGGGAAAAGTCATCGCTGGCGCCGACTGCGTACGGTTTGGCGATATGCGTCTGCCCGGTATGCCTCCCGACATACCAGCTTTCAATATGAAGCATGGATTCATGCGCGTCGCCATCAAGGTGCGCGGAAGCAACGGCCGGCAGTATGTCTATGCCGTCGAGTCCACAGAACGTCGCGGGCCTCCGGCCGGCATCAGCCACTTGGGCATTGCGCTGCGGTGGTCGGTCGCTTTTCTCGTCTCGGGGCTCATCTGTTATCTGCTCACCCGTTATCTCACCGCGCCCGTCCTGCGCTTACGGGAGGCTTCGCAGCAGTTGGCGCAAGGCCGTTTCAGTACGCGCGCGGCCGGTATGGAGCACCGCCGCGATGAACTCGGAACGCTTGTACGCGACTTCAACACCATGGCCGCTCGCATCGAAGAGCTCGTCTCCCGTCAGCGCCAGCTCATCTACGACATCTCTCACGAATTGCGCTCGCCACTGGCGCGGCTGAACGTCGCACTCGACCTTGGACGCCAGCGCAAGGGCACCGATCCCGCCTTCGATCATATGGAGCAGGATCTCGAGTGCCTCAACGACATGATTGAGCGTCTGCTCACCGTGGCGAAGCTCGATGCATCCACCACAGCCGTTCCCATGCAGCGGGTTGACTTGACCGACCTCGTTTCGCAGATCGTCCGCAGCGCCGAATTTGAATTGCAGGAGCGCGATGGCGCGGTGCGGCTCTCGTCTCAGGGAGAGTATTTCGTGCAGGGCAACCCCGAGCTTTTGCACAGCGCGATCGAAAATGTCATACGCAATGCGGTCCGCTATACAGGAGCGGGAAACTCAGTTGAGGTCCAGCTGGGTGCGACTGCTACCGCCGAGCCCGCGTTTATTCGCATTCTCGTTCGCGACTATGGGCAGGGCGTGCCCGAATCGGAGCTCCTCAAGATCTTCCAGCCTTTCTATCGCGTTGCCGATGACCGCAACCGTCAGACCGGAGGCACCGGCCTGGGCCTCGCCATTGCCGATCGGGTCATCCGCATTCACGGCGGCACCATCCAGGCGCGGAACGTCGAGCCACACGGCTTGGAAGTGGAGATCCTCGTTCCGCAGGTGATGGCCATCAATTCACAGAGATCGTGAAGGAATCTTGTGCGCTAAGCGTGCCGGTCGCTGCATCGACCGCACGGAAGCTGACGGTGTAGGTGTCCGGCGTGGTGCCCAAGGCAGCATTGCTGCCAGCGCCAGGTGCGCTCGCACTTGCGCTGCCGCCGCACGCCATCATGCCTCCCAGCGCAAACCCGCACAGAAGAATCGACAGCATCGTAAGCGAGCGGCGCCGTCCCGGCCATCCAAAGAAGAGCAGGCAGGCCAGCATCGAACCTCCGCGAACGACATCGTGAAGTACGGACCAGCCGCGGTTCCCCGAAGCATCGGCCGCGGCGGTCGTCCCGGCAGCAGTCGTGGTCACCGTCAACATCGATTGGACGTCCTGGCTATTCGTAATCGTAACTTTGCCAGGACTGAAACTGCACGTTGGAATATTGATGTCGCTGCTCCGCGTGCCTGTAACCAAGCACGTCAGGTTCACCGCGCCGGTGAAGCCACCGGTCGCACCGACGGAAACAGGAGTTGCCGATGTTGTACCCGCCGGGCTAACCGCAGATGCCGGCGTGCTCGTGCCGAATGTCAGCACAAGTGACTGTCCCGTACCATTCCCGCAGCCGGCTGTGCAGGCGACAACTACTGGAGCGGATCCTGTGGACGCAGTGAAGTTTGCATCGCCGTTATATGTTGCAACCAGGCTGTTGCTGCCGAGCGTCAACTGTGCAACCGGAACATCGATGACCGCAGTGCTGAAGTAAGTTCCCGTAGAGGGATCCTGCGTCATGGTCAAACTGCCGCTCGTCCCGAGCGCAGCGCCGCTGCTTTTATCAATGAATGTCACCGTCCCGCTCGGAAGCTGAGCAAATGAGCTTGCGATGCTGGGCCGAACCGCTGCTGTGAGAGTCACCAATCCACCAGAGATTGAGCTCGTATTCGCGGTAACAGAAACTGCCGCACCGGCCTTCTGCACAATGAAGGTGACGGCGCCAGAAGTGCTCGGGTTGTAGCTGTTGTCGCCCCAGTAAGATGCCGTGACGGTGTGCGCGCCGGCGCCCAACGCATGCAGCGGGAACTCGGCATTTCCGCTCGCATCCACCATCCCGCTACCCTGCGCTCCCTGCGCAGTCGCATCCGAAAAGGACACCGTACCGGTTGCATTCGCCATGGGATGTAGATTCGAGGCTTGCGACCTCCCGATCGGCTGCGCGTCGATAGAAACATACGTCCCATATGCAATCGTTTTGCCTGCGAGGCTCGTCAGGTTCCCGTTGTTGTCGATGATGCTGGCCGTCAGTCGGAGGATGCTGTCTTCGGGCGCGACCGTGATCTGCGCCGGTGCCGAGATGCTGCCCGCGTGGCTTCCATCGCCACCGTAATTTGCGTAGATGTTATAGGTGCCGCCCGGAAAACCATTCCAGCTTCCCTTGGCCACGCCGTTCGACAACGACAGATTGATCTGCGCATCGCTGCTGAGCAATCCCCTCGCGCTCAGATCGTTGCTGATGGCCACTTTGCCCGTTGCCGCTGCAGGATCGACGTCGACGGAAATCGCGATCGGCTGCCCATGCTGGAAGGCTGTCGAGCTCAAAGTCAGCGCGGTTGTGGTCTGCGTCTGGCCGACGCTCGCCCAATCGTTCACCAATGCGCTGATATCGACGCTTCCCAATCCTGCCGCTAGATTGTAGGAGGCTGTCGCGTCATAACCGCTGAGGAAGCCGTTCGCTCCGCAATTCGGTGTGCCCGGCAAGCACACCACTGAATTGTTGCCGCTCCGGATGGGATGAAACGCCTCCGGATGGGTCTTGGCCAATTGGTACAGGATCCAGTTCGGCTGGCCCAGGCGCGCGTTCGCGCCGACCTTCTGATTGACGAGTGCAAGCACACCAGCAAACGCAGGAGCCGATGCGGAGGTGCCGCCCACGCCGCTGATGGTCGGATTTGCACCGCTGCAATCGTTATCGCCGCAGGTTGCCCACAGCGCGCCGTTCGCGCCATTCGCGGCAAACAGCGAGACGTCCGGCAAGTCACGCGCCGCATCGGCCTTGATGCCGGCAGCCGACTCGTACTGCTGCTGCCACGTTGGCTTGGCATAACCGCCCAGGACATTTCCGCCAGCATCGTAAAGTCCGGCGCCGCTCGCGCCGCCACCGCCCGCCACGATGTTCGTGTTCCCGTTGTAATTCTGACTCGCCTGATTGGCGGTCGAGCTTCCGTTGGTGGTGGTGGAGTTATTCCATGTGCTTTCGGGAATATAGCCGAGAGCTGACGTGTAGTTGCCGCTATTCGCGGAATTGATATACGTCGAGAAGTTATTCAGCAGAACGTCGAAATCGGTGCCGCCTACCGCCACCGCGTATGGCGTCGATGCAAGCCCGTTCACGGCAAAGCCACGCCCGGCTGCGCTTTGTGTATCAGGATTGTCGCAGCCCGCCGCACCGGAGTCGCCGCTCGAGACGGTCACCGCAATACCTTGCGCTGCCGCCTGCTCCCACGCATTCAATATCTCCTGGTTCCCGGCTGCGCCCTGCGCCAGCTCGCAAGAACCATAGCTCACATTCAGGATGTTGACCGCGTTGTCGTCGATCGCCCGCAAGATCGCCAGCATCACTCCGGATTGAAGAGTCGTATCCGCAGCCTGGTAGTAGACGATCTTCGCGCCCGGCGCGATCGCGCCGGCGATCTCGCCATCCAGCGTGGCCTCGGTCTCGTCGCCACCCTGCGGCGAATTTCCATCCATCACGATGGACAGCGAGCCGGCCGGTAAGCCAAAGAGCGCACGATAACGAGCGACGTTTGGGAGGTTGACCGCACCGTCCGTGGCGATACCGATCGTCACGCCGGTTCCGTCGTAGGTGGCCTGCCCTGAAGCGCGACGCGTATTGAGCGAGGTTGGCGCATCGTAGATTGTCGCGGCATCTCCCGGGCCCACGAACAGGTACTTACTGCCGGAGATGCTCACGGTCAGTTCTGGATCGAATCGTTTGTCCGTCGCATTCCATCGGCCGCCTGGTCCGTGAATCGCCTGCGGACGTGGATAGAAATCGTTCAGCGGCGAAACTCCAGCCACCACCTGTGCCAGCGCTGACGGAATCATCGGATCCGAGATATTCGCGACATGCTCCTGTCCATGGATCACCAGGCGGTGAATCTGCGTGTGGAACGCCGTCTCGAGTTGGTTCACGGAGCCGGAGAATTCGATGGCCATATTGCTTTTGGCCACCTTACTCACGGCTAATCCCTGTCCATCCAGCCAGGAAACAATCTGCGCCACGTCCTCCGGTGCCGGTCCATACTGCTGGCCGAACTGCTCCGGCGTAAGAAAATGGTGAAAATTTGGAGAGTTCTTGTCCTCAAGCGAAGCGAGATACTGCTGCAGCATTTTCTCCTGCTGCGGCGTGCGCCTCAGCACCAGCAATTGGCGAGATGCTCTCAAGGACGCTGGCGCCGGCCCGCGGTCGTACTGAGACCTCACCAGCGGATGCACATTACCATGCAGCGCGACCAGCGATGATTCATCCACCGGTCGCGTAATCAGCGGCCGGGCAGCGGATTGCGCCTGGACCGCTCCTGGGTTCGCCAGAGCGAAGGCGATCGACAGAGAAAGAAGTGCACCCTTCCACAGGGGGAATCGTGAGGGAACCATGGCTATCCAAACCTTCAGAGATTCGGCAAACGCCCATTGGGCGAAAAAGACGCTGGCACTGATCCAGCGTTCGGTAGATCTGGTTAATTTCTTGACTGCGAGTTCAGTCTGGAATGGCGCCGGCGCGCAGTCAATAAAACCGCGGGCTGCCGGGGTATCGTTCGGGTGTTACGGATGAAACTTCCGGTCACCTTCAGTACCCATTCGTGCCGAAGACTGGCATTGAGCATTAGAAAAAGCCTGCTGGACCAACGTGGGCCAGCTGGATTCCCTTTCCGGCACACTGCCACACTCACCCGGTTGGCGGCTCTTTGGGGTAGAGGTCATCGCCGAAAGGCGTAGCAAGATCACCTGTTCGGTCCATTCAGGATGAAGCAGTAGCATGACACTCTCGTTGCCATGCGAGTCAATTTCACTGCTCGTCCATCGCTCTCTTCACATGCGGCGGCACCACGCCCGGTCCTGCTGACGATCCAACCTTCGTGCGGAATCCCCGGTGACTTCTCCTACACCACGGATAGCGCCAGCCTGCTGCGCATGCTTCGGCAAAAAACGGAGCTGCGCTTATCCGTGATCCAGACTTTCGAACGAGAGCTGGAAGTATCCAAAAGCGCCCGCTTGCTGAGTGTGGAGATGAGCGAGCGCACACTGACGGAAATCGGCTACTTCGTCGACTAGAGCGTCTTGCGATAGGTCTATACCAGCTCCCTTTGCGAAGAAGGGGCTACTCTGACGCCACTCCGCGAACGACGGGAGTGCTCTAGCTCTTCGAGCTGGATCGCCGGCTTCTCTTGGCACCTGGATGAGGAGACGCCTCGGTCGACTCACGGACGATCAAAGTGGGCGCGACGCGAACGATCGAGGGCGCCTTTGTGATGTGTCCCTCAATTCTGTCGATCAGGATGCCTGCCGCCCGTGCCCCCATCTCGTAACTCGGCTGCACAACCGTGGTGAGATGAGGATGGAACGGGCTGTCGACCGCGAGGTCGTCGAAGGTGGCCAGGGCAATGTCCTCGGGGCAGCGAATGTTCAATTCTTCAAACGCCTTGAGCGCACCGAGCGTCATCACGCCATTGCAAACGAAGATTGCGTCAGGCCTGATCGACTGCTGCATGATGTGCTTCCCGTGCCGATAGCCTGAATCGTGACGAAAGTCTCCCTCGAATATCCTGCTTCGCTCCACCGGGATGTCGGCCTCACGCAGTGCTTCTTCATAACCGCGAAGGCGCTCACGGCCGGTCTGCACGTCCAGAGATCCCGTGATGATGGCGATACGCCGATGTCCCTTCTGGATCATGTGGCGAACGCACTCTCGTGCACCCCGCACGTTATCGAGCAATACGGCATCCGCCTTGATTCCCGGTACCGTGCGATCAAGGCACACCAGGGCTATCCCGGCATCGATGGTGCCCTTCAGGTGACTTGTATCGGTGCCGCTGGCGGATGCCAACAGCACGCCATCGACTCGGTAGGAACGAAGTGCCGCAACGATCCGCCGCTCGCGACCAATTTGTTCATCCGTGTTGGCTGTCAGCAGGAAATAGCCGCGTTCAAAGGCGGTATCTTCAGCGCCGCGGATGATTTCCGGAAAAAATGGATTTGTAATGTCCGGCAGAACCATCGCCAGCATGCGCGTCTGTCTGACCTTCAGACTGCGAGCGATCTCATTTGGCGAATAATCCAATTCACGTATGGCCGTCTGTACCCGCTCGGTCAACTGAGGGCTGACGCGCCGCGTGCCGCGGATAACATTCGAGACCGTCGCAATGGAGACATGCGCTCTTTTCGCTACTTCAATGATGGTCGCCATGCGCTCTCGAGAGAACCTTTGGTTCCGTGTCGGTCAATGCAAGCTATGGAAAGAACTCTATTGCAAATCGGGCGGGCCTACAAACGTGCGATTTTTGCTTGCTTGTCAGGTATATAAACGATTGAACGTTCGATATTGCTGAGTTGCGGCATCGGGATCTGGCCTTAACCTCATGGCTATTCGCTCCCGTTTTTAACCGTCGTCGCGGTGGCTTTGAGACACGAGTGCGCGAAAGGAAAACAATGCTCAAGGGAATCTCTCCCTACCTTAGTCCAGATCTATTGAAAGCATTGCACGAGATGGGGCATGGAGATGAACTCGTGCTCGCTGATGCGCACTTCCCCGGCCACACTCTTGGGCGGCGCGTACTGCGCGCCGACGGACTGAATATTCCACAGTTACTGGATGCCATTCTGCCGCTGTTTGAACTAGACGCAAGCGACGATGCGCTCGCAATGATGCAGCCAGACGCTAACGATCCGATGAATCATGCGGTCGAGGCTGATTTTTTGCAGGCGGTCCGCCGGCATATCTCGCGCTCTGCGCCACCAGCGCGGTTGGCGAGACTGGCGTTCTATGAACGCGCAAAGGCCGCATACGTCATTGTCATGACCGGCGAGGTTAGGGCGTATGGCAATCTCCTTCTGAAAAAAGGTGTCACTCCTCTATCGAGCGCCCGCTAAGTCATCGGAAAGCGGGAGATGATCCCCCTTTCTTCATGCCGAGCTTTACTTCGCAGAGGTGGATAGGCCTGACGCATTTCCCGGACCGCCCGTTGGCTGCAAAGCTGGCAGCCGCTGTTCCACCGACGGCAGCGGCGGAAATGGCTCATGCGGCTCTGCTTGATACCAGTAGCCGACCGAGTAGTAGTTGTCCGATCGTGCGTTGGCATGGCCATGCTCAATGGTCGCCTTGAAAGACTTCGTGAACGGAATTGGCGAGTCGAGATGGAAGCGGTACACGCTGGAGCGGCCGCCGGCTAGCTCGGTGCCGGTTACCGGCGCACCATAAAGAGCATAGGAAAATGGCTCGCCGCCGAAGTCCCACGCGCCAAGGAAATAATCCTCCGTGCCCGTTCCGGTGATAGACGGCAATTTCGCGCCGTCGATGAAGAACATATCGTCGCCTTCGCCCCACCACATGTCCTGGTTCTGCAGGACGGACATGGTGACACCTACATATTGTCCGTGCCCTTTGGCCTCGAACCAGACGTAGTTGTCTTTGCCGTCGAGGTTTGGCTTTTCATTGACCTGTGGGTCGCCATTCGATTTCCAATCCGTGGTCCAGCCGTGATTCGGCTGGGACTGTCGATACTCGGCGTGGAAGTAGAGCGTGCCCGGCGGAAGCAGATGCTCGTAGGTCCGATAGTCGATATTGTAATAAAGAGAGTTGATTGGCTCCTGGCCCTCGTTTGTAACCGTGATGCGTGCGTGATGCGCGAAGGGCATTGGGAAAAAGCTGTTCAGGCTCTTCACGCTTCCGACAGAGAGCATCTCCGACTGCCAGCTGTGATATTCGCCGAGGCCGAGACCGAAGAAGTCACCGATCGGCGCTTCGACGCTGGGGTTCTGCTCGTCGTCCCAATAGATGCGGAGGACGATCCGCTTCAGGTGGTAGGGTTCGTTGTCGGCGATGGTGAACCAGATGTGCGAGATCTCGCCGGGACCGTCAGCGTTGAGCACCGTCTCGGTCGCGCCCGGCGCGACATGACGAAAGTCGGCATTGGCCCCTTTAGGATCGGCGCTGGAAGCGCGATGCAGGATGTAGGTCTGCTGCACAGTCAGATCCGGCTGCCAACCGGGCGTCTGCGCCTGAGTTAGTGCCGAGATAGCGGCCAGAGATAGGAGAGTTACAAGTCGCTTCATATCTAGTTACCTCCTGAATCGAAAATGATGAGCTATTCAATGCCGAGCTTGTGTTGCATCTGCTCGAGTGAGATACCGCTTGTCTCCGGGTAGTAGAAGAGGACTATCGCGAAGTCGATGACCATCATGGCAGCAAAAAATACGAATGGATACGCGCCAGAGGATTTCGCCATGACGGGGAAGATGAGCGAGATGAGCGCATTGAAGATCCAGTGCGCGGAACTGCCAAGACTTTGCCCTTTGGCGCGGACGCGGTTGGGAAATACCTCACTGATGTAGACCCAGAGGACCGCGCCCTGGGAAACAGCGAAGCACGCGATATAGGCCATGAGCAGCCCAACAAGCCACGCGAGATGCTGGCGGCTAAAGAAGAGGACCGAGATGATGGTGAGACAGATGGCGAGCCCGACTGTCCCGATGAGAAGCAGCTTCTTGCGGCCAAATTTGTCAATGACGGACATGGCCAACAATGTAGCGACGAGATTGGTGGCTCCTACCGCGATCGCCTGAAGATTTCCAGACAGCTTCGTGGCACCAGCCAGAGCGAAGATGTCGTTCAGATAATAGAGGACCGCGTTGATGCCGGAGAGCTGGCTGAACATGCCTACGGTCCAGGCGATGATGATGGGCTTGCGGTATTGCCGGGAGAAGAGCGGGTCCGTCGCCGAGGAGCGCTCGAGATGGACGGACGCGACAATCTCGTCGAGCTCCGCCTGAGGCTTTGGAACTCCGGTGAGGCGAAGAACTTCCAGTGCTTCATTGAGGTTGGATTGCGTGACCAGCCAGCGCGGGCTGCGGGGAATGATGAAGAGTGTGGCCAGAAAGAGCGCCGCAGGAACGCCGGACGCACCGAACATCCAGCGCCAGTCATTCGCGCCGAAGTGCATGCTGCCGATGATGGCGTTTGAAATATAGGCGAGCAGGATGCCGACGACGATGTTGACCTGAAAGAAACCGACGAGGCGTCCGCGCCAGTCCGGCGGCGCGATCTCCGCGATGTACATAGGCCCTAGAACCGACGAACCGCCGATGCCGAGACCGCCGATGAAACGAAAAAAGATGAGTGCAGGCCAGTTCCAGGCGAGCGCGCAGCCAATCGCAGACAACACATAGAAGATAGCCATGACGCGCAGACTGTCGCGGCGGCCGAACTTCTGCCCGGGGATGCCTCCGGTGATGGCGCCGATCACCGTACCGACAAGCGCGCTGGAAACTGTAACACCGAGTAGTCCGGGAGAAAGGTGATAGGTGTGCGTCAAGGCAGAGGTGGTGCCGGAGATAACTGCGGTGTCGAAGCCGAAGAGCAGGCCGCCGAGTGCGCCCACAATGGTGCTCTTGGCTACGTGCGAGTTAAGACTCATGAAATCTCCAATGTTGCGCGCCGGCTGCGGCGTCGAAAAATAGAGCAACAAAATGTGCCAGGCGCACTGGCTCGGGCGAGGTTATCCGGCGTGACATAGATGTGCTGTTTGGTATCAATGGAAGCTGACCGTGCCGCACAGATGCACTTGAACGCCGAGCGCGCGGAACATGGCAGACTTCACGGCGAGCGCTTGAAGGGCTTTTGGTTCGTCAGGAGCATACGCGATATTCACGTGATTAGCGCGATGCCGCGCCATGAACGAGTTGCGCGAAATACCATCGAAGGTGGCGCTGACCATAGGCCACTGCGTGGTGGTCTGTTTCCAGCGACGCTCGGTCTCATCCGCAGGAAGCGCGACTATCGACCCTAAGCCGATATCAACGTGCAGAGCGTTGGCTTCGACGAAGACGCGGCTCCAGACGATTTTTCCGGGACGGCCAATGCCTTTCAGCGTTCCGCCCCCGAGAGGGAAATACATAGGCGGCTGACGATCGCTGGAGGCGCCGCGATATCCGTTTACGAAATGGCTGGGCGGAGCCGCACCAGAGATCTGCAGTACCCACACGAATTCATCGAGGTCGCTTCCACTGTAGTGCTCGCCCCAGCGCAGATCGTGCAGCGTGGTGGCGGGATCGAGATGGAGCGCTGTCCAGCAGCGGTTCGTCACGAGCGCGTCCAACCCGGCGCACTCGTCTACTTCGTTGAAGTGCGGAAGTGGAGCGCCGGCGTATAACTCCCTTCCTGAAGCATCGTGTACGGGAGGCCGGTCCGCATTATTGAGCAGCCCTTCGACAAGATCGGAGGCGGGCACCATGTCTTTCAGGCCCTGCTGATATTGAATACCGATCGCATCGCAACCGAATTCCTGGGCGATCTGCAGGGCTGCGATGTACATTTTGCACTGCTGATGAATCTGTTGATCGGTGAGTTCGGTCTTATCATCCTTCCCGGTGTGGAAGCGCAGACCCTTGGCATCCAGCCAGCGGCGTACGCCATCAGCCTCATCGTCGCCAACCATGCGCATGCGGGCGACTAGGGCCGATTGACTCAGTCGTTCCTTAAAGACACCGAGTGGATTCAGGAGTTCGTCATCGATGATGGCGTTGTACATGCCCATGCAGCCTTCATCGAAGACGCCGAGAATTGCCTTCCGCTGCAGAAGCTTCGCGGCAAGCTCTTCGCCCGTACTTCTCGCGGACGCGGGCAGAGCCTTGATATCGAGCTTGCGCACGTGAGACAGATCGTGCGTCACACTTCCCTTCTTGATCCACTCTTGAAGGCGAGTGCGGAAATACTCGTCGCTAAAGCTCTCGCTCCATAGGGTGCTGAAGGGCACGCCTGCCTTGATCAGAGAACCATTCAGATTGAGAAGGCCAACCAGCCCCGGCCACTGACCAGACCAATTGGCGATGGTCAAAATGGGCCCGCGGTGTGTGCGCATACCCGGCAATACATGATGCGTGTACTGCCACGCAGCGGTTGCGAAAACCAGGCTAGCGCCAGGATCGATGCCCGCAAAGATATCCATGCCCATGCGCTGGCTGGAGATAAATCCATGATCCTTCACAGAATCCACGGGAAATGCGCGCTCGACAGAGACACCTTCGTCGCGAAACGCCTGCGTGAGTCTGCGCTCTAGCTTTTCCTGAGCAGGCCAGCAGACCTGATTCGCGGACTGGCGAAGATCTCCGCTAGTGACAAGAATGACTTTCTTCAGAGGCAAGGCTGCGTGCGACGGTAGCATTTGTCAGGACCCTCTTTTTCGTTATCGGCTTCGTTCACCAAGTTATACGTCAAGAAAAGCAAACTTTACTCCCCGCCAACTGACATGCAGGCTTGGTCATCTTCAAAGGCGGGCTAGTTATTCGATGGCGGCTCGCGCTTCATCACTTCGTCGTCGATCCGGCTCTGATTCGTGAGGCGTTCGAGCTCACCCCGCGCGTGGCTTCGTGCCTTTGCGTCTTGCGAGGTCTTCTCGAACAGGCTTAGAGAGCGCTTCATCTGATCCTGATCGCCCAATCCCCGGTACGCTCGCGAGAGCAGATAGTAAGCCGTTGCGTCATCCTTCTGCATGGACAGGTATCGTGTCAGGTTGCGTACCGCTGATGAATAATCTTTGCGATGCAGATCCAGCTTGCCGAGCAAGCGATACACCTCAGGCGGCGGCCGATCCATGCGAAGAGCATTGGTCAGCACCTTCTCCGCTTCATTGTCTCTTCCCATGATGAGCATGACCTGTCCGACATTTGTATTGGCACTTGCGGAGTAGGGCTGTAGCCGCAGCTCTGCTTCGAACTCATGTAGAGCTTCCTCTGTCTTGCCGTTTCGCAACAGACAGTTCCCTATCGCTTCGTGGACTTCCGGCATATCTGGCTTCTGGTTCAGGACGAGGCGATATTCCGAGATCGCTTTGTCGTATTGTTCCTGCGTGACAAATGCGTATGCCATGATCTGGTGCGCGCGATAAGAATCAGGCGCAAGCGATAAGACGCGTTCAAAGGCGCTGCGAGACTTCTGCTCTGCATCGTGCGCCCGATGATAAATTTCGTCCTCCCTGCTGGTCTCCGATCGCTGATCCAGCGCAGACCTCGTAGGTTTCCCTCCCATCGCAACAAGCGTTACCCGCACTTCCGGAATCTCGGGACGACGGGCGTTCGCTTGCTCGAAGTCTTCTCGTGCCTTCTGCTGATTGCCTTGTAGGTGAGCCTGCTCTCCGGCTAATTGCCATGCTCTACCCCCATCCGGTGCCAGCATCAGCAGCTTCCGCGTTTCATCGTTTCCAATTTGCAAATAGGACTGGCCAAGCGAATACCAGGCATCCAGATTGTTCGGATCAAGTTTGCTGACCTCCTCGAATTCGGCGGCTGCCGCTTCGTAACGCGATTGAGCGGAGTATGCATATCCCAGCCAGGTGTGTGCGATGACGTCCGAGGAGTGGATGCGAATTGCCGCTTCGAGCTCCGGGACGGCAGCATCCGGTTTCGAAAGCTGGTACCAGGCCAGCCCGCTGAACAAGTGCGGTGCAAGTAGTTCGGGGTTGAGAACGATCGCCTTCCGGAATACCGCGATTGCACGATCCCACTGGTGGTCAAAGTACAGCGCGACTCCCAGATTGCTGTGCATTTCTGCGTTTCGGGGCAGCATACGTATCAGATATTCGTATTCATGCACAGCCGTTAAAAAATCGCCGCGTTGTTCCGCCTCATGCGCGGCGTGCGCATGAGAAGCCATTTCTTTGGAAACGGTCTGCGCGGACAAAGGGAGAACCATGCTCGCTGCAAGCGCGAATTTGACAGCGAGCATAGCCATTGTTCTAGAACTCCAGCTTCATACCGAATTGGATGATTCTGGGGGCATTCTGTTGATCGGTCATGATGCCAAAGACAGTATTTGAGGTCTTGATAGAGTCGCTCTCAAGGGTAGGTGGCGGGGGCGCGCCGGCATTCAGGATAAAGGTGTTCGCGTTCCCGTTCGAAGAAAAGATGGTTCTGTTGAATGCGTTAAAGAAGTTTGCCTGGAACTGCAGGTCCATCCTTTCGAAGATAGCCGTTCTCTTCGAGAGAGACAGATCTTCGTTGATGTAGGCGGGCATGCGCAGCGAAGAGATCAGATTCGGCGCATTGCCAAAGGTTCCCGGAGGTGCAGGCGTGAATGCGCCGGGATTGATATAGAACTGGCACGGGTTGCGGCCTGCAGTCGTCTGCACCGGTCCGGAGCAGCTCCGCTTGTAAGCGGGATTCTTGAAGGGCCGGCCGGGAACGATATTGGGACGGAAGCTGAAGCCATCCCCGGCAGCAAGGTATGGATTGGTGCTGCCGCTGGTGTAATCGACTTCGATATGGATGGGACGGCCGCTTTGATACTGGTGGATACCGGAAACCGACCAGCCTCCAACCACCTTCTTGATAACTCCACCGTGATTCAGGAGTCGCTTGCCCTGACCGAAGGGCAGCTCGTAGGTATAGCTAAGCGACACAACGTGGGGAATGTCTGAGCTGGTGACGGCGCGCTCCGACTTCGCGTCGTAGTAGTTCTGAAAGAACGAGCCTGCGAAGATGGCGTTTTCCGCGCCGGCGCTCGGACCGCTGTTGGAATCCACATTGCCGATGGTTTTCGAGAAGGTGTAAGAGAGCAGGAAAGTCAAACCTTCAGAGAAGCGCTTCTGCAGACTGCTCTGCAACGCGTTGTAAGACGTGCTGCCAACGGGATTGAGGGGATGATCCATGCTTCCATACTGCGGAAAGGGGCGCAGCGCCTGCGCAACTGTAGCGGAGGCTCCCATTTGCGTCGCGAAGTCCGGCCACGGCGGGATGATGCCGGCAGCAGCGGCTCTGGAATCGGTGATCGGAAGCGTAAGCAATTCTTCCAGCGGAAGACCCTGCGCCTGGGCAGCCGCACTGTACTTTGCCTGGATCTCGGGTGGATTCAACGCATTCGGCTTGGACCAGGTTCCGAGGTGATAGGTATGGCTGCCGACATAGCCGATATTCATCACCATACTGTTGGCGATCTGCTGTTGAATCTGGGTGGTCCAGTAAATCTGAGTCGGGGGCAGACCTACATTGGAGCCGATCCAGACAGGATTATCGTTTCCCACAAAAAATCCGGGAGTAAGGGTCGAAGCTGGAGGCACGACTCCATTAGCCGGGAAACTAGTGTCCCAGTAGTAGGCCGGGGATCCGAGGTAGTCCCCGGCCCTGCTGGCCTGCGCGATACCAGCGAAGTCGAAGTTATATCCACCGGTAAATCCGCCCTGCATGTTGTCGTTGCCGAGGGGCCGAGTGATGGCCAGGCCTCCGCGAATCGCTGTCCGGTGCGCGGGGTCGGGCGAGTAAGCAAAACCGATCCGGGGCTGGAATCCCTTGTAATCGATGTTGCCGATGCGCGGCTTTCCATTTCTTCCTTGACCGCTGCCGTAGAAGGCATACGCTCCGGGGATTCCGCCGGCCGAAGGGTTGGGCAACGTGGGATCCACAGTCGACACGTTGCCATATTTCTCCGTCCGGGGCACCTGGATGTCATAACGAAGCCCGAGATTGAGTGTCAGGTTCGGCGTGACTCTCCAGTCGTCCTGAACGAAGAAGCCGGTTTGCAGCCAGCGGTAATACTGTGCAATTGGAT
Source organism: Acidobacteriaceae bacterium (assembly GCA_045808105.1). GTDB lineage: Bacteria > Acidobacteriota > Terriglobia > Terriglobales > Acidobacteriaceae > KBS-83. The sequence goes on along the minus strand of JBJMGC010000230.1, from coordinate 12,568 downwards.
AGTCGATATGAACGTAATCCGGACCGCCGGTTAGGAGACTGGAGATCCCGTTTCCCGTTCCGCCGGGATTGGCCACCACTTGGCCGCCCGCGAACAAGGTGCCGTTGAGGCCGGTTTCGGCAGTGGCAAAGGTGAAATTCGCATCGGAAAGGCCGAGATTGTTGAGTTGCTCGCGCCGCACTTCTCCGCCAAACGTAAACGAGTGCTTGCCTCGGATCATGGTTACGCTATCGCTTGCGTAATAACGGTTGCCGATGGAAACGGCCGGAGGCGCTGCCGATCCAATGCTGTCTGAGGCGCCACTGGTCCCGATCAGCGGATAGGGACTGTCAGGAGAGAGAGGAGGGAGACCTTGCAGTCCGAGAGATTCCAGACCGGGTCCTGCGGTGATGGTTCCGCTCTTATTGTTATCGCGGAGATAACCGATATTCAGACTGTTTATCAGCGTCGCCGAATGCGCGTAGTTGTATGTCAATCGTATCTGCTTGGTTGGATTGGTTGTACCGATCGCGTCCAGCAGATTGAGGCCGCCGTTATTGGTTTTCGTATAGTCGCCGACAAAGACGCTGCCGGAGACAGAGTGTTTTTCTGAGATATGCTCGTCGATTTTGGCAACAAACCGGTTTTCATCGATCTTGGAGCTTTGCTGGCGCACGAAGTTATTGAAGACGGCATTATTGGACGCTGTCGGGAAGCTTTTGATGACGTTCTGTGCGACGGCGCTCAGGCTGGATGACCCTGCCGGAATGACATTTCCCGGGAATGGATCGCGCACCTGATAGCTCTTTCCATCCGGACCGACTACGGTGTGAACCGAAAAAGGATCGTAGATCGCGCCTTCATAGACGGGACGTCCTGCGGGATCGAAGATCGGCCGGCCGGAAGAGTCCGTCATCTGCGACCCCAGCAACTGCGAGAAATCACCGGTGCGAAAGGCATTCGGGAGAGTGGTCAGCGTGGAGTTGTTGGAGCTTGGGCGATAGGCAAACCCGGTGTAATCGACAAAGAAGAAGGTTTTATCGTGGCCGTTATAGATTTTAGGAATCCATAGCGGGCCGCCAAATGTGCCGCCGTACTCATTCTGCTTAAGCGGAGCCTTTTTGCAGGTGTCAGGCAATGGCGAGACCTGGCATTCCGGCCGCGCGCGAATGACACCGAGAGTGTAGCCGCTCGCATTGAGAGCGTCATTCTGGAGAAAATCGAAGAGGCTTCCGTGGAAGTCATTGGTGCCGGATTTGAAAGCAAACGAAACGATGCCGCTGGAGAGGCCGTATTGAGCGGTTTGATTGTTGTTGATCAGCTTGAACTGACCGATGGAATCGATAGGCGGATGGTCAAGACTGATGTCGCCGGTCAGATTCGGGTTCATGATCGGAACGCCATCGACATAGACTTCATTGCCATAACTGGCGCCGCCGCTGACATGGAGACGGTAGTCTGGACTGGCACCCGGAGTGGAACCGTTCACACCGGGCGAGAGCACGACGAAGTTCAGCGGATTGCGCGAATCCGAGTTCAAGGAGACGGGCAGGTCCTTGATCTCCTCCGGCGTAATGGTCGTGCCGATATCCGAGGTCTGTGTGTCGACTGCCGCGGAAGCAGCAGAGATAGTCACGGTCTGCTGCACCTGGCCCGGCTGCAATGTGATGGTGAGTGCGACGGTGCTGCCGACGCCCACCTCAATGTGCTGCTGAACAGACTTGCTGAACCCGGTTGCCTCGGCAGTCAGCGTGTAGGCGCCGGGAGCTAAGTTCGGAAAACTGAACTGGCCGGAAGACTCGGATGTGGCGCTCGCGACCACGCCGGTAGCCTCGTTGCGCAGCGCAAGTTTGACTCCGGGTACGCTGGCTTTCAGTGTGTCCTGGGTGTCGCCCTTTACGGCGCCGCGATCGGCCTGGGCCCAGGTGCGGATGGGCGCTACCCAGGCGGCAAACAGCAAGATCAGGATCAAAGAAGCAACGTGCGGCGGTCTCCCTGGCAAATGTTTCATGGTATTTGATCCCTCGATTTAAACCTTTAAACTTCGCGAGACAGGCTATGCAGTCGGGCATATTCGTGTCAAGAACAATTTCTGAAGCCATTGCACGAGCCGAGAATGGGTATCAAAGTACCTTGTCCATTGGCTTTTGTGCTTGTTAAGGTGTTGCGCCCAGCGAAGGAGGGACTCCTCTAGCCAATGTCCCGGTCCACCATGATCTTCATTTCTGGGACGAAGATTGCTTTGTATTTAATGGTTTCACTGATCGAGTCTTGGCCGCCGTGGCATCTGCCAGCGCGTCCCTGCTGCGGGACCGAAGACGTGAACCCGGGACAAAGACGCTCCGATATTCGGCATCTGGAGTTGATGAAGTCTGCTGACAAGGGATACCGGAAGACGCTGAAGCAGCTGCCGGATGCGGCGGCTCGTGGATGGAAGGTGCTTAAGAGCGGCGCAGTGTCAGCGAAGGTGTTTGGAAATTTGAGACAAAATGACGCCAAGCGGGAAGGAGGGAGCTTGCAGGTTGTTAGTTGATTGGTGGACCTGATCGGGATCGAACCGATGACCTCTTCCATGCCATGGAAGCGCGCTCCCAGCTGCGCCACAGGCCCACATTGCGGAGGGAAAGACTGTCCCTATTTTCGACGAGTAAGATAGATTCGTCAAACACCTCTCAATCCGCTCCGGAGTAGCCTCTCTTGTCTCTGCGCCTTACGCTCGCCGCCTTCCTTTCCGCGCTTCTGTTCGCTCCGCAGCCTTTCGTCGGCGCGGCTGCGGCACAGGCCGCCCCAAATCCCGCACAGCCGCGCACGCAGGCGTCGCTCGCGCTGGGCAACGGGCTGCAGCAGGTCAGCATTGCGATTGCCCATCTGCGCCGCGCGCTTGACACCATCAATGTAACCAAGTGGAAGGCGCCGGGCGACGTTCGGCAGACGACTGCCTCCGATGTCAAATCGATGCAGCGCGATATCTCCGATACCTTACCCGGGCTCATCAATTCCGCGCTTGCAGACCCAGCGAAGGTCTCTCCGGCTTTCTCCGTGTATCGCAATGTGGACGCGCTCTATGACGTGCTGTTGCGCGTGTCCGAGACGGCCCAGCTTGCCGGCGCCTCCCGTGACGCCAGCCTACTCGAGGACCAGCGGACTGCGCTGGAGGACAGCCGTACTCAGCTTGGCGCCGCGCTGCTGCAGTCGGCGCAAGCGCAAGACGCGGAAGTCGTGCATCTCCGCACCACGGCCGCTCCGGCCCAACCAGCCGCGGCTCCGGCGAAGACCGTGATCGATGACGGCCCGGCCGTGAAGCCCAAAACCACTAAGAAGCGAGTACACAAGGCCACCCCGCAGCCCAGCACGCCCCAGCCCTCAAGTCCGCAGTAATCCGCCTGCAGGAACCTTTCGCGTTTCCAGGGTGTCTAAACAGGCAGGTTGGGCAGAAACCAGTGAGTGAGCACTGCCCAGCTCGGCCGCCGGCGGCATCCAATTTTGTGGCTCCATGCATGACACCGGCAGGCGAGCAGCGCTCGCGGCTGTTGCTTCCTGTTAATGTATGGGGGACGTCAAAAATGCAGGCAGGAACGGCCTTGGGAAACTTCGCCAACGTATTCGGGGCACAAGCGGCAGCGAGGCCTGAAGAGGCTACGGTCATCGCCGAGCTGAAGGCAGGGTCGGAGGCGGCCTTTGCCTCTCTTATCGCCCAGTACCACGGCCCCCTCTACTCACTGATCGCCCGCACTATCCCCGATCTTTGCGAAGCCGCCGACATCACCCAGGATGTCTTCATCAAGATTTACCGGGGCATCGGCAACTTCCATGGCGAATCCAGCCTGCGCACCTGGATCTACCGCATCGCTTTGCATGAGGCCTCCAATCAGCGCCGCTGGTGGTGCCGTCATAAGCGCAAGGAAATCACCATCGAGCAGGAGCTCTCTGCGCAGGATGGCGAACCTTTCCAACTCAAGGACACCCTTGTCGATCAGCACGAATCGCCCTTCGACCTAGCGGCCCATGCTGAGCTCCGCGAGCAGGTCGAGGCCGCGGTCCGCGAGGTTCCTGAGCCGTTCCAGACGGTAGTCGTTCTGCGCGACATCGAAGGTTTCGGCTACGAAGAAATCGCCGAGATCCTCAACATCAATCTAGGTACGGTCAAATCGCGGCTGATGCGGGGTCGTGCCCATCTAAAGGCGCGACTGACTCCTCTGGTACGCGCCTCGGCAACGAACTCCGCTGCTTCCCGCCACTGCTCATCCACCGCTGTTTTCCGGGCCCCCCTAGCAGGGCTCAGGGAGGCTAAATGAGCACCTGCAGTCACATTCAGCATCAGTTCTCCCGCTATCTGGATAGCGATGTTCCGGGCACGCGGATGCTTGAAATTGCCGACCATTTGGAAAAATGCGCCGACTGCGCCCGCGAATTCGCCGATTGGCAGCAGAGTCAATCTCTGCTCTCGAGCCTCGGCCCGGCGAAAGTGCCTGAGGATCTCGGGCTGCGCCTCCGCGTCGCCATCTCGCAGGAGAGTCGCAACTCCGCGCGCGAGCGGCTCGGCCGCTTCCACATCCGCTGGGAGAACACCTTCCAGCCTTTCTTGCTGCGTGCCGCCGCAGGCTTTGCCAGCGCCATTTTCCTGGTCGGGACGGTAGCCTTGCTCGCGGTCCCCTTCGCCTCGCCGGAAGCGGTGGAGGCCCGCGATGTGCCTCTGGACAGTTCCACAGCGCCGCACCTACTCTACTCCTCCTTCCAGCCAAGCGATGAAATCGGCGAGCACGACAATGCCGTGGTGCTGCAGGTCTTCGTCGATGGTCATGGCCGCGTTTATGACTACAAGGTGCTCTCCGGCCAAGTGGACGCGAAGACCCGTCAATCGATCGAGAGCCTGCTGCTATTCAGCGTCTTCACTCCGGCTCACTCCTTCGATCAGCCGGTGCGCGGAACCACGCTGATGTCCTTCTCCGGCATCTCCGTCAAGGGCTGAGCGCTCCTCGCGGGGAAGGACTGCTATAGTCCGTTCCATGCTGAAACCACTTGCTTCGTGCGTGCTGTTTTCCGGCATTTGCCTTGGATGGTCCACGGCCATCGCCCAGTCCCTGCTGGTCGTCAACCAGGGCGACACCAGCCTCAGCATCGTCGATCCGGTCGCCGCGAAGCAGGTCGCCGTCATCGCGGAAGGCACACCCACTATGCACGGGCATGAGATTGCCACTTCCGCAAATGGCCGCACTGCCTTCGTGCCCATCTATGGCAACGTCGGTGTGGGCAAGCCCGGCCTGAATGGCCACGAGATGCTCATCCTCGATCTGCCCTCGCGCAAAGTCGTCGACCGGATCGATTTCGGCCACGGCGTCCGCCCCCACCAGCCCGTCTACGATCCCGGGCGTAATCTCCTCTACGTCACCACCGAGCTGGATCAGACCGTCAGCATCATCGACCCGAAAACGCGAAAGATTGTCGGCTCCGTGCCCACCGGCCAGCCCGAGTCGCACATGCTCGTCCTCTCCCATGACGGGAGCCGCGGCTACACTGCCAACGTCGGCCCCGGCACGGTTTCGGTTCTAGACATGGTAGGCAGGAAGACCATCGCTGTCATTCCGATCTCCCGAGAGACGCAGCGCATCTCCATCTCAAACGATGACCGATGGGTTTTTACTTCGGACCAGACGAAGCCGCAGCTTGCGGTGATCGATACCGCCACCAACAAGATCAAGTCCTGGGTGCAGCTGCCCGGCACAGGCTATGGCGCCGCCCCCACGGCGGACGGCCGCTTCCTCCTCGTCGCCGTTCCTCCAACCAACCAGGTAGCTGTCGTCGATCTCTCCAGCAGGAAGGTAATTCGCAACATCGATGTCCCCAGCGCTCCGCAGGAAGTCCTTGTTCGCCCCGACGGCAAGGTGGCATACGTGTCCTGTAACAAGAGCGGCCAGGTAGCAGCGATTGACCTCTCGCAATGGAACGTTCAAAGCCTCATCACAGCAGGCAAGTTCGCGGATGGCCTCGCCTGGGCCAAGTGATCGCGACGTCACGACGCCCACGACATTCAACAGCAATTGACCCTGCTTCCTTCGCTTACGTAGACTAGCCGCCAGACCCTTCCTATGCTGTCTCCTCGCAGTCTTCGCGCGCTTGCGCTGCAACTTCTCGCGCTCGCCCTTCTCGCTCCCGGCATCCTCCAGGCCCAGTCCTCCTCTTCCACTGAAGGACAATCCTCCTCGTCTTCCTCGTCGACGACTCCGATCCAGCCCGAGATCCAGAAGCCACCCTCGCTCATCGATCCGGCTGGACCGCAGATCAGTCTCCAGACGAGCGAGGCGGTTTTCGATATCGCGGCTGCTCTCAATACCTGCGGATATGACGCCGGACTCGATCAGTCGGAGCCCGTGCGGCAGAAGGTGCGCGACGCCATTAACGCCGCAGTCGTCGCTTCTGCCGAAGCGCAGAACACCCGTGATCAGCTTTGCGCCTACATCCGACAGCACGAGCTGTCTGATACGAGCCACAACCTCTCGCAGTACGTATCGCTCGCCCTCTACGTCACTGCTCCGCCGGATCTCACCAACAGCGTCCCTCTGACTGAAATGCCGCCGGATTCGACCCAGGTCATCGAACTCCTGCCCCTGCTGCGCAAATTCGCGCGCCAGATCGACCTGCACTACATCTGGATCAGCGTGCGCCCGCAGTACGACGCCATTATCAACAGCCTGCACGACTCGCTGACCAAGATGATCGTCGGCACCAATGTCTATCTGAAGATGCCGGCGAATGTCAGCGGCGACAGCCGCTTCGCCGTCGTGCTGGAGCCGCTGCTCGATCCCGGCCAGACCAACGCACGCGTCTACGGAGCGGATTACGTCGTCGTGACTTCGCCGACACGCGACGACAAGGTGCGGATGGACGAAATCCGCCACACTTACTTGCACTTTGAACTGGAGCCGCTGCTATACGCACGCGCCTCCTCGATGGACCGCTTGCTCCCATTCCTGAAGGAAGTCCGCGAAGCGCCGCTCGAGTACACCTTTCGCAGCGACATCGTCTCGCTGGTGACCGAATGTATGATCCGCGCTGTCGAAGCGCGCACCATGGATACCGGCGTCGCACCCTTCAAGGCGCCGGCAGTCGTCACCCACTCGGAGTTCGCTGCAGTGGAGCGCCAGCGCCACTCTGCCGAGCAGAAGGCAGAAGCCGTCCGCCAGGCGGCTGTAAAGCGGGATATGGAGCAGGGCTACGTACTGACCGCCTACTTCTACGACCGGCTTGCCACTTTCGAGAAGGAGCCGCAGTCGTTCAAGGAAACCATCGGTGAGATCGTCTACGGCATGGATGTGCCCTCGGAACTCAGCCATGCCAAGCACATCAACTTCACGCAGCAGAACGAAGGCGACGTGGTGCACCGCGGCACCCGCCAGTTGCACGGCCTCGATCTGGCGGAGATGAAGCTGCTGCAGGGCGACGTGAACGGCGCCTCCACGCTCGCCCATCAGGCGCTCACTCAACACACCGGCGACACTGCCCGCGCAGACTTTCTGCTCGCCCGTTGCGCTGTCATGCAGCGCAATGTGCCCGATGCGCGCCACTACTTCGAAGAGACCGTCCGGCTGAGCAAGGATCCGCGGCTCCTCGCCTGGTCCCACATCTATCTCGGCCGCATGGATGACCTGGAGCACAGCCGGGATGAGGCGCTCGCCCAGTACCAGCAGGCGCTGGTCACCCGCGATGGGCAGCTCGACACCAAAGAGGCCGCAGAGCGAGGCCTGAAGGAGCCCTACGGGCCACCCGCCGGCGTCCGCCAGCAGGAAGATGACTCGGACGACGACAGCCAGCCGGGGCAGAAGCCGGATGGGGCACCCCAATCACCGCCAACCCAGTCGGCACCTCAGGCAGCCGCGCCGCCGGCCACCCCTCCCCAGCGGTAATTGGCGGAACCTGGCTGGTACCCAGCAACGATAAAAACGCTCTAAGCTAGGGAGAGAGGGAGACCCGCACCCTATGGTCCCGCGCACGCTGGAGACGCTCGAGCGCACCCTGAAGCATCGCTTCCATGCTCCCACCTTGCTGGAGCAGGCACTCACCCATAGCTCGCTCGCTTTTGAACAAAGCGCGCAGAGCATCCAGAGCTCTCGCGAGGAGAAGCCGCCTGTCGATCGCGGCGAAAAGCCGCTCACGGACAATGAAAAACTCGAGTTCCTGGGCGACGCTGTGCTCGGCCTGCTCGTCGCACAGTCTCTCTACGAATCCTTTCCCGATCTCGAAGAGGGCGACCTCACACGACTGCGCGCCGCACTGGTCAGCCGCAAGCATCTCGCCAATGTGGCGGAGTCGCTGCATCTCGGTCAGCATCTGCGATTGGGGCGCGGCGAGGAGCGCAATGGCGGCCGCCATAAGGCCGTCCTGTTGGCCAACTGCTTTGAAGCGGTGCTTGCCGCTCTGTATCTTGATGCAGGGATCGACATCGCTCGCGCGTTCGTACAGCGCACTGTCATCGATCCCACCGCGCAGCGTCTCCGCAAAGGACTGGAGCGCGGCGATAGCATTGGCGACCACAAGTCCGCCCTCCAGGAGATGCTGCAGGCCAAGGGTGCCGCGCCTCCGGAATACGAAGTCAAGGCGGAGAGCGGCCCTGACCATCGAAAGCGCTTCCTGGTGGAAGTCGTGATTCCCGCCGCACCCCAACTGCCGCCAGTGACTGCACAGGGCACTGGCACCACAAAAAAGCGCGCCGAGCAGGAAGCCGCGCGTGTGGCCTTCCAGCAGTTACAGGAGCAAACGACCGCACCCACCGCCTCCCTGGAAAACATCACTGAGCGGAAAGTCTCGGCCTCAGCGAGTTCGTCGAAGAGTGTCAACGTTTGAGTGTTCCGGCGTCAGTATCGACGGTGGAAACCGCACTCCCGCGGCACCATCACATGCATTTCGTGCTGCCGCAATTGCTCGATACGGTTCGCTCCACCTTGATGGTGATTATCGTTGCGCTCTTCATCATCGCCTTTGTCGTCCAGCCCTTCCGTATCCCGTCGGAGAGCATGGAGCGCACCCTGCTCGTCGGCGATTTTCTTCTCGTCGATAAGGTCGCCTTCGCTCCCGCCGGCATGTGGAGCTGGCTTCTGCCCTATCGCAACGTCTCGCGACACGACATCGTTGTCTTCCACTTTCCGCTCGATTCCGAGGAACACGTGGTCAAGCGCGTAGTCGGAGTGCCCGGCGATGAAGTGGCACTCCAGAATGGCACCGCAGTCGTCAACAACACCACTCAGCGCGAACCCTACGATGTCTTCGAGCGCGCTGATCGCGACGAATATCGCGATGAGTTCCCGCGTTACACCACCGACGATCCGTCGGTCGATCCGCACTGGCGCGATGAGATGCGGGGGCTGGTCGAGAATGCCCATCTCCGCGTGCCGCCCGCTACCTACTTCGTGCTTGGCGACAATCGCAATCACAGCCGCGACAGCCGGTACTGGGGCTTCGTTCCACGCCAGAACATCGAGGGCACTCCTCTGCTCATCTACTTTTCAGTGCGTGAGCCCTCGGCGACCGATACCGCACCGCTGCCCGGTGGTAGACTCGGCAACAGCGTTGAGGATCGAGTGATCGACTTCGCGCGGTGGGACCGCATCCTGCGTGTCGTTCACTGAGCGGTGAAACAGACCCTGATGGCCGAGACGACAACGAAACCCTCCACCGTGACCGCGGACGTCGCGCCCCGGAAAGAACCCGCAGCGAGCGATACGAGGCACGAAAGCCCTCTCGAAGCCTTGGCCTCTTACTGCGCCGTCATTGTGGTGGGCCTCTTCATCCTCACCTTCATCTTCCAGAACTTCGTCATTCCCTCCGGCTCGATGGAGAACACTCTTCTCGTAGGCGATCATGTCCTGGTCGACCGCATCAATCTGGCTCCGCCCGCCCATTGGGCACCCTTCGTGCGCTACCGCAATGTGCACCGTGGCGACGTCATCGTCTTCCTCAAGCCCGGCTATCCGGATATGTTTCTGGTCAAGCGTGTCATCGGCTTCCCGGGCGATCATCTGCACTTGCACGAGGGCTATCTCTACCTCAATGGCCAGCGCCAGGACGAGCCGCAGGCCGGGCATCCGGACTACAGCAACTACATCCCCTATCGCGATGAGTTTCCCAACGTGCCCACCTCCCAGGGACAGAATGTCGAACCCGTCTGGGCGAACGAACTGCCCAGCCACATCCAGAACGGCGACCTGGTGGTGCCCCCCGGCTACTACTTCGCCATGGGCGACAACCGGCTACCCAGTCTCGATGGCCGCTATTGGGGCTTTGTACCGCGTGAAAACATCGTGGGCCGTCCACTCTTCGTCTACTGGTCATTCAATTCGCCGGAGGACGACGAAGAACACGTCAGCATGGGCGAACGCATGCAGCAGTTCAAACTCGTGGTCTTTCATTTCTTCGGCCAGACGCGCTGGAGCAGAACCTTCCACGTGGTGCGTTGAAGCACTCTCAGATGTAAAAGGTGGCCGGATACGCACCGCTTCCGGGTGGTAGACTCGGCAACAGCGTTGAGGATCGACTGATCGACTTTGCCCGGTGGGACCGCATCCTGAATCCGGTCCGCTGAGCGCACCGATCCCCAGCGAAACCGCAGCAGAAACTGATGGCCGAGACGACAACGAATCCTCCCACCGTAACCGCGCCCGCGCCGCCGGCGAAGGAAGCCCCAGCGCCCCACGCGCGGCATGACGAAACTCCGCTCGAAGCCCTTGCCTCCTACTGCGGCGTCATCGTCGTGGGCCTCTTCATCCTTACTTTCATCTTCCAGAACTTCGTCATCCCTTCCGGCTCAATGGAGAGCACGCTGCTGATCGGCGATCACGTCCTGGTCGATCGCACCAACCTCGCTCCGCCTGCGCACTGGGCACCCTTCGTGCGCTATCGCACCGTACACCGCGGAGACATCATCGTTTTCCTGAAGCCCGGCTATCCGGATATGTTTCTCGTGAAACGCGTGGTCGGCATTCCCGGCGACCACGTTCATCTGCACGAGGGATATGTGTACCTGAATGGCAAGCGGCAGGATGAGCCGCAGGCCGGCCACCCCGATTACAGCAATTACTCGCCCTATCGCGACGAATTCCCGGACGTGCCCACCGCACAAGGCCAGGACATCGAGCCAACCTGGGCGAACGATCTGCCAAGCCACATCCAGAATGGTGATCTCGTCGTTCCCCCCGGCAACTATTTCGCCATGGGCGATAACCGGTTGAACAGCCTTGACGGCCGCTACTGGGGCTTTGTGCCGCGCGAAAACATCGTCGGCCGCCCGCTTTTCGTTTATTGGTCTTTCATTACGCCGGAAGAAGACGAAGACCGCACCAGCATGGGCGATCGCGCACAGCAATTCGGTCGTGTGGTGGTGCACTTCTTCGATCAGACGCGTTGGCGCAGGACCTTCCATCTGGTGCGCTGATCTGGTCATCTCTCGTCCTGCCTTGGAGAGCGGAGATACACTCGACTGGAGAAAGTGCTTTCGTCCATGCGTCCAAATGTCATTCCGGTACCTAGGGCGCAGCTCAAGGATTATCTGGGCTCCGATCCAGAAACGGCAGGCCCGAAACCTTCGCGCCGACGGCATCTCTTTCTCGCCATTGCACTAGCTCTCCTGGTGATCGCAGCACTGGTGCTGCCACCACTCATCAACATCGGCCGCTACCAGCGCCGGATCGCTGCCAGTCTCGCCGCCAGTCTCGGCCATCCGGTCGAAGTCTCCGGCATCAAGCTGCACCTACTGCCCCGCCCCGGCGTGCAGATCGCCAATTTCGTGGTGGACTCGACTAGCAGCTTTAGCGCCGAGCCGATGCTCCAGTGCTCCAGCGTAACCGCCGCCTTTCGTATGGCGTCGCTCTGGCGCGGCCGTCTTGAAATCGCCCGCATCTCGCTCGACGAGCCTAGCTTGAATCTGGAGCGCGCACCCAACGGGCAGTGGAACTTCGCCTCAGTGTTGCTTCAGGCTTCGCGCACTCCGCAGGCACCGACGGGACGAACAGTCGTGCGCGGTCAAAACCGCTTTCCCTACATAGAAGCCACGAACGCGCGCATCAATTTCAAGCACGGCACTGAGAAGCTGCCCTTCTCTTTCCTCAACGCCGACGTCTCCATCTGGCTGGAAAATCCGGATGAGTGGCAGATCCGCTTCGCTGCCCAGCCGATGCGCACAGACATCAATCTCTCACTCGCCGACACGGGCCAGGTACTGGTAAGCGGGAGCGTTCACCGTGCATCCTCCACCAATGAGCTGCCTCTCAACCTTCAGGCAGAGTGGCGTGGCGCCCCGCTCGGTCAGGTGACGCGCATGTTCGTCGCTCACGACCTGGGCTGGCGCGGCGACACCAGTCTGACAGCACACATCACCGGAGTGCCCACCGCCCTCGGACTTCAGCTCTCCGCCGGAGCCAGCGACTTTCACCGCGAGAGTTTTGAGACGGCGCATCCGCTCAGCCTTCATGTCACCTGCTCTGCGACGTATCGTCACGCTGTCGGCTCCATCGACGGCATTCACTGCATCTCTCCGGTGGGCAATGGCGGCGTTGCCCTCAGCGGCACCATGCAGCAGATCCACACCCCCGAGCCCCAGCCC
>JBJMGC010000229.1:0-15246 GCA_045808105.1 Acidobacteriaceae bacterium | reverse complement strand
TCGCCGCCTATGTCTCCTCGCTCAACAATTGCTACTTCTGCCATGCAAGCCATGGAGCCGCCGCCGCCCACCACGCCGGCGGTAGTCACGAGCTGGTCGGCTCCGTGTGTGCGAATCCGCAAGCGGCAGACATATCGCCAAAGCTGAAGGCGCTTCTTGCGATCGCAGCCCGCGTTCAATCAGATGCGAAGACGGTCACTTCTGCCCTCGTCGAAGCTGCGCGTGCGGAAGGCGCAATGGATATTGAGATTCACGACACCGTCCTCATCGCTGCGGCGTTCTCGATGTACAACCGCTATGTGGATGGGCTCGCCACGTGGCAGCCCCGCAATACGCCGATGTACTCGCAGATGGGAGAGCACCTCGCCAGCAAAGGCTATCGAACCTCCTCCCAGTCTGGTGATAGCGGACGTTAAGCATCGAGAGAGGTGCCGTGTTGGATAGAGATCGCTCACCGCACAGGCCGCATCTCCGTCACCGCTACGCGTGCGTACCTCGACATCGAAGTGTCAGAAATGCGAACACACCCCGTATAGGGTTTCTGCGGCAACAGCGTCCGGTTATGTCGTCACCGGAACTTCGTCAGAAGCACTTTCCTTTAACTGCTTTTGTATCCGGGTGAAGTCCATCTGATTCCATCCGTCGATGATCATTCCCTTTTCGAAAATAACAAACGACGATCCCGGCAGATTTACCTTGCGGAAGGTAGCAGGGAATCCTAGCCCCTCTCCCGTGTGCGTCATCGTAGCGGTCCACCGAACAGCGACCTTATCTCCCTCTGCGACGAGCTCATCCAAAGTGATATGGATGTCAGAAAATGTCTCATGAAAATTCTTGCAGGCAGCTGCAAACTGCTCAGGACCGGTGAGGACGGAATCCGGATCAGGGAATCCGTGGGCATGTCCGGACGGGTGGTACATCTCCGCAACTGCTGAGATACGGCGTTTGTTCCAAACTTCTTCAAACCAACGCCGCACAAGATTCTTATTTTCCTCAGACATAGAACCTCCAGGGCGCGAAGCTTACATCACCGCTCCTGAGCTTGTCAGCAAAGAACGCTCGTTATCTCAGCAGCAACACGCTATTTGGCGGCAGCTGGCTTCATCCCAAGGTACTTGTCATACCAGGCAAACCAACGTTCATAGCGATCCCGAATAAAACTAGGTCGCGTGAAGCCATGAAATTGTCCCGGGTAGACGATCAACTCCGCAGGCACCCCAACGCTCTTCAGCGCCTGGTACATCTGCTCGCCGCCTACCAGCGTCACGTTGAAGTCTTTGTCGCCACCCATGAACAGCGTCGGCGTCTTGATGCGCTCCACATGGAAGAACGGATACGACAGCTTGATATACGTCTCCGGGTTCTTCCATGGCGGCCCCAGCTCGTTGTCGTACTGCAGGATGTACTCATCCACGCCGTACATGCCGAACAGATTTGCCGTGCCCGCGCCGCTCGACGCTGCCTTAAAGCGCGTTGTCGACGCGATGAGATAGTCGGTCGAGATACCGCCGTAGCTCCATCCGCCAACCACCATGCGTTCCGGATCGATCTTGCCGGTAGCCACCGCCGCATCCACTACGGCCAGCAGATCGGCAACCTCCTTATCCCCCCAGTCCGCGTTGATGATTTCGCTGTACGCGCGCCCGCGGCCCGCGCTGCCGCGATAGTTCACGTTGAGCACCGCGAATCCGTGCGATGCAAAGAGCTGACGGTCCACCGTGAAGCGGTGTTCGTCCTGCGCGGTGGGGCCGCCATGAATAAACAGCAGCATCGGCGCTTTCGTTCCTGCTTGATAGCCCACCGGCATGGTCAGTAGTCCATGCACGTCGGTGCCGTCCTTGCTTTTCGCCGCAATGTTGTCCGTGGTCGCCAGCGTGCGTTGCGTCAACAGCGCATCGTTGTGCGAGGTCAGCTTATGCAGAGTTGAGCCATCCAGCGAATAGATCTCCGGATCGGCCGAGTCAGTCGACCACAGCAGCGCTACATGCCCACCGGCCGCAGTCAACGCGCTCGCAGCACCCGGCTCCGCCGTCACTCGCTTCGGCGCACCACCGCTCAGCGGCACCTCTTCCACGTACACCACCCGGTCATCCGTCACCGTAGTCAGCAGTGACGTGCCATCCGCGGTGAAGACCGGCGGTCCAACATTGTTGTCGATGGAGGTTGCATTCAGCTCAGGCTCCCCGCCGCGTGCCGGCACCACTGCGAGTCGCGTGCTGCCGTAGGCGGTGTAATGCTCGGACAACCCCTGGCGATACGCGATCAGCTTGCTGTCCGGGCTCCACGCCAACGGACCATGGTCCTCGCCGGGAAATGTCGTCAACTTGCGCGGCGTCGATCCCGCTTTCGCATCGGCAACGAAAACGTCATCGTTCTCCACGCGATCAGGATCCGGCTGTGATTGATTGCTCACGAAAGCGATCATCGTCCCATCGGGCGACCACGCCGCCTCATGCTCCTCATACTTGCCGGGATCTGACGTAAGCTTCGTCAGCTTCTTCGTCGCGATGTCGAACAGGTATAACTGCGCGCGCTTGTCCGTCAGATATCCTTCAATGTCCTGCTTGAAGTGATAGCGATCGAGCACGATCGGCTTCGGTGGCTTGGGCTTCGCATTTTTGTCTTCGGTCTCTGGCTCCTCTTTTTCGCGCAGCGTCAACACCAACTGCTTCGCATCCGGAGACCAGAGATAATCGCTCAGGTCCTGCTTCACATCTGTTACCTGGCGCGCCTCACCGCCACGCCGGTCCAACACCCATACCTGCGATCCCTTGGTCTTCGCCGGACCAGGACGTGACGAGGTGAACGCTAGGTAGCGTCCGTCGGGGCTCCACTCGGGCGAGCTCGCCGACTCGGTGCCATAGGTCAGCTGCAGATTGTTCGAGCCATCCCAGTCCACCATCCACAGTTCGCTGACGTTCTTATCGTCCTCCGTATCGACACGCGAAACGGTGTACACGATCTGCTTGCCATCCGGCGAGACCTTTGGATCGCCCACGCGAACCAATTGGTTGAGATCATCGATTTTGAGACCAGGTTTAGGAGCCTCCGCAAAAAGCGGAAAGGACAATAGCAACAAGGCAGTGCACACAAGGCCGCGACGCATGGACCGGAGTGTAACAGGGAGCTCAGAGGGAAGCGTTCCCGATGTGTGCATGCAAAAATAGAAAGAGGCAGCGGTATGCTGCCTCTTTCTTGGTGAACGAAACAACTACTCGGGCTTCAGAGTGAGGTCGTCAAGCGAGATCACATATCCGGTTGAACTCGGATTTTTACCGGTCACGGTGAATGTGAAGGTATGGTTACCGGCAGTCTTGATGTTAACGGCGCCAATATCCAGGTCAGTAAGAGAGCCGCCACTTACGTTGCTGTATCCATCCTGTGGCGCCCCTAGATTGGCTCCATCGATACTCAATTGCCAGATCCCGCGCGAAATGTAATTCGCGGAAGAGACGTGCACATCGTAGGTGCCAGCCTTCGGCACATTGAGGGTGAAAGCGATGTAGTCCCCGGTGTTGATTGCGTTGAGAAATACGCCCGGAGGGTCAGGCAGCGTCTTCCACGTAAAGGGTCCATAGACGCCGCCGGAATTCGCCGTATGCTTCTGCGCCACCAGTTGGTATACGACCGGGGCTGGGTTCGCATTTGCAGTGAAGGTCCAGGTCAGTATCTTCTGACTGGCCGTCAGGCCACCGGTGCCACCGGTAAAGCCGACATAGGCAGCGGTACCGCCAATCGTATTCGGTATATCGATGACGAATGTCCGCGTCGCCGATGCGCCTGTCACCAGGTCTGTGATGGTGAGGTAAAGAGTCCTTCCGTCATACGAGATGTGCGCATTAAATGTGTCGCCGTTGGCCAGCACGATTCCCGTGCCGGTCAAATCGACGGCTGGAACCGTAGGCGAAGCACCGTTGATGTAGAGACCGGTAGAGTCATTGCCCTCGCCGGAATTCGACCACATATCGAATTTCACCGCGACGCTGTTCGGAATCCCCGGCGGGCGACCGGGTAGCCCGGCGCCATAGCCCAGTCCGCCGCCAACCGGACCAAGTGCCGTCGGTGCGTCATTCTGAATCGTGAACGTGATGCCATCTGCAAGCAGCCCAGTGCCGGAAAGCTGGAACAGGAAGTCGGTCGAGAAGGTTTGTATACCGACAGGCGAATTCCAGAAGGCGCTTCCTGCCTGGCTCGCGGCGCCAGTCGTGAGCTGCAGCCGGGTATCGTCCGCATTTACGGCGCTGCCGTTCAGCGTCAGTCCGGCGACAGATGCGAATCCGTTGCTGAAGTTGATTGTGGGCGGGGCTCCGATCGCATACTTCGCAATCGCAACGCTGCTGTTGTTGTAACCGCTGGCTACTCCCAACGCTTCCACAGTGGTGGTGCTGCTGATCGGTATCGCGCCGCTATAGCGGTTCGAAGATGTGGTCGGAACCGTTCCGTCAGTCGTGTAATAGATCGTGGCGCCGCTCACACCCTCAGCGATCGTCACATTCTGGCTAGCCGAATAGGTGCCCGGTGTTGGGGTGAATGTCGGTGGCGGCACTGTCGGCGGTCCTGAGGACAGCAGTCCATACACATCCACCTCATTCTGCGTGCCCAGGAAGACCTTTCCATTTGCCACCATAGGCACGCTGAACTTTTCAGCCGGACCTGCCGCATCTCGTGCAGTGTTCTGGCTGCTTGCATACAGCAGCTTGCCCACATTGGTGGCATCGTAGGCGAGCAGGACCGCAGGACCGGGCGTGCTGAATGCATCGGCGCGAATCGCCCATAGAATTCCGTTGCTCGTGCCGTTCGCACTGATCACCGGGCTCGGACCCGGATAGCCGGAATACATCGCGCTGTTTGCAATCGGGCTTGCGCTGAGCAAGCCGTTGCTCATCCGATACTGCTGCATCTGCAATCCGCTGGCCCAGAAGTAAACATTTCCGTTCCAGTAGGCGGGCGTTGACCACAGGCCATAGTTGTAGCTGATCTCCTGGACAACATTGTTAGTGCTGCTGTTGTATCCCCCAAGATTGTCACGGTCCAACAACTCGATCCGGCCGTTCTTGCCCACCTGGATCAGCTCATGCACATGCGATCCCGGCTGGTCCGGCAATATCAGCACGCCGCCCGATCCTTGGTCGATGTCCGTGCTGTTCAGCGTGTGTGTATCGAACGGCGTCCACTCATCCATCACCTGGAAGCCGTTGTTCGTCAGGTCCACGCGCTCGACGGCATTGCCGTAGCTTTGGCTGTTCGTGTACGGTGCCTGCGCGTTGAAGGTGCCGTTTCCGTTGGAAAAGAAGATGCGTCCTCCGGTCACCACCGTGTCGGCCGCAGGAGCGGCGCCGGACATCCAGATTCCCGTCTCGCTGCCGCTCGGGCTGGTGTTGTAAAGCGCAGTCTGCTGCAGAGTCGCCGCGTCGTACGCCATCAGCCAGCCGTGATAAGGACCGTTATCACTGTGTGAGCCGAAGGCCACGATGACTTGCCCATTCAGAAGAAGCAACCCGGGCCTGCTCAGCTGATATCTGCCCTGGAATGCAATCCCGCCATTGGCGCTTCCGGTGCCCGTGCCCACTACAGACCCCTGAATCACCACCGGGCTGTTCGTCTTCTCCTGGCCGGTTGTGAGATCCAGCGCGTGCAGGCGCCACAGAACCACGCCATTTTCTTCGCTGTTTGCCACTACGTACATCGTGCTCGTCGCCGGGTCGATCACCGGCGTGGAAGTGATGCCGTATTCCGGATTGATGTCGTAACTGCCGACGTCAGCACTCGGGACGGTGGTGGCGCCGCTTGCCGCGCCATGCGCGGTATCAATCAGGCTGACCTGCCATAGCAGCTGATTGTGGTCCGCATCCAGGGCATACACACTGTCATGTTCCGTTGCGGCATACACGACATTATGCGTGCCGCCGGCAATGCTCAGTCCGGACATGTACAACGGCTGCGCGTAAACCTGGCCGTCCATGGGATAGGAGAACAGCTTGCCGAAGGTCGTGGTGTTCACGTTCGTCAGCGTGAGCTGCGTCTCGGTCAGATTCTGTCCCGTGCGAGCCAGGTCGTTGCGCCAGGTGGTCACGTTGGTAGCGGCCATCGCGCACGCCGCGGCGGCACACATCGAGCAAAGTACGAATAGCTTTTTAAGCAGCACAAACCGCTCCTTGAACACAGATGTGCGTGCAATCCGCGCTCAAAGAGGTTTGCGGGACCGAATGGTTCGTGTCCGGAGGGGAGGTACTGCACTCCGAATGCAGCGCCCTACTTGTAACCCGAATCGCAGTCCGGGATCAAGTAATTCAGATGAGTCAGGGATGAATTTTTAGGAAAAGGCGCGCCGCGGTTACAGATTTCGCCCGCGCCCTCGAACCGTTGCCGCAGACGAGTTATTTCACGGGTTGGTGCCGCATGTCGGAACCGGCGCGGCCCAGCCTCCGCAGCTCATCGCTCAACACAATTGCCTCGGCCAGCTCGCGCATGGAGCGCCGCTTCTGACGGCTCTGCTTGCGCAGCGCAGCATACGCGCTCTCTTCGTCGATTTTCAGGTCGCGTTGTAAAATCCCCTTCGCGCGATCGACCACCTTGCGCGTCTCCAGCCGGTCGCTCAGCTCTGCGCTTTCCATTTCCAGTCGCGCCATCTCGATCTCCGCGCCCACAAGAAATCCAATGGTGGAGAGCAGCTGTATCTCGCGCTGCGTATGCTCGTGCGGCTTCTTGTGCTGCATGTTGATCACGCCCACCAGCTTGCTCCGGCTCAACAGCGGAACAGAAAGAAATGCCTCGAAGCGGTCTTCCGGAAGGTCCTTGAATGCCTTGAAACGTGTGTCGGCCGCGGCATTTTTTGCAATCGCCACCGGCTCGCGATTTTCCGCCACCCATCCGGTAATGCCCTGTCCCAGTTGCAAGTCCAAACTGTCCACCAGCTCCGTGTGCGGAATCTTCGACGCCCGCAGCACCAGCTTCTCCTCCTGCAACACATAGATCAGGCATGCATCGCAACGCACAATAGCCGTTGCAAAGTCCACCACCCGGTTCAGCACGTCATGCAGCGGATCGGCCGCAGCAAGGCGGCTTCCAAGTTCATGCAGGAATTCAAGATGCGGATCTTCGGCGTGCTGCCAAGTGGATGTTTCCATAATCTCTGCGTCTCCTCTTAGAGGCCCCTGCCGCACTCGCGGTGCGAGCGGCATGACTGTGTGTGATGGAAGACGGGAAGAAAGTGTCTACGCGCGGAGGCAGCCTTCTTTTCCGGTTGCGTTCGGGATAGCCTAACCCGTACAGTAAGGAATCCCAACAGTTTGAGCAAGCGGTAAGCACAAACAAAGGCCTCGCTCCCAGTAGCAGCAGGCCTTGGGCGTAGTCCCTTCCACGTCGAAGCCAATCTGGCAACTCTGTCCAGGCAGAAATTTCTTCCAAGCGAAGAACGGTCAACTCATTCGGCTCATGCCCCAACGTCGGGCAGGTCCTTGTTGTGATTCGTATCCCTTTGGAGGTTAGTTATGCTGTGGCGTCGTGGTACGTTTCTTGTTCCCATGGGACAGGCAGCGCTGGTCGTTGCTGTCCTCTCCGGCACTCTCGCAGGCGCGCAAACATTTCGCGGCGCCATCAACGGCACCGTCACCGATCCCGCAGGTGCGGCAATCCCCGGCGCTCAGGTGCAAATCACCGATGATGCAACTGGCGTCGCTCGCCAGTCCGTCTCCGCCGGTGGCGGCGATTTCAACTTCCCGGATCTTCCGCTGGGCTCTTACACCATCACCGTCAGCAACTCTGGGTTTGACACAGTCAAGGTGACGAAAGTCGGCGTCTCTGCCGGTACCATCCATACCGTCCCAGTCAAGCTCACCGTCGCCCAACAGGCCACGACCATCGAAGTGAGCGGTTCCAGCCTGGCGCTCGACACCACAACGCCGGTACAGACCACCACCATTCCCAGCAAGACGGTGCAGGACATCCCGCTCAACGGTCGCGACTTCACGCAGATGATCGGGCTCGCGCCGGGCTTTGCCGGATATTCCGCCGGCGGCTATGGATCGGTGAACGGCACCCGCGCCAACCAGGTCAACTGGCAGATCGACGGCTCCGACAATAACGACCTTTGGCACAACATCCCGGCGGTTAATCAGGGCGGCGTCGAAAACATTGCCGGAGTCACTTTGCCCATCGATTCCGTCGAAGAATTCTCGCTGCAGACGCAGTCCTCGCCGGAAACGGGTCGCAACCCAGGCGGCACGGTCAATCTCGTAACCAAGTCAGGCACGAACAAGATCCACGGCACCGCGTACTACTTCAATCGCAATGAGGCTTTGGCGCAGGTCTCGCCCTTCGTCACCGGAAACCCGCCACTGCGCAATGAGCAGTGGGGCGCCAGTGCCGGCGGCCCATTCTGGAAGGACCACACCTTCTGGTTCGCAAATTTTGAGAAGCAGAAGTTCCGCATCGCTCCGGGCAGCCAGGGCTACCTGCCGAACACAGATCTGCAGAACCAGGCCACGGCGCTGATCAATAGCTACGCCGCAGATGGAGCTTCCGTGAACTCCGCCACGCGGGCTGTTCTCAATACGTTATGGCCAGCAGATGCTCTTGCTGGTCCTGCGCTGAGCACCAGCTCCGCTCCGGAGACCGGCTACAGCTACAACGGTGTGATCAAGATCGATCACAACTTCAACGAGAAGCAGTCCCTCTCCGCGCGCGCCTTTCTCGGGCAGGGCAACCAGATCGCGCCCGTCTGCGGAACCTGCACCCTGCCGTGGTATTTCGAGTCCGCTCCGATCCACGTCTACAACTACTCGCTGGTGCATAACTGGACGGTCTCGCCGCACATCACCAACCAGATCACTATCGGCGTCAACTATTTCAACCAGATATTCAGCGACGCGCAGACAGGCTTCAACGTCGACGCGCTCGGTTTCGTCACCAATTCGCCCTATACGAATGCGCCAAACATCAAAATCTCCGGCTTCCAGCCAGTCGGCGAGACGCCTCCGGAGGGGCGTAACGATATCACCGGCCACATCGACGAGGCGCTCTCCTGGACCCTGGGCAAGCACCAGCTCCGCTTTGGTGGTGAATATCGCCAGGCCCAGATCGACGAGTTTTATCAGCGCCACTCCAACGGTTCGTTCAGCTTCACCGGCAACCAAGGCCCCTGGTGCACGATCGACAGCAACTGCAGTGGCAACGTCGCTGCGCTGGCTGACTTCCTCGGCGGCTATCTGACGCAAGGGACGATCGCACGCGGCAATGCTGAGCGGCAGGTTTTCATCAACACCTTCGACCTGTTCGCGCAGGATAGCTGGCAGCTCACGCACGCTCTGAGCCTCAACTATGGCGTCCGCTATGACTACGTGCAGCCCATGCATTCGAATTACAAGAACCTCTCCGTCTTCCGGCCGGAGCTCACGGCAAGCAATGGCCTTGCCTTCCAAGGCAATCAGATTGGCCAGGTCTATCCCAGCGATTGGATGAACTTCAGCCCGCGCGTTGGCTTCAGCTACGCGCCGGCGGTCTGGAAGGCGACCGTCCTACGTGGTGGCTTCGGCATGTTCTTTGACACGCCGAACGCCAATCCGTTCCTCGACAACCGTCCAGGAAACCTCGCACCCAACGGTCTGGAGGGTAATCCCGGCGGACCCACTCCGGTCTTCACCGTGTCGTCTTACAACTCGACCATCACACCCGGGCAGCCGATCGTCTCGGGCGGACTCTCCTGCAGCGCGGATAATCAGTGCGGCGTCTTTTCGGTGAACCGCAACTTCCGCACTCCCTACAATTTCAACTACAACCTGCAGCTCGAGCAGTCTCTAGGTTCGAAAGCGATCTTCCAGATCGGCTATGTTGGCAGCCAGGGTCGCCGCTTGCTGAGCCTGCTCAACATCAATCAGCCATTTCTGCCGGACCAGGCAGACGCGGTCGGGTATGCACGTCCGTACTCGCTTACCTATCCGCAGTACGGCGATATCAATCAGATCGAGAGCATCGGCACTTCCAACTACAACTCGTTGCAGACGGTCTTCAGCGTGCGCAATACGCACGGCGTGACGACGCAGTTCAGCTATACCTGGAGCCATAACCTGGATGAGGTCACGTCCTACCGCGGGCAGCTTCCGCAGGACAGCACCAATTTCAAGGGCGACTACGGCAACAGCGACTTCGACACTCGCCACACGTTCGTCGGTTACGTCAACTACACCGTGCCCAGCTTCCGCGGCCCATCGCTGCTTACGCACGGCTGGCAGTTGAACTCTGTGATCACCCTCAAGGGCGGTCAGCCTATCAATATTTTCACCGGCAACGACACCTCGGGGACCAACGAGTACACCCAGCGCCCCGACATTATCAGCAATCCCATGGCGGGCGTCAGCCACAAGATTCAGAACGTCGATGGCTCACGTTTTGTGCAGTGGTTCAACCCCAATGCCTTTGTCGATCCAGCTCCGGGGACCTGGGGCAACTTCCGTCGCAACAGCTTCTTCGGTCCCGGTTTTGCCGATGCCGATCTCTCCGTCTTCAAAAACACTGCCATCACCGAGCGGGTCAACACCCAGTTCCGGGTGGAGATGTTTAACGTCACCAACCGTCTCAACCTGGCCAGTCCTGGCCCGCAGCAACTCGGCAACAGCTTCACCGATTCGGACGGATTCGGCACCACCGGCTCCACCATCGGTGCAGGCAATTACGCGCCCGGAATCGGTCCCGGAGAACCTTTCAACACGCAACTCGCGTTGAAGATTATCTTCTAGGGGCGCACCCGTGTTGTCTCCCGCGGCACGGCTGCGCATCCTGGCGGTCGTGTCGCACTCTTTTTTGGCTGACAAAGCTATCTACATGGGCTCAAAGTGGGCTCCCCCAGTAAAGGACGTGTATGGCACTCACCCGGCGTCAGTTTCTCTTCCGCGTGGGGCAGGTAGGTGGTTACAGCGCCGCCTTCACCATGATGCAGGCACTCGGCCTGCTGCCCATCGCTGCAGCCGAAGCGCAAAAGATCCGCGGCGTCTCTGGTCATGGCACCCGCGTCGTTATCCTCGGCGGTGGCATCGCCGGCCTGGTATCTGCGTACGAGATGACCAGACTCGGCTACACCTGCACCGTTCTTGAAGCGCGCGATCGCGTGGGCGGCCGCAACTGGACCATCCGCCGCGGTTCGCGCGTCAACTTCACCGACGGAACTGAGCAGACCTGTGCCTTCGACGAAGGCCTCTACTTCAATGCCGGTCCCGCACGGCTGCCCTCCATCCACACCCACATGTTGAACTACTGCCACGAACTCGGCGTGCCGCTCGAAGTGGAGATCAACACTTCCCGCTCCTCGCTCCTGCAGTGCGACAAGTTCAACGACGGCAAACCGGTCGAGCAGCGGCAGATGGTCAACGATACGCGCGGTCACGTATCCGAATTGCTAGCCAAATGCATCCGCCAGGGCGCGCTCGATCAGGAACTCGATAGCAACGACAAAGAGCGCATGCTCAAGTTCCTCGCCGAATATGGCGATCTCAAACCCGACGGCAAGTTTGTCGGCACCGAGCGTTCCGGCTACAAGGCATTGCCGGGCGCCGGGCCGCAGGCCGGAGTGCCGCGCGATCCGCTCCCCATGCACGCGCTGCTCGATGCCGATCTCTGGACCGGTCTTCTCACCGAAGACATCATCGACTGGCAGGCCACCATGTTCCAGCCCATCGGCGGCATGGATCAGATTCCCCGCGCCTTTGAGAAAAAGCTTGGCTCCACCATTCGCCACAACGCGCAGGTCATGCGCATTCGGCAGACGCCCGGCGGTGTACGCGTGTCCTATAAAGACCGTGCCAGCGGCAGCGTCGAAGTCATCGATGCGGATTACTGTATCTGCGCCATGCCGCTCACCACGCTCAAGAACGTCGATGCCGACTTCTCCCCGGGTGTCGCAGCCGTACTTCAGCATGTCAGCTACGATTCGGCCTATAAGATCGCATGGCAGTCACGCCGCTTTTGGGAGCAGGATTATAACGTCTACGGCGGTCTCTCTTTCCTCCGGCAGACCGTCGACGTCGTCTGGTATCCCAGCTACGGTCTCTTCTCGCCGCGCGGCGCCATCGTCAGCGGCTACAGCATTGAGAACGGCACGCCTTTCGGCAAACTGCCCACCATGCAGGCGAAGCTCGACGCCTCGCGCCTTTCCGTCGAGAAGCTCTTTCCCGGCCGCGGCAATGAACTGCAAGATCCGGTGTACGTAAGCTGGGGCAATATCCCCTTCAACCTCGGTTCCTGGATCAGCGGGTTCGGACGTCAGGACGCGACGGACTACGCCATCATGACCCAGCCCGATCGGCGCGTGTACTTCGCGGGCGACCATACCAGCCACATCGTCGGCTGGCAGGAGGGTGCCGCGCTCTCTGCCATCCGTGCCATCAACTTGATCGGACAAAAGGTTCAACCAGGAGGAGTCATTGGGTAGCTTCCGCAGTGTCGCAGCTCGTGTTGTCGTTCCGGCCTTATTTGCCATTGCTGGTATCAGCGCGGTGGGCCAAAATCCCACCCGCATCCCGCTGCCCAACAACTCGCCATTCCCCATTTCGCAAGGCGTGTGGGTCGGCAACACGCTCTATCTCAGCGGCGCACTCGATCCCGATTTCAGCAAGGCCCCCGCGAAAGATACCAAGTCGCAAACCGTCGGCGCGCTGCAGGCGATCCAGAAGTCGCTTGCCGCGCAGAAGCTCACGCTCGGCGACGTCGTCATGATGCACGTCTATCTCGCCGGCGATCCCGCTACCGGCAAGATGGACTTCGCCGGATTCATGGGTGGCTATACGCAGTTCTTCGGTACGAAAGACCAACCCAACAAGCCCGCGCGCTCAGCCATGCAGGTAGCCGCGCTGGCCGCTCCCGGAGCGCTGGTGGAAATCGAAGTTATCGCCGTGAAGCCATAGCTGCTATATGGCGGGTGCTTGAAGCACCGGCCGGTGGGCTCTTTTCGCCTCTTGATAGTCGGTCCAATAACTCTGGAAAGGGAAATGTCGTGCATCTCCCTGGAACAGACCGATATCGGTTGCCAGGTTGATCGCGAGCAGAAAAATAGCCGCCCGCCGCCAGGCGACGCCGAACATCGGCTGAGCAGCTGTTTCTGCGCGTGAAGATTGCAATCTGCTGTTCGACCAGCAGGCGGCGATGGCACAGAGCGCTGCATTCAGCTCCATCATTGCGAACCATCGAAAACGATCGTAAGCCAGAAGGTTCAGCAACAAGGGCGTAAATGTGCAGAGCACGAAATACCACCGCAAGGCGCGGCGTGGTGTGCCCGCAATCCGCCATGCGAGAGCAAGAAAAAAAAGAGTAGTCGGTAAAAACGCGAGCAGCCCAAAACCTCCGTATGCCCAATACGTGCCAGCATGCATGTAGCCCAGCATCCTATGCAGAGCATCGCTGCTGGAATGAGCGAAAATTTCGAAGATCACCCCATCATGCGATGGGAAATCCACGCGCGCCCGGATCGCGTTGGCCAGTTGCGCAATCTCTGCAGGAGCCATTTTCGCGTGCCCCATCGGAAGCAAAAAGATCGTCCACGGGATGACCAACGCCGCGGCGAGTCCAACCCAGAGCATTTTCTGTCGCCGCTCCTCTCCCGTGAGCGCATAGACGATGCCCGCAAGCGATACCGGCAGATAGGCGATGGCGTATAACTCGTGCACCATGACGCCAATGATGCCGGCAGCCAGGGCCGCAATCACTTGTACGCGCGGACTCTTGAACTGCATCACTCCCAGTACCAGCAGTGCCATCAAAATGTCGTAATAGCCGACAAGGTTTGTCAGCGTCGTGATACAAAAGCTGCTCGCCAGCAGAGCGGTGAACCCTCCCAGCCCCGCCGCGTCCAGGCCGGAACGCCGCACGCTACGTGCCAGCAACCACAAGAAGGCCGCCAGCAACCCGAATGCCACGAAGCAAAACACGCTGTAGTGCCACGTCGGAATATGAAGTCTCCGGCAGACCTCACCGAACAGCCCCCGCCTCAGGTATCCAGAGCGGTAATCGATCTGGGCCTGTGTCGCGGCCCAAATGTAGGGCAGGCGCAGGCCCTTGAGTACAGCGATGACACCTCCGGCTGCAAAAAGAAGCCTATAAAAACACCGCTCATCGCGAAAGACATCACCCAATCTGCTGGCCAATCCCTGTAGCTCGCTTTCGTTGTCTATGAGTATCACGAGCGTGCTAAACCAAAGGACAGCTTTGTAGAGCAGATGGAATCTAGATGGTTGCCGTCCTCATTGCTGCTGTTGCATCTGCTGGATCTGCAGCAGCGGCGATGCCAGCGGCAGCGGCTCATGCGCGCGCTCCACCACAATCGACCAGTCCTCCGGCACCGGCATGGTCTCATCGAAGGCCGGCGCTGTCTCCGACGATTCCACGTGCACCGCGACGCTCAGCTCGCTCTCCGTCTTGCCGCGATAGACGCCGTGCGTCGGCGGCACGTCGGCGTAGTCGCGCCCCAGCGCCGTGCGAATGTGACGATCGTTCGCCACCAGGTCGTTCGTGGGGTCGAAACCCACCCACCCCAGCCGCGGCAGAAAAGCCTCAACCCATGCATGCGTCGCGCTCGGAGCGCCGCGTTCATCCGGCGCAGCCTCGCCCGTCCCGATCTCCGGCTCATCGCCATGGCACAAGTAGCCGCTCACATACCGACAGGGAATCCCCACCATCCGCGCCAGCGCAATCATGATGTGCGCAAAGTCCTGACAGACGCCGCGCCGCGCCCCCAGCGCCACATCGATCGGCGAATCCACCTTCGTGCTGCGCGGCAGGTATTCGAAGTTGTTGAACACATTCCGGCTGATCTCGTGCAGCATCGATAACGGATCGTCCCGCCGCACAATCTTCCACGACGCAGCCAGCGCGCGCAGTGCCTCCGTCGGTTCAGCAAAGGTGCTGGGCAGCAGCATCTCCCAGAAGTCGCCTTGCGCCAGCAGCACATCCAGTTCCTGCCACGCTGCCGGTGAGAGACGGTTTGGGACCGCGCCGAGCGGCTGCTGCTCCACCAGCGAATGCGCCACGATTACCAGTTGCCGGTGATCGCCTGGGATATCGAAATGGTGTACCTGGTTTGCCAGGTGATCGCGATAGGAGAAGACGCGGCAGCGCGGGCTCACCGAAAGCGAGAAGGTGAGGCAGCGCTGATTGCCATCGCCGCGCGGCTGCATCCGGATCTCCATCGCGCTTTCGCATACCGGATGTGCGTAGTCGAACCGCGTCAGATGCTGGATCGAGTAGTACCTCATATCGCTCTCC
>JBJMGC010000228.1:0-13401 GCA_045808105.1 Acidobacteriaceae bacterium | reverse complement strand
GAACCTGAACGGCGATCTCGCGACCGCTCGCCAGAACATCAAGGACAAAAAGTTCGACGATGCCGCGAGCTTGATGCAGAAGGACACCGCCGCCAAGCCGGATGCCGCCGTCCTCTGGGTTGAGTTGGCCATCGCGCAGAACGGGCAAAAGAAGTATGACGACGCCATCACCTCCGCCAAGAAGGCGATCGAGACCAACGCTGCCTCGAAGAAGCCCAGCCCGGAGATTGAAGGCGCCGCCAACAACACCCTCGGCGAAGCCTACGCCGCCACCAGCAAAATCCCTGACGCGACTGCCGCCTATGACGCCGCCGCCAAGGCGCAGCCCGCCCAGGCCGGCATGTTCTACTCCAACGAGGCCATCGTGCTTGCCAAATCCGGCAGCAACGCCGACGCCGTCGTCGCCGCAGCCGATAAAGCCATCGCTGCCGATCCCAACAAGCCAGTCCCCTACTACCTCAAAGGCCAGGCCCTCATCGCCAAAGCCACCGTCGATCCCAAGACCAACAAGATCGTCGCGCCCCCGGGCTGCGAAGAGGCCTACGAGAAATATCTCCAGCTCGATCCCAACGGTCCCATGGCCGCCGATGCGAAAAACATCCTCACCCAGATCGGCAGCAAGCAGGCCAAGAGCTACAAAGCCAAGTAATCACGCAATCTGCCGAACCGTCTCTACCCAAAACGGCGCCGCGACCCAGCGGCGCCGTTTCAACTCTGCGCGACAGCCACCAGCATTCGGCTGATCCTGAGCAGTGCGAAGCGCATGATGTCCCAACGCTCCACCTTTCCTTCTCAACAGGCGCACAATATCGTCTAGCGTGAACACCATCCTCACCTACGCCGACGCAGCCGCCCTCGTCCTTGCAGAAGGCCAGCGCCTCGCCTCTGCGGCAATCCGCCGCACCGCGCAAGTCCCGCTTCTTGAAGCCCTCCACCGCGTCCTCGCAGTTCCCATCGGTGCCGACCGCGACCTTCCACCCTTCCACCGCTCCACCCGCGATGGCTACGCCGTGCAGGCCGCAGCACTCAGTCGCGGCGACTGGCTCCCCGTAACTGGCATCCTCCGAGCTGGGGAGACCCCATCGTCCACGCCGCTGAGCCCCGGCACCGCGCTCGAGATCATGACCGGCGCACCCGTCCCGGAAGGCGCCGACTCCGTGGTCATGCTCGAGCACGTACAGATAGCGGAAGGCAAAATCCGCCTCCAGCCCGACCGCAAGCTCCGCCCCGGCAGCCACATCGTCCCAGCCGGCAGCGAAGCCCACCGTGGCGACCCGCTCATCGCCGCAGGCACCCGCCTCGCCGCAACCCACATCGCCGCGCTTGCCTCCGTCGGCGCTGCTGAGGTCGAAGTCTTCGCTATGCCCCGGGTCGCCATCCTCGCCACCGGCGACGAACTCGTCGAACTCCACTCCACCCCCCAGCCCCACCAGATTCGTAACTCCAACAGCTACAGTCTTACCGCGCAGGTCACGCGGGCCGGGGGCGAACCCATCCGACTGGGCATCGCGCGCGACAATCTTGATGACCTGCGGGCACTCCTCAATACGGCGCAGCAATCCTGTGACCTGCTGCTGCTCTCCGGGGGCGTCTCCGCCGGCAAATACGATCTCGTCGAACAGGCGCTCGCCGAACGCGGCGCCAGCTTCCACTTCACCGGCGTCCGCATCCGGCCCGGCAAGCCCACTGTCTTCGGCGACCTCCCGCCGGGCACACCAGACGCCGCACCGCTCGCCTTTTTCGGGCTCCCCGGCAATCCCGTCTCCACAATGGTCACCTTCCTGCTCTTCGCCGCGCCCGTTCTCCGCGCCCTCGCCGGCGAAACCAACCGCGCACCGCGCTTCGCACAAGCCACCCTCGCCGAAGCAGAACCCGCGGCCGACATCACCCGCTTCCTGCCCGCCCACCTCGACGCCACTTGGGACCGGGCCACCGTCCGCCGTATCCCCTGGCAAGGCTCCGGCGACCTCGCCGCCACCGCCCAATCCAACTGCTTCGTCGTCCTCCCGCCTGACAGCGCCCTCGAAGCTAACACCGCCGTCCAAATCCTTCTGGCTGACTCGCCGACTTGCTGACTCGCTGACTCGCTCGACCACTACTACACTCAACGCATGGCGAAGAAAGCAGACAATCTGTCCCACTACGACAAATCCGGCCGCGCCCGCATGGTCGATGTCAGCGCCAAGCCCGCCACCCGCCGCGAGGCCACCGCCTCCGCCTTCGTCGCGCTCTCAAAAGCTGTGCTCAAAGCGCTGCCCGAAAACCCGAAAGGCAATCCGCTCGAAGTCGCCCGCATCGCCGGCATCCAGGCCGCCAAGCGCACATCGGAGCTGATCCCCATGTGCCACCCGCTCCCGCTCACCTTTGTTGACGTAATCACCACTGTGACAATTAAAGGCGTGGCCATCACTGCCTCCGCAGCTACCACTGCCAATACTGGCGTCGAGATGGAAGCCCTCACCGCCGCCTCCATCGCGGCTCTCACCATCTACGACATGACAAAAGCCCTCGACAAATCCATCACCATCGAGCGCATTCAGCTGGAAAAGAAATCAGGCGGCAAAAGCGGGGACTATCAACGAGCAGCTACGAAGTAATGACTCTCTGCACCAAGCCTTGACGTTCCGCGCTCTGCTCACTATCGTGTAAGCCGTTACAAAGCAGCGCCTGAGAATCATATGAAACGCCGAAGGCGCGTCCGCCGTACGGCCAATACCAGAGGAGCCCATGCGCAAGACCCTATTCACCCTCACCCTGCTCGCCCTCCCGTTCGCCGCAAACGCACAAACCAAAGTCGCCGCCACCCCGGCCATGGGCTGGAATAGCTGGAATCACTTCGCCACCCGCGTCAGCGACAAGGATGTCCGCGCTGCCGCCGACGCTATCGTCTCCTCCGGAATGAAGGACGCCGGCTACATCTACGTCAATATCGACGATGCGTGGGAGGCCGACAAGCGCGACGCGCAGGGCAATATCCACGCCAACAGCAAGTTCCCGGACATGAAGGCGCTCGCCGATTACGTGCACTCCAAAGGCCTCAAGATCGGTATCTACTCCGGTCCCGGCCCTCGGACCTGCGGCGGATATCTCGGGAGCTACCAGCACGAAGAGCAGGATGCGAAGACCTACGCCGCCTGGGGCATCGATTACCTCAAGTACGATCTCTGCAGCTACGGCGAGATCATGAAGAAGACCGCGCCCGGCGATCAGGCCAAGCAATACCAGATGATGCGCGCCGCCTACGAGAAAATGCATAAGGCGCTGCAAGCCACCGGCCGGCCTATCTACTTCTCGCTCTGCCAATACGGCTGGGGCTCGGTTTGGAAATGGGGTCCCACCGTCGGCGGCAATAGCTGGCGCACCACCGACGACATCGAGGACAGCTACATGAGCATGTCCAACATCGGCTTCGCACAGGCCGGTCTTTCAAAGTACGCCGCTCCCGGCCACTGGAACGATCCCGACATGCTCGAAGTTGGCAACGGCAAGATGAAGTACAACGAGTACCTCACCCACATGAGCCTGTGGGCCATGCTCGCCGCGCCGCTGCTCGCCGGCAACGACCTTTCGCGGATGTCGCCAGAAACCAAATCCATCCTGCTGAACAAGGATGTCATCGCCATCGATCAGGACCCGCTCGGCAAGCAGGGCGACCGCGTCAGCGCTGAGGGCCCGTTCGAAGTCTGGTCCAAGCCGCTCAAGAATGGCGACATCGCAGTCGGCCTGTTCAACCGCGGCCACGATGCAGAAGAGATGTCACTGCCGCTGCAGAAACTCGGCCTCACTGCCAGCAGCAAGGTGCACAATATCTGGAATCCATCCGACAACGGCCACGGCCCCTGGATGGTCCCCGAACATGGAGTCGTGTTACTCATCGTCAAGAAATAGTTATGAAAAACCTGTCAAGAGGTAGTTATAAAATCCCCTACCCACCGTAACTAGTCAGACCTGGGTCAACCCTGTAGTTTCCGGGAAAACTAGAGTTAGATAGATACATGAAACGCCTATTCGTACTGGCATTTCTTGTTATCTCGCCGATCGTTACTCGGGGCAACCAGAACCTGTCGAAGTACTCCGGCACATATAAAGGCGAGACAGAGTCCTTCCGGGATCGCACCATGTCGTTGAGCCTTGGTGACGATGGCACCGCCACTCTGACCCAATCGCCCGACGCGGTCAGGGAGATCACCAGCTTCGGCCGCTGGGCTCATCAGGGCGACATGATCATGCTCACCCTGGATCCGGTCGGCAAGCAGGGCACCCCCGCTCCCATGACCTTCCGCTTAAACCACAAGACCCTGACCCCTGTTCTATGGAATCACAGCCTGTGGACCGCCCGCCACCTGCGATGAAGCGCATGAAGATCAAAAAGCACGACCCCGACGACGACCTCTAGCCGCAGCTGTGGTAAGTTCACTCTCCCACGCGCGAGCAGCCAGGGGAAGCGGAGCCCAACAACCCGCAGCGCAGGCGCTTTCCTCGGCCCGGCCAGCCTCCGCAACATGCGCCGGGTCCGCGGGTTAGCATAGTCAAATGAAGCGCCTTCTCTCCCTCGTTCTTCTTGCCCTGCTGCCTGTCGCCGTACATGCCAAAACAAAGAACGAGCAATCGAAGATTGCCGGCACCTACAAAGGCGAGACCCGGGCCAAAGACGAAACCCGACAGCAGAGCCAGGACGGCACGTACGCCATTCGCCATCA
This sequence comes from Acidobacteriaceae bacterium, assembly GCA_045808105.1. Classification (GTDB taxonomy): domain Bacteria; phylum Acidobacteriota; class Terriglobia; order Terriglobales; family Acidobacteriaceae; genus KBS-83. The sequence continues at coordinate 8,701 of JBJMGC010000228.1, read as the reverse complement.
CACTATGGCGCTGGACCTTGGTAAAGATGGCACCGCCACTCTCTCGCAGTCACCCACCGGGGCAGATGAGATCACCAGCTTCGCCCACTGGACTCTGGAAGGCGACACCCTCAAGCTCAGCTTCGATCCCGTCGACAAGCAGCCGACCCCGGCGCCCATCACCTTTCGCTACGAGCACAAGACACTTACACCCATCGTCTACAACCACGACCTATGGCGAACCCTCGCGCCGCCACCGCTCAAGCATCAGAGCCAGCACGACGTGAATGGCGACTACTAGTTCATCGGGCGATGGCTTGAGGTATAGTTCGTTCCCCATGGAGCTGGTAACCGTACGTCGCTTTAAGCACGACGTCCCGTTCCCTGGAAAAGCATTTGGTGCGCGCGGTGCAGCAACTCCGGCGTTAGCTTAAAACCCGCGCCCGAGCCCACCACCGCAGCGGCCTCGCACCGCGGACAGACCGCCGTAGTTCCCGCACCCAACCATTTGCGAATCTCACTTTCAGGAAACATCTGCTTGCAGGAAACACAACCGCATGTTCCGCCCCTCTGAATCTCCGCGCGATTGTGGTGCATGTGCTGTGGCAGCAGGTATGCCTCGACGGTGATCTGTTTCGGCTTGATGGATTCGCGCGTCACTATCCGGGTTGCGGACCATGCCCGCATAAACGTCCCCAACACGCCGGACGACGCGGTCCTATTCGGTTGATTTTCCACAACGCCTCCCCCAAAAGAGTGATCCGTCGGCATGATCGTAACAGTCAACTTATTGACTTCGGGGAGACATTCGTTACCTCAGTAATAGCCATCGCGATTCACTGGTCTTTGGTCTTCGGCTTTTTTCCCGAAACAGTCCGGTTCGCCATAGCCGGCTCGCGGGCGAATAAAACACGAAGCCGAGGACTACAATAGCGCAATGCAGTCTGCTCCACCGATCACTCCGGCCGAAGCCCTCGCATGGGCCCACCCCATCCTTCAGGAGTGGTTTCTCTCCCGCTTCGGCTCCGCCACCGAACCGCAGATCCAAGGCTGGCCGGCCATCCTCGCCGGCCGCCCAACCCTGATCTCCGCACCCACCGGCTCCGGCAAAACCCTTGCTGCCTTCCTTATTTGCATCGACCAGCTCTTCCGCAAAGCGCTCGCCGGTGAACTCCAGCCGCACACCGAAGTCGTCTACATCTCGCCACTCAAAGCGCTCTCCAACGACATCCGGAAAAACCTCGAAGAGCCTCTGCAGCAGATACAAAAGCTCGCCCTGGAGCGCGGCTATCTCTGCCCGCCCATCCGCACCGCCGTGCGCACCGGCGACACGCTTCCCGCCGAACGTCGCGCCATGCTCAAGCAGCCGCCCCACATCCTCGTTACCACGCCGGAATCCTTCTTCATCCTGCTCACCGCAGAAAAATCGCGCGCCAACCTCGCCCGCGTCCGCACCGTCATCGTGGACGAGATCCACGCCATGGCGGACGACAAACGCGGGACCCACCTCGTCCTCTCTTTAGAGCGGCTCGACGCGGTCGTCTGCGGCGAAAACCGCCTCGCCCCCGGCGCATTCACCACCGGCCTCACAACATCGCCGGTTCCCCCACATACCGCTGTAATCCCGACCGAAGAGAAGCGAAGCGGAGGGATCTGCTTTTCACCGGATGAATCATCGACAACACCCGGCGTGAGCGACCGCAGGGAGCAAACCTCAACGGACCGCGCCGCAGGCGCAATCGCCCGGACGGCTAGTCCCGACCAAAGGGAGCGAACCCCGCAGCCCCCGCCGCAGGCGCCTTTGCCCGTGCAGCCGGCACCTCAGCGTATTGGCCTCTCCGCCACCCAGAGCCCCATCTCGCTCGTCGCTGACTTCCTCTGCGGAACTCGTCACCGCAACTGCGCAATTATCGAAGTCGGCCGCCGCCGCCACTTCGATCTCGCCATCGAAGTCCCCAACGACGAGCTCAGCTCCGTCTCCACCAACGCCATCTGGGACGACGTCTACAACCGCATGGCCGAGCTTGCCCAGGAACATCGGTCAACATTGGTATTTGTGAACACCCGCTCCATGACCGAACGTCTCGCCTTCCAGCTCGGTGAGCGCCTCGGCCACGAAAACGTCGCCGCGCATCACGGCTCTCTCTCGCGCAAGCTGCGCCTCGAAGCCGAGCGCAAACTCAAGGCCGGCGAGATCAAGCTGCTCGTCGCGACTGCGTCACTCGAGCTCGGCATCGACATCGGCGCGATCGATCTCGTCTGCCAGGTGAATACGCCGCGCGCCATCGCACCCGCGCTGCAGCGCGCAGGCCGCGCCGGGCATTGGCGCGGCGCCACACCCAAAGCCCGTTTCTTCGCCACAACCCGCGACGACCTCCTCGAGCTCGCCGCCGTCATACGTGCCATAAAGGCGGGCGCGCTCGATCAGCTCGAAATACCACCTCAACCGCTCGATGTACTCATGCAGCAGATCATCGCCGCCTGCGCCGCCGAACCCTGGCAGGAGGACGACCTGTTCGCGCTCCTCACACGCGCGCATCCCTATCGCGATCTCCCGCGCGAAAGCTTCGAAGAACTCCTCTGCCTGCTCAGCGATGGCGTCGAGTCCTCACGCGGCCGCTACGGCGCTTACATCCTCCGCGACCGCATCCACGGCCGCCTCCAGGCACGTCGCGGCGCGCGCTCCATCACTGTCTCCAACGGCGGCACCATCCCGGACACCGCCGTCGTCTCCGTCATCCTCCAGCCAGACGGCCACCAGATCGCCACGCTCGATGAGGACTTCACCATCGACTCCGGCGTCGGCGATGTCATCCAGCTCGGCAACGCCTCCTGGCGCATCTCCGCCATCGAAACTGCGGGCCGCATGTACGTCGAAGATGCTCACGGCCAGCCGCCCACCGTTCCCTTCTGGCGTGGTGAGGCGCCGCAGCGCACCGTGGAGCTCTCGCGCTGGGTCTGCCAATTGCGTGAAGACATTGCCGAGCGCACCCCCGCTTTGCTTCCCGGCTACATCAGCCAGGCCGACCCAACTGTCGCTGCCGCAGTTACGTGGCTCAAGGAAGAGTGCGCCGTCACCGACGCCGGCGCCGAGCAACTTATCGCCTACATCGTCGCCGGCCGCGCCGTCCTCGGCACTGTTCCCACGCTCACCACCATCGTCGCCGAGCGCTTCTTCGACGAGGGAGGCGGCATGCAGCTCATCCTGCACGCGCCCTTCGGTGGCCGCATCAACAAGGCCTGGGGCCTCGCGCTGCGCAAGCGTTTCTGCCGCGGCTTCAACTTCGAGCTGCAGGCCGCCGCTACCGACAATGGCCTCAATATCTCACTCGCCGAGCAGCATTCCTTCCCCCTCGCGGACGTCTTCCAGTTCCTGACCACCCACACCGTCACCGAACTGCTCGAACAGGCATCGCTCGCTTCGCCCATCTTCAAAACCCGCTTCCGCTGGGACGCCACTCGCAGTTTGCAACTGTTGCGGTTTCAAAAAGGCAAGAAGGTCCCTCCGCAAATCCAGCGCACCCGCGGCGAAGACCTGCTCGCCAGCGTCTTCCCGCAAGCGGCCGCGTGCTTCGAAAACATCGAAGGCGACATCCAGATACCTAACCACCCGCTCGTCCGCGAAGTCATGAAAGACGTTCTCGGCGAAGCCATGGACCTCGCCGGCCTCATCGACGTCATCGCCAAGATTCAATCCGGCGAAATCAAATGCGTCGCCGTCGACTCCACCGTCCCGTCCGTCTTCTCGCATGGCCTGCTCAACGCCAACCCCTACGCCTTTCTCGACGACGCGCCTCTCGAAGAGCGCCGCGCCCGCGCCATCAACATGCGCGGCATGATCCCGGACAAGCTCCTCGGCGAAGCCGGCCGCCTCGATCCGGACGCCATCCGCCAGGTGCGCGAAGAATCCTGGCCCGACATCCGCGACGAGCACGAACTCCACGACCTGCTTTACGGTCTCGTCGTAGTCCCCGAGTCGATCCTCGATCATCCCCGTGCCATCGGCTGGCGTATCCTGCTCGATCGCTTACTGTCATACTCACGAGCACATTTACTCGCGAATACGCAGCACGTCATAGCCGCCGAGCGGGAGGCCGATCACGCCAACCTTCTCTCCGCCACACCCGATCTGCCGCTGTTGCAAAAGGCTCTCCACGCCTGGCTCAACATCCTCGGCCCACAAACCGCGCACTCCCTGGCGCAATTCCTCGGCCTCGCGGCTCAACCAGTCTTCACCGCATTGGTAGCCATGGAGTCCCAAGGCACCATCCTCCGCGGCGATTTCGAACAAGCTGAGCCCCATGTCCCTGAGATCGAGCATCAGCTGGGTGCCCCACATCTGGCAGAGATGTGGGATTCCGCCGGCGCGCCTAGCGCACCAGAAGTGAGCGACCAAAGGGAGCGAACCCTACAACACGCGCCGCAGCCTCCGCTGCCCGACCACCAAATTCAATGGTGCGAAAGGCGCCTCCTCCAGCGCATCCACAAGCGCACCATCCACACCCTGCGCAAGCAAATCGAGCCCGTCGCACCCGCGCAGTACATGGAATGGCTCCTCCGCTGGCAACACCTCGCGCCGCAAACTCAGCTCACCGGTGAAGAAGGCGTGCTCGACGCGCTCCGCAAGCTCGAAGGCTTCGAAGCTCCCGCCATTGAATGGGAAACGAAGCTCCTCCCGCAGCGCGTCGCCAACTACGATCCGCGCGCGCTCGATACACTCTGCATGGCCGGTGTCGTGGGCTGGGGCCGCATCTCCCCGCACCCGGCATTCCTCTCGCCGGAAAGCGGCGCGCCCCGCCGCGTTATCCCCACCAGCATGGCGCCGATCACCTTCTTCCTGCGTGAAGACGCGCATTGGATGGACGGCTGTCTCCGCACGCGCGAGTTGCCGGAATCCGCGCTCGCCGCGTGTCTGTCACCGCTGGCGTCACGTGTTCGCGCCTCGCTCGAGCAAGCCGGCGCTGCATTCGCCGCCGACCTCGCCCGCCAGCTCGCACCCATCGCTGAGCTGCACAACGCGCTCTGGGAACTCGTTGCCGCCGGCCTCGTCACCGCCGATGGCTACGACAGCCTTCGCGCGCTCATCGATCCCCGCCGCAAATCCGCGAGCAATACGTCGTTCCGTATGCGAGGAACGAATCAGCGCGCCCGCAACACCGCCGGCCGTTGGAGTCTCCTCGCCCCGCCAAATCCGGCTCCAGTCGTTCCGGGCGAGCCAAAGGACATGCACTCCGCCGCAATAGCGGCTGCTCAACAGAGAGATAAGGAGATCGAATCCGCCGCACTCGTTCTCCTCTGGCGTTACGGCATCGTTTTCCGCGATCTCCTGGAGCGCGAAACCACCATGCCCCGCTGGCGCGAGTTGCTGGGCATGTTCCGCCGCCTCGAAGCTCGCGGCATCGTGCGCGGCGGACGCTTCGTCTCCGGCTTCCAGGGCGAACAGTTTGCGCTTCCCCAGGCGGTCGAATCTCTACGCGAATCCCGCAACGCCGAGTCGCACACCGATACGCCGCGCAAAGAAGCGAATGTCACCCAGTCAGTGACAATAGCCGCCGCCGATCCGGCCAACCTCGTCGGCATCATTGTCCCCGGCAATCGTCCGCCCGCCACCGCGGGCCGCACCGTGCAATTCCGCAGCGGCCACTTCGTCTCAGATCTCGACGCAACTCCCGCCGAAATCGCGCCATCTTTACTTCAGCCCGCCCTCGGCCGGGCAGAACGCACCTACGCAATTGGTTCTCGGCCATGACTAAGCCAGGCGAACAAGACCCGGTGTCCCCCGAATCACCCGCAATGCTCCACGTGAGCGACCAAAGGGAGCGAACACCGCAACCCGCGCCGCAGGCGCAATTGCCCGTGCGGCAAGCATCCCCTAAAGAAGGCGAAGATTTCTACTGGGAAGGCCCCTACATGGTCTTCACCGCCGCCTGGCATTTCAAGCGTGGCTACTGCTGCGGCTCCGCCTGCCGCCATTGCCCCTACGGCCATGAAAACGTACCGCAAAAATCGGGCTCATCGCAATAAATGCGGAGCACGAACGCTCTTGCCCTGCAGCCCGCCCAAGAACCACTCCGCCGCATTCCGCCGAAACACAGCATCCTGTTCCGACTCCTGCAAGCCGCGCGTCATCTCCTGATACGCCTCATAAGGACTCTGAAAGTTCTGCGCCAATCGCGAGATCGGACGATGACTCCCAAACATCACCCGCTCGGTCCCGAGCAATTCAAAAACCGTATCCAGCCACGGCTGCACCTGGGCTATCTGCCAATGCATCCCAAAGATGCATTCCAACCCAGACACAATGATGCGCACGTTCTCGCATGCGCTCAGCGCGCGAAGGCTATCCTTCCAGCGCGCGAACCCCTCGCGATCCACTGCGCTGGGCCAGCCCATCACCGCAATCGTGAAGCCAATCTCTGGATTCTCCTCGATCACCGTCGACAACTCCGGCAGCTGGGAAGAGAACACCTCCAGCGAGCATTTGAACTTGTACTTCTTCAATAGCCCAAGTCGCTGTCGCCAGGCCACATCGGTCAGCAGGTCTCCACGTTTCGCAAAGCGTCGCAGAGCATTGTGCTCGTCCCAGCCCATGTGTTCACGTACCGCGACAACATTCGCGCATCGCGCATAACTCTCAAGCATCCTCTCCACATCGGGCGCCAGGAAATCCACCAGCCCTACAATCGCCATCGGAATCGACACGTTATCGGCCAGGTGCTGTGCCCACTCGACTTCGCGCACAGGATCGGCCGACATGAACTCATGCCACACAATGCCCTCTATCTCACGACCGCTCTCGTCTCGCAGATAGTCGTCAAGCAGGTATCTTCGTGGCAGGGTCGAATAGTCGCCGATCAGCGCCTCAAACATCGCATCCACGCCTTCCAGATGTTCGTAGCGCATCTCCCGGCTGTCATAGAGATGGACGTGCACGTCAATCACTCGACGATGACTTTCCGCTGCTGGCATGAATCCCACTCCCCTAGTTCCCGCACTGACAATCCGCCTTGTCATGCAACAACCTGTATGCGGACCCGCTAATGGCCCAGCGCGATCTCATCTTCGCTTCACGGGACACAAAGCATAGTGCGTCCGCCACACTGCGCCGCCCGCCCGCTCGATTGCTCCTGATCTTGTAACTGCTAGCTGGATTCCGGGTGTCAACACCGCGTCCTCACTGAGCCGTCCTTATCTCAGTGCCATGGGCCATTTCTGTCCACGTCACGTTGTCGGTCGAAAACTCCTGATGAAATTCAATCCGGTCTGGCTTCACCCAGACATTCACTACGCGAAACCATGTCGTCTTCCCACCGTCCTTCACCTGCCACGGGTAGGTCCATACATTTCCCTTGATTTCCAATTTTCCCTGCCCAGCAGCGCCGCCATCTGCTGGTATCGGATAACTGGTGTAGCTTCCCGAAGCTGCGTCATAGGTAAAAACCAGCAGAGCCTTCGAGACGCCATCGACGTACTGGTTGCACGTAAAGTACCCGCCGCTCTTCCAGCAGTCGTTGCGTAGCGTGTTGTGATCGTGCGCTGCCTTGCTCTGGGCCGTGTCCACATGCTGGATGTCCACCGTCCACGTCCCCGCGTACGCAGCGATTTTCTCGATTCCCTGTGCGCCAGCCAAAGCCGCCGGAAAAATCGTACAAACTAGTATTGCGCTTTTTCTTCTCAGGCTGTGCATCGCTATCTCCTCCGGAAGCGCTACCAATGTACCCGCAGTCACCAGGGCCGCAACAGCAAATAGCGGCGCCCGCTTACGAATCACGGTCAATCATTCATTCCGCCAGACGAGTTATTGCCATCCCTAAACGGAACTCTTCATCTTTCAAATGCGTATCGGATGTCAAAACTGATAGCCTTCCATCTCGCCGCCGAGCAGTTAGGCTAGGTACGCACCCGGCGCACAGTTTTCTTGATGTGAATCGGAACCAGTTACTCTGATTTGGCCGATGAGGAGAATAGTACTGACAAGCGCAGACAGCAATCGGGGCGCCGAATTACGGCGAGGCAGGGGCGATTAATTTATTTGGTCCGAAGTATGGACTGCCTAAAGCGATCAGCGGGAGCAACAATTACTGGATATGGGCGCCGCGCAATTACACAGGCCAGAGCATCATTCTGCTGGAAGAGGATTCGCCTGAGAAGTATTTATCCCACTGTTAATCCTTGCGAGAAATCGCTCATCCGATGGACCCATATTCCCGCCCCGACGAGGATTTCCCGATCTATGATTGCCGCGGGTTGACTCCCAACCTCCAGACGTTGTGGCCAACGCCCAAACCATGGAAGTAACTCCGCGCCCTTTTAGACCACCTCACCTAGCCATCAAAAGAACACGTAGCTGCTGCAGGCTACGAGCTGCCCGACGGAGATGGGTATGCGGAGGGAGCAGGCGTAGCGGCCGGCAACACTGCACCTGCCGCAGGCCGAACCAGCACGCCGGTCCGCGGGAAACTGAAAGCCCCTGCCCGGTCGTCAATCACGTTCACCTGGCAGGTATATTGTCCCGGCTTCAGGTCCTTCAGCGGCACATCGAACTGGAACGCGATCGTGTTGTGCGCCGGGTCGGTCAGCTTGGTCGCCTCTACCAGCGGCGTCTCAAACACCTTGGTCGAGCCGGAAAGAAACTCGATCGAAGTCAGCAGCCTTGGTGACTGCGCCTTCGCCTCCGCCGTTTTGCTGGCCGGTTGATACACCTCATACAGCAGGTATAGAT
>JBJMGC010000227.1:0-10772 GCA_045808105.1 Acidobacteriaceae bacterium | reverse complement strand
GGACGTCGGCGGGAATCATTGGGAATCGACGCACCTGAAGCTCAACCTGACCGGAAAAATTCTGATGGTCCACAGCGTCACCTTCCAATCCACCGAGGATGGCTCGGACTACAAGCCCGTCAGCAACACACTCACATACAAGGACGCTATCCACATCCTCGAAAGCGAATAGGTTGCACACCGCATCCTTCCGCTGCTCGCTGCGCGACTGCAACCTTCCGTCGCGCTCCGCAACGAGTAGCAGCTATTTTTTAGAGTGGCCGATTGCGAACCGCATACCCGCGCGAAACGTAAGCGGTAGCGATGGATAACCGATTGGCCCGATGTGCTGATTGCTCGCCAGGTTATCCAGTTGGGCGTACAGCCCCAGCCACGGCTCCATCTGATAGCTGCCGCCTAGGTCAATCTTCGCGTAAGCAGAATCGAGATTGCGGTTCGGCAGCAGAAGCGAGTTATCGCCCGCGAGGCTGCTGAATGAGGAGATAAATGTAGAGTCGTCGCTGCGACTGGCAAAGCTTCCCTGCACCTGGCCAAACCACTTAGTCGTTGTGTAAGTCACGCCGGCAAAGCCAACATGCGGCGGCCGACGGAATGGCCGTGCACCGATCAGAGGCGAATTGACGCCAATCTCCACGCCTGGAATGAATGGATTCATCTGCGGTCCGATCGCATCCGAAGAAAACGACCGCTGCACGGCGCCATCGGTATACGTGTAGCCACCGCGCGCGAAGATATGCGAGCTGATCTCCGATTCGAGCTCCACCTCCGCTCCCCGCGCGCGATAGGCCAGCGAGTTCACGCTCGCGCCGCCATAGGTGTTCTCTACAGCGGTAGCGACCGCGGGACTCACACCAATCAGCGGCAGGACTCCCCCGCTGACAAACTCAATCTGATTACCGAATTGGTTGTGAAAATAGATAGCCTTCATCAGCAGGCGCTCATTGAAGAACGTCTGCTCAATCCCGCCATCGTAGCTGCGGCTCGTCTGCCCGCCGATCGGCGACACGTTGTATTGTGCGATCAGGTCCGCATAGCCGTACTGCGCCAGAATCCCCTGCAATGAACCAATCTGCGAATTCAGATCAGGCTCCTGGATGCCCTTTGAAAAGTTGAAGGTCAGCTTGGTGCCATGCGCGATGCCGCCGCCCGGCCGCACCGGGAAATACGCGAGCCCAACGCGCGGCTGCCCCACCGTACCGTAGAGCTGGTTCTTTTCAATATCTCCGCTGAGCGTGTAGAAAAGCCGATTCTTGAAGTCGCCGGCAAACTGCCCGATGTAGTCATAATTCGAGCGCTCTAGCGATTGCGAAAGAAAAAACGCCGGATTGTGATAACTCCCGCGCTCGTCCATGTAGCGGAAACCAAGCAGCCCAGTGAGATGTGGCGTGAAGTGAAAGTCACTCTGAAAGTAGAGTTGATCGCGATTGTTGGCAGAGTCGCTGGAGTTGGGGTAGACGCCGCCGAACGCCGTACCATAGTTCATCAACACCTGCCCGGCAGCGCTGTATCCGTTCGCGCCCCGGATCGTCAGCGGCAACCCGTAATAATTCGTGTAGGTAGCATCGGTGCTGCCAAAGGTGACCGGAAGGCCCGCCGGATACCATTGCGCCGACTGCTCGCGCTTGCGCGTGAGCCCGTAGCGGACCAGGTTGTGCCACGACTCCGTCGTCTGATTCTCTATTGTCCCGGAGAGATACGTATTCTGATCGCTTTGCTTGCCATCGTTGGCCAGCCAGGTGAACTGATATGGGCCCGGCAAGCCGACGGCAGCATCCGCATTCCGCGCAGTCACTCGCAGCGAGGTCGCGCCGTTGATGGCGTAGCCCAGGTTCGCCGTCTCGGTATTCAGACGGTACTCATCCTGCGGCATCGCGTTGGAAGAGCGCAGCGCGTCAAAGCCGCCATAGTAGTCCACCTTGTGCCAGGTGCCGCCCGCCTGCACCGCATTGCGGTACGTATGGAAGTTCCCCGCATCTCCCTCGTAGAGCAACGACGGAAAGGATGTCGTGCCCCGAGGGGTCTCCAGATTCACCACGCCCGCCGCTGCATCCGATCCATAGAGCGTGCTGTTTGCGCCGCGATAGATCTCGAAGTTCTTGATGCCGGTGGTCGCCAGCGTGCTGTAGTCAAACGTGCCGCCAATGTTCTCGATCGGCACACCATCCAGCACCACGCGATTGGCGGTCGACGAACCCCCGCGGACAAACAGCGACGTCAGACCGCCATACCGCCCCTGCTGCACCAGAAAAATTCCCGGCGACTGGCGCAGTGCATCCACGATGATGGCGCGATTGCGAAAATCCGGCTGCGGAACGGAGGTGATTGCGCCGCTCACCTGCGCCTGCGGAGTCGGTGTGCCGGTCGCTGTCACCACGATCATCTGGTTGACGCGCGCTGGCTCCAGCACAACATTCTGCTGATGCGAATCCAAGATGCCCGCATAGAAGGATGGCGTGGCTATCTGTCGAAAGGTCTGGCTGACCACGACTACATAGAAATGGCCGGACTGGCCGGTACGCAGCGAATACGTGCCATCGGCCGCGCTGCGCCCGCTGGTGACGATCTTGCCGCCTTCGATCAGGGCCAGTTCGGCGCCGGCAACCGGCGCTCCTAGCGGATCAGTGACGCGACCATGCACCTCGGCTGCAAAAGCAAGCGATGCACTGGCGGCAATGAGTAGCGATGCAGCAAAGGATCGGCGCAGACCGCGCCGCATGCGTACAGACATCAAGGCTCTCCTTCGTTCCCCTCGGAACGCGGTTCGTACAACGCAGGCCGGGACCGGTCTCCTGACTCGCGCGTTGGCACTTCGCCGCCTACCTGTCCCCTTCCCGGATCTGATGATCCAGTGGGCTCATGGCAGTCAGGCGCTACGCATTCCGCCTCTTACAGAACGGCGGAGCCGTAGCAAACGCGCATACAGTTGCGGGGCAGTGGCGGCATTTCACCGCCTTCCCGTACATCCCAGGTGTCTTCGTTATGGGTCGTCGCGAGCAGAGTGCATACGCTCGCAGGCTAAGGGCTGTTCCCGAGTGTATACCGGGCTGGGGTCACAACCCGGCCCACTCTTTCGTCACCCCGCTGGACCACCTTCTCAGGAACTTGCAACGAGTGCCCGCGCCTGAATGCGCACGACTACACCGTGTTATGAAAACGATCAGCTTCCCAATCAGCCGCAAAGCTCGTAATCTTTTTCTCACTCCGCCATGAGCTCCGCCACCCGCACCGTATCCGCGCCCGACCCGCTCGTTTCTCCGGTCTCTTCCTCGAAGCGCTATCTCGCAGTGGACGTGCTGCGCGGCCTGACGATCGCGTTCATGATCCTGGTGAACGATAACGGCGATGAGCGCGTCGCCTTCGGGGCGCTGAAGCACGCTTCGTGGAACGGCTTTACGCCGACTGACCTGGTCTTCCCCACGTTTCTTTTTCTAGTCGGCGCCTCAATCGTGTTCTCCACGGAATCGCGCCTGGCACGCGGCGTTAGCCGCGCTTCGCTCTTCGCTCACACCGTGCGCCGTGCCGTCATCCTCTTCCTGCTCGGCCTGGTGGTGAACAGCGTGCCATTCTTCCGCCTCTCGACCATGCGCTACTACGGCGTGCTGCCACGCATCGCGCTCTGCTACTTCGTCATCGCCACGCTCTACATCTGGATTCGCCGCCCTGCCGGTTCGGCAGCGGGCCAGCCTACTGTGGCAGACAAGATTGGGCTGCTCGCCGCCTGCCTGCTCGGCTATTACATCCTGATGCGCTTCGTGCCGGTGCCCGGCCTGGGCGTGCCCGGCCGCGATATACCCTTCCTCGACCACGACGCCAACATCGTCGCCTGGCTCGATCGCCACATCTTCTCCGCCCAGCATCTTTACGAAGGGACGCGCGACCCTGAAGGCCTGCTCTCGACCATCCCGGCTCTCGGCACCACGCTCATCGGCGTCCTCACTGGACTGTTCCTGCGATCTTCAAAGCAGTCCGACTCTCGCAAAGCTCTCACTCTCGCCGCCGCAGGCGCAAGCAGCGTGATACTCGGCCTGATCTGGAATCCCTGGTTCCCGCTCAACAAGAAGCTCTGGACTTCGAGTTTTGTCCTCTACGCCGGAGGCTGGTCGCTCCTGATTCTCGCCGCCTTCTGGTTCCTCGTTCAGGTGCGCGGCTACCGACGCGGCACCGGCGCGCTACTGGTCTTCGGCACCAATGCCATTACTGCGTACGTCATTTCTGAAGTCATGGCCGGCAGTCTGGACCACGTCATGGTCGCGCCCCACACGAACGTCCTTCGCTGGGTCTATCAGCACATAGCATCGGTCATCACCTGGCCGGCACTGGGCTCCCTGGCGTATTCATTGCTCTATGTGCTGGTGTGCTGGCTGCTCGTGCTGCCGCTCTACCGCAAAAAAATCTTCATCAAGATTTGAGCCGGCGAGAGATCATCAGGGCTGTGTTGTTCGCCATGGCACCGCTTCTCTGCGCAGCGGAGCCCCACCCGCAAGCCCGGACCATCCTCCAGATAGAGGACCAATGGCTGCACGCAACGACGGTGGAGAAAGCCGCGCGTTTTCTTGCGCCGGACTTCATCGGCGTAAACACCCATGGTGTGATCGAAAACCGGCAGCAACGCCTGGCGCGCTTTCATCCCGCGCCGCAGCCCCCGGCCACAGCCGTGCACTTCGAGCATTTGACGGTGGCATTCCCTACTTCGGCCGTAGCCATCGCCACAGGAGAGGTTGTCGGCACCGGCCGCGATGCCCGCCGTCTCTACACTGTTGCATTCAGCGATACGTTCTGTTTGCGCGACGGCAGATGACTAGCCGTCCACGCGCAGGAAACGCTGGCATCCTCGCCTGCTCGATAACCGCGGACACATCCGGCGGTTATCGCGTTTGCTTAGGCAGGTGGGGACCGGTGCCTGTTCCATTGGCCCCATTCGACCCATTGGTTCCGTGGTTTCCATTGCCCCAGTGCACCCGCCGTCCCGCCTTTTCCAGATACACAGCACGTGCGTGCAGCAGATCACTGAGATGTTTTCCCTCGAGCGTCGCGCCACCGCCCAGTTGCCGCACCACCAGGCATATCTGGGCAAAGTGCTCCACCGTCTCCATCTTCATCAACGCATCCATCACGGAGTCGCCATAGGTCACGACGCCGTGGTTGGCCAGCAGCACGGCATCGTGATGCTGCAGGTACGGCGCCAGCGTCTGCCCCACCTCGCAGGTTCCGGTTGTCGCGTAGGGAGCCAGCGGGATCGTGCCCAGCGTCATCACCACTTCCGAGCAAAGCGGTTGATCGAGCGCAAGACCGCTGGAGGCGAAAGCCGTCGCGAAGACCGGATGCGCATGCACCACAGCCTCTACGTCCGGGCGCGCCTTGTAGATCGCCAGGTGCATATCGATCTCGCTGGTCACGTGGCGCGTGCCCGCCAATTGATGGCCGCTCATATCCACGACCACCAGGTCCTCGGGCCCAACGATGCGTTTCGAGCATCCGGTCGGCGTAGCCAGCACGCGTCCGCCGTCCAGACGCACGGAGACATTCCCGGATGTGCCAGGCGCAAAGCCAAGCGCATGCAGGTCGCCGCTGCAGCCGGCAAGCTCCTCTCGCAGCCTCGCCTCGCAGCGGGCGGCTTTCGGAACGGCCGCGGTTTCACAGACGATGGTGGAGCGAGTTTCGGGCATTTGGGTCAATGGCGTCTCGGTCATCGTAGCCTCGGGCCTCATAGGATAGTGAACGGCTGCGCTTCAGTTTGGGGCTCAGGTGCACGCTGTGTCAGCGAACGCCATCGCCGCCCAATACTATCGGATGCCTTAAAGAGGTGCCCCGCTGTTAGTGCGCCGGCTACGCGATGGTGCCCTACCGCCGCCAGTCCAAGTGTCGCAATGCAACCGCACTGTGCGCAGTCCGGGTCGCCGCCAAACTGGCAGGGCGTCACCCGCGTTTTCAGGTCGGCGGAAACCGTATGGGTTGTTCGCGCGAAGACACAGTCCGCCGGGCTCTTCGGCGGGGTTGCGATTTCGCGGATCACGGCCTCCGGCATATCCAGCGAAGGATATAGCACGCGTAGCCGCAATAGCTCCTCCATTACTTCGCGCCTTTGCACGGGGGTAAGTATCTCCGGCCCGGTCGCGCCGCGCTGCGGTGTAAACAGGCTGAACCAGACCTTCCGGATCTCTGGCTGCGGCGTCCAGAAACTCAGGAATGCCTCGAGGTATCCCGGACGCGAGGCAATGTTTCCTGTAATCGTGCAGTGAATCGTCACCTGGCTGCCGGCGATGCTCTTCAGGATCCGCTCATAAGTGGCCGGTTTGCGCCGCTCATCGTGTTCTGGCTGCAGACCGTCGATGGAGACCACGACGTTTAGCCGCTCGTATCGCGACCACTCCGATGGAATGCGGCGGAATGCGCTGGTCACCACCTGGGTGTGAACGCCACGAGCGTCAAGCGCAGGAAGAATCTGCTCCAGTTCGCGATAACGCACCAGCGGATCGCCGCCCACCAGCGATACATGCAGCGGCTGGTATTCGTCGACCAGAGCCACTACGCGCCGCACCAGTTCATCGCCGCGAAAATCAGAGAGCTGGCGAAGCTGCTGGGTGCCCCCCAGGTGGGCCTCATCGAATGCATAGCAGCCCGGGCAACGCAGTGGGCATTCCTTGGTGATTTCGATGGAAAGTGAAGGCCGGCGGCCGGAAAGAATCCCGCGCCAGGCCTGGAGTACCTCGGATTTCTTCATCGTTCCCCTCATGCGGAATCGGCGTGCAATGCCGATGGCAAACGGTTCGCGTTCTCAAAGGAGTTGCACCAGGCGCTCCATCGAACCTCGCCCGGTGAGACGAAAAGTATCAGGTCCGCATCGGAAGAAGCGTGCATGAGCCCGGAGGAGCAATCGGCTCGTTAAGCCCCGGAACACGCCATCGAATCCTCGTCCAGTGCGATGAACATGGATCGTGGGCCAACCACGGACGCACGCCTGCTCCATTGGAGGAGACACTGGGCGCGCCGGCTGCCCGCTCCAACATCTCGGGCTGCATCATCGCAGGCCGCAACATGGTTCCGTGCATCGACAAAACCACCATCGCCGCAAACAAGAGCCCTGCGAGCAGGCTGAACTCCACATCGGGACCGCCACGCAGAAAGTGGTCCCAATTGCAAAGATGTTCGGTGACGGGCATGACCAGCAACAGCAGCGAAGTTAGCGCTACGAGGAGACGGCCTAACGGACGCGTCCATTGGCTGCTTTCCATAATTCGTCCGCGATACCACGCATTACAAATGGTCCCCAAAAGCGCCCTCTATCATTTGCCTGGCAGCAGCCGGCGTGCTTGAACCATGCAACATGTTCTCTGATGCCGGCGGTAGCGCAGACGGTGCTGCAGTGGCCTTTACGTTCACGAAAGACCACAGAAGCTCCTCCGGCCGGCATCCGCCCACAGGGAAAAATGCTTTCATCAAGCGTGACACACTCGCCATGGAGTGTCGAGCGGGCCGATCGGCAAATGGCATCTAATGAACGCAGAAAGAGCCATAGAATGTCCGAGCCAATCATCCGACCCTGCTTTCTCGTCATCGACCAGGAACACTCCGGCAGCATCTCCACCCGCAAGCTCGTCATTGAGACCGCCAAGTTCAACGTCATCACGGCATACAGCGGTGAAGAAGCGCTCCAGAGCCTGAAGAAGTTTCCTGCGGTCGACGCTATCGTTCTCGATGCGGGAGTAAAAGATGTGCCGTGCAATGTGCTGGTGAAGGAGATCAGGGAAAGCCAGCCGCGACTGCCAATTATCCTGGTCGGCACACTTGGCCATGATTTCTGTGATGGAGCAGACCACTACCTGGAGGCTTTCGATCCGAGCAAGCTGCTCAAGCTTCTGCAAACTATGGAGCCAGAAAAAACCGCGCTGATTCTGGAAAAAGACGAGAGGCTCAGCGAGCCCTGAATCTCCCGCCTGTTGGCACACCAAACTAAAACCTGTAGCCAACACCTGCGGAAATGATAGGGAAAAATCGCGCATATCGATCGAGATTGCTGTTTACATCGCCGACCGCCGTGTTTAGATTCTGATTGAATCCTGGATCGGAACTGGCCGGCCTGCAGCCTGCATCAGCCGTGCATACCGTTCCAGTGGTTGTCACGTTTACCGTGGGCGGCCCCTCATAGGCGGCGCCAATCTCAATCGGAAAGGAAAACCGCTGGTGATAATTCCGAGGAATTAGATTTCCCCAGCCAACCGTAAGCACGGGTGCGACCCAGCTGATCTCCGAATGGGCAGTCCCGTAAAACGGATTTGTGGGAATTGTCGTGTAACCCACGCCCTCGATCTTGAGAGTCTTGCCTGGCTGCAGATGGATACTCGCCTTCACCTCCGTTAGATTTGGGACCAGCACGCCGAGGCTGACATGAAAACCTCCTGCAAGGGGAAACCAGTCAACGCCCAACCGCGCTCCCGCTAGACGTAAGTGCCCGTCAATCGGAGATGCGCTGCTGTGGAATGTCTGGCTATAACCGAGATAACTCACGCCGGCTCTTATGTTCCAATACGCTCCATAAGGAACAGCGGCTTCAACACCTAGCCCCGTCGTGCCTACGGTCACTCCAGTTCCCAAGTGACTGAACGGCATCCAGACCCGCGCCGGAGCCGGAACCTGAGCTCTGCCGCTTGGAACAATCGCAATGCCGAGAGCGACAGCAAGCCACACTGCGCAAAACGGCCCAGCTCGAACTCGCGAAATCTTAGGAACGAGGCGACAGCTGCAGGCGGCAGCCGGCGGAGGAAGAGATACAGCACACATCAGTTTTAGGATAGTCAGCCCCGCGGGCCAGTTTGCTGGCCGGTAGCCGAGCCTTACATCTGCTTTCAATGTGTTCGTAAGGCGGTGTTGCGTCTTGCCGTGCCTCTTGGCCAGAGCTGTGACGCCCCTCCATGTTTCAATGACATAAAGGAAAGTCATAGTGCCACTGAATTGCGGAATCGTCGGCTTGCCCAATGTCGGCAAGAGCACCATCTTCAACGCCCTCACCTCGGCCAAAGCCCAGGCCGCCAACTATCCCTTCTGCACCATCGACCCCAACACCGGTGTCGTCACCGTGCCCGATGAGCGGCTCGCCAAGATCGCTCAGCTCATCAAGCCCAAGAGCCTCGTCCCCACCACCATGGAGTTCATCGACGTCGCCGGCCTTGTTGAAGGCGCATCGAAGGGCGAGGGCCTCGGCAATCAGTTCCTCGGCCACATCCGCGCGACCGATGCCATCGCGCATGTCGTCCGCTGCTTCGACGACCCCGAAGTCGTCCACGTCGCCGGCGCCGTCAACCCCCTGCACGACATCGACATCATCAATACCGAGCTGTTGCTCGCCGACCTCGATACCGTCGAGAAACGCCACGCCAAAGCCGAAAAGACCGCCAAATCCAACGACCCCAAAGTCAAAGCCGAATTGGCGGTCCTGCAGAAACTCCTCGCCGCGCTCAATGCCGGTAATCCCGCCCGTACCGTCGAGCTCGCGCCTGATGAAAAACTGATCGCACGCGATCTCTTCCTCATCACCGCGAAACCGCAACTCTATGTCGCGAATGTCGATGAAGCTGGACTCACTGCGGGCAATGCGTATACCGCCGCGGTCGAAAAACGTGCCGCCGAAGAGGGCAGCCAGGTGGTCCGCATCTGTGGCGCGCTCGAAAGCGAGATCGCGCAGCTCGAACCTGCGGAGCGCGATGAATTCCTCACGAGCATGGGCCTCGCTGAGCCTGGCCTCAACCGGCTCATTCATGCCGCCTATCGGCTGCTCGACCTCATCACCTACTTCACCGCCGGTGTGCAGGAAGTCCGCGCCTGGACCATTCGCCGCGGTACGAAAGCTCCGGGGGCGGCTGGAGTCATCCACTCCGATTTCGAAAAAGGCTTTATCAAGGCCGACTGCTATGCCTCCGATGATCTCTTCGCCCTGGGCAGCGAACAGGCGGTCAAAGAGAAAGGCCTGCTCCGCTCCGAAGGCAAGGAGTACGTCGTCAAAGATGGCGACATCCTCTTCTTCAAATTCAACGTTTGATGCCGGACGAGCGAAGCGCAGATCGGAAAACCCGACTGCAGCCCCGGTCTCCACACTTGCTCCCCGGGCAGATCCGTTGAGTAAACTAGAGCTGTGTGGCCCTGTAGCTCAGATGGATAGAGCGACGGTTTCCTAAACCGCAGGTCGGAAGTTCGAATCTTCCCAGGGTCACCACTAAACACCACTAAATCAATCATATAGCCTGAGAAAAAGACAGCGGAGAACATCCGCCTTTAGCATGGTGACACCTATGGTGACACCCTGTACCGGCTTTGCTATGCTCCTCAAAACAGGAGTGCGGGATGCCGAGAAAGATCACGAAAAAGCAGACCGGAGTCTATGAAAAAGAACCGGGCTCCGGGGTCTGGTGGATACGGTTCAAATCCAACGGAGTGACACGTCGCGAGAAGATCGGCAGGCGCGGTGATGCCATCGCCGCATATAAGGATAGGAAGACCTCTACCCTCCGTGGAGAGAAGCTGCCTGCGACGATGAAGAATCGCGGCATCCGGCTTCGCGAGATCGGACAGGACGCAATTGACTGGTACATCCGCACTGGAAAGAAAGACCTCAGGACCTTCAGTCAACGAATGACGGCGGTGATGGATTCTCCTCTCGGAGCGAAGGCAGCGAATGACATCACTCACGAGGATATCGACCGTTGGATCAACGGACATGACAGCTGGTCACCCGCCACTCGCAATCGCTACAAGACGACTATCAGCCGCGCCTACTCCCT
>JBJMGC010000226.1:0-5852 GCA_045808105.1 Acidobacteriaceae bacterium | reverse complement strand
GCGGGTGCACGAGCTGGAGGGCTATCATCGTCCGCTGATCTGCACGGAGTACATGGCGCGGCCGATGGGCTCGACATTCGACGCGATCCTGCCGCTGGGCAAACAACTACACGTGGCGATGATCAACTGGGGTTTTGTGCAGGGAAAATCGCAGACGTATATTCCGTGGGATAGCTGGAAACGTCCGTATGTGGAGGAGCCACCGCCGGTGTGGTTCCACGATGTGCTCTATCCGGATGGGCGGCCGTATCGCGAACGCGAGGCGGAGATTTTGCGCAAGGAGACAGGAAGAGGTACGAAGTAGAGTTCAACCAGTAATGACTGGACTGTTTGGGAACACCCTACCCCTCGCGTTCGGCTAGAGGTCACCCGGATTGTATGGGAGTCGAAAAGCTGCAGTTAGGGCGCGAGTGTCGCAGTCTTGAGGAAGTCGTAGCTACCTGAGGCATTCACCTGAATGTTCTCCATGCGACGCGTGTGCACGACGACGTTGTCCTGATACCAGAGCGGGATGGTGGGCATGTCGCGGGCAACGATCTGCTGCACCTTCACGTAGTCGGCGCGATCGCGGTCGCGGTCTGTGGAGGAAGCGGCATCGGCCATGAGCTGATCGAGCTCGGCGTTTACGTAATGGCCGCGATTTGCGCCGTGCGGCGGCAGGCTGGTGATGGCATAGGCGAGGCGGAATATATCCGGGCTTTCGTTGCCACCGATCCAGCGCAACGCGAACATCCCAAAGGCGCCCTTTGTGACGTCGGCGAAGAAGGTCCCGAACTCATAGATGCGGACGTCCATCGCGATACCGACGGCACGCAATTCCTGCTGAACAACAAGGGCCATCAGCCGTGTTGGATTGCTGGTGTTCGAGATTTTCATCTCCAGGTGAAAGCGAACACCATCCGGGCCGCGGGGATAGCCGGCAGCATCCAGCAGCGCGTTAGCTCTCGCAGGATCGTATGGGTAACGCTCGACATCGTCAGTACGTGCCCAGTGACCGGGGGGCAGAAGATCGTCGGCGAGCCGCGCCTGCCCGCGCCAGATCGTATTCAGGATGAGCTGACGGTTGATGGCCATCGCGACTGCCTGGCGCACGCGCACGTCTTTCAAGTACGGATCACGCAGGTTCAGGTTGATGTAGTTGATGATGGTGCCGGGCGAGCTTTGGATTTCGAGGCGCGCGTTTGAACGAAGCGCGTGGATGGTGTCCGGTTCGAGCGCGTTGATGGCTACATCGGCAGAGCCCTTCTGCAATTCGAGCGCACGCGTGGTGTCGTCCGGAACGACATTGAAGCGGAGTCGTGCAATGGATGGCTTGGGCTGCCAACTGTCTTCGTTGCGCTCGATGATGACATCCTTGTCCTGCTGCTGCGAGACGAATTTGTACGCGCCGGTGCCGATGGGATGACGCCAGAAATCTTTTCCGCTGCC
This sequence comes from Acidobacteriaceae bacterium, assembly GCA_045808105.1. Lineage (GTDB taxonomy): Bacteria > Acidobacteriota > Terriglobia > Terriglobales > Acidobacteriaceae > KBS-83. The sequence continues at coordinate 4,424 of JBJMGC010000226.1, read as the reverse complement.
CGCTGGCACGATGCCGAGCGCGCCGTCTGATAGATTCCAGAGAAGAAACGGATCGGGACGCTTGAGATGCACGACGCATGTGAGCGGGTCGGGTGCGTCGACGTGATCGATCTGAATGAAGGCGCCGGATTTCGCGGTGATAACGGTGCCGTTATGCGTGGAGTCGATCGACCATTTCACGTCGGCAGAGGTGAGCGGCTTGCCATTGTGGAAGTGCACGCCGGGCTGCAGATGGAAGACATAGGTGGTCGGATCGGGCTGGTCCCAGCTCTTCGCGAGCCACGGCTGCGTCTCGTAATTCTCGTCCTTCTTCACCAGCGAATCGAAGATGAGCATATCGATGCGCTCCGACTGCACGTCGAGGCCAATGCGCGGGTCGAGATTGACCGGGCTGGATTCGATGAGGGTCACGGCGGTGTTGGGATCAGCTTTTCCGCCGCAGCCGGTGAACAGGGTCAGCGCGACCATTGCGAAAACGATACAGAGAAGGTGACGATTTCTTGAGCGACGGAAGAAAAGCAGCTCTCTCCAGTGCGCGGCTTCGCCGCTGCGGTCGGGATGACAGAGCTTGGAAGAAGCCTCAGACATACGTGATCGAGCCGAGAATTGCAGGGTGAGCTGCGCCGGTGGCAGCAGGAACATTTCCCGGCAGGCGATGCCAGGTTTGCCACGCGAGCAGCGCGAAGGCGACGGCCTCCTTCGCTTCGGAGGGGATACCGTGATCGTCGCTGGTCTGGATGCGGCAGCGGAACGGCGCGAGATCGGTGGCGAGCATGCGCATGAGGGTCTGGTTGCGCGCGCCGCCTCCGGCGACGATGTAGTTGACGGAGGCGGCGCCGATGCGCGGCGATACGAACTGCTGCCAGGCAAGCGCGATGCTGCGCGAGGTGAGCGCGGTTGCTGTGGCGAGGATGTCATGCGAAGGGAGCCGATGCCGCTTTGCGAGCGCGAGGAGGCGCTCGACGAAAGCCTCGCCATACTGCTCGCGGCCTGCGCTCTTCGGCGGCTCGCGACGGTAGTAGCGATCGCGCAGCAGGGCAGCGAGGACGGTTTCGTTTGGAGTGCCTGCGGCGGCGAGGCGGCCACCACGATCGTACCGTTTGCCGAAGAGGCGCTGGGCGAGCGCGTCGATGAGCATGTTGGCGGGACCGGTATCGAACGCGAACAGTTGGTCGAGCGCGCCGCCGGCTGGGACGAGCGTGAGGTTGGCGATGCCGCCGAGGTTCTGCAGGACACGCGCGCGGCGTGGATGCGCGAAGAGGGTTGCGTCGAGCAGCGGCACCAGGGGCGCTCCCTGACCGCCAGCGACCATGTCGGCGGGGCGGAAGTTCGAGACGACGGGCGCGTGGACAGCGGCTGCAATCAAGGCCGGCTCGCCAAGCTGCCACGTGCAGGCGATGCTGTGCCCAGCATAGGGCTTCGCGATGCCCTGGTGATAGATGGTCTGGCCGTGGCAGCCGACGAGATCGAGAACGTAACCCTGTGCGGCCGATTGAACAGCATCGCCATATTCTTCGCCGAGGCGCCAGTTGAGGCGCGCGAGTTCGGCGGCGGAGATGCTTTGTGCGTCCATTGCCGCCAGGACCGCTTTGCGAAGTGCGGCCGGATAGGGGAAGGCGCGATGACTAATGAGCTCGATGCGTGGCCGCGGCCGTGCGGGGGAGATGCGGCAGAGCGCGACGTCAATGCCGTCAGCGGAAGTGCCGCTCATGATGCCGGCGACGAGCATCGATTTCTGCCGGGCAGATGCCGGACTCACGCGGACGCCTGCGGAGCTTTGGCGTTGACGTCGTCGGTGAAGCTAAGGACGCCTTTCCGGATGGCGGCGAGTTCGGTTGCGTTTGGAGGCGATGCAAGAGCGGCGTGGCGCAGCAGCTTGTGGCGCTGCGTGCGAACCGTGTCGGCAGATTGCTCCACAATGGCGCGAAAGGTGCGAGAGCGCTCGGCCTCATTCAGGATTGCTTCGTAGGCGGTGAGAACCAGCGCCGGATCCTTGCAGATTTCGATGAGGTGCGTGCCTGCGGCGATCGCAGCGACGGCGGCTTCTTCCATAGGGGCGTGATGCAGGATGCCACCCATCTCCATGTCGTCAGAGACAATGAGGCCGCGGAAGGCGAGCTTGTGGCGGAGCGTGCGGTCGATCCAGAAGGGAGAGATGGACGCGGGGAGAGGCTTGGTGTCCGGCTTGTTGTACGCGTGCGGATAGGTGGCGTGCGAGACCATGATGAAGGGAAGCGCGCGATGCAGCTTGCGAAAGGGAAGCATGTCCTCTTCCCAGAGCTGCTTCCAGGTGCGGTCGATGGCCGGCGTGGCGTGATGCGAGTCGAGCGCTCCGCTGCCAAGTCCGGGGAAGTGTTTGCCGCAGCCGAGTGCGCCCGCTTTGCTGAGCCCGGTGAGAAAGGCTTCGGCGTAGGCGATGACCGCTTTCGGATCTCCGGAGACGACGCGCGTGCGCATGACCGGAGCGGAAGCTTCGGTGCGCAGATCGAGTACGGGCGCGAAGGCGATGTTGAAGCCGAGCAGGCGCAGCTCCGAGCCTATGAGATAGCCGTGCTGGCGAAAGAGTCTTCTGCTGCCAGTGGCGGCGACGACTGCGGGCGCGGGCATGGGTGCGATGAGGTCGCGCAGGCGATCGACCAGGCCGCCCTCGACATCTACAGCATGAAAGAGCGGACCATCGCCGACCGTATCGGCAACACCGGCGAGCAGCGTGTGAACCTGCGCCGCCTCTTCGATGTTGCGGCGGAAGAGCACGGTGCCCGCGGGCCGGATCAGCCGCAGCCAGGCGCGCTCGGTGGCATCAAGCTCCGTTCCGGCGAGTCCAATGAGTAACAGCTGACCAACTTCATGGCGCAGGCTCATGTCTGTCTATGGTAGCGGCTTGCCGATGTGAGACGCATCGGGGTTTGCGGCGGCACGTATCTCATTCTTCAACTCTTCGAGCAGGTTCAGGGCCTGCAGCGGGGTGAGGCTGTTGGTGTCCAGGTCGGTGATGCGGTCGAGGATGCGCTGGGAGAGCGGCGTGAAGATGGTCAATTGCAGGGGCGCGGAGGCATCTTCGGCTTCGAGCGCGACGTTGCGCTTCTCGGATTTTTCGTGCTGCGCGAGGACGCGGCGGGCGCGCTCAATGACGGACGCGGGCAATCCGGCGAGCCGCGCCACATCAATGCCATAGCTCTTGCTCGCGGCGCCGGGCTCAATGCTGTGGAGGAAGGCGATACCGGCGGGCGACTCCTTCACGACGACCCGCAGATTGCTGAGACGGGGCAGCTGCTCGGCCAATAGCGTGAGCTCGTGATAATGGGTGGCGAAGAGCGTACGCGCGCCGATGCGGCCGTGGATGTACTCGAGCGTGGCCCAGGCCAGCGAGAGGCCATCGAAGGTGGCGGTGCCGCGGCCCATCTCGTCGAGCAAGATGAGCGACTGTTTGGTTGCCGTGTTGAGGATGGTGGCGGTCTCGGTCATCTCGACCATGAAGGTGGAGCGGCCGCGCGCGACATTGTCGCTGGCGCCGATGCGGGTGTAGACGCGATCCACCAGACCGAAGCGCATCCTGGCTGCAGGGACAAAGCAGCCCATCTGCGCCATGATGACGAGCAGCGCCGCTTGGCGGAGGTAAGTAGACTTGCCGCCCATGTTGGGGCCGGTGAGCAGCAGGACGGCGGGGCCTTCGTTGGAGAGATAGAGGTCATTGGGGACAAAGCGGCCTTCGGCGTTCTCCTCCATGCGGCACTCGACGACGGGGTGGCGGGTTGCCGCGGCTTCGAGCACGCATTCATCGGTGAGCGTCGGGCGAGTGTAGTTGCGCAGTGCGGCGACATGCGCAAAGTTGGCGAGCAGGTCCAACTCTGCGACTACGGCAGCGCTCCGACGGATGCGCGCCACGGCAGCGAGGATGGTGGCACGCAGCTCGGCGAAGAGACGGCGCTCGATCTCGATGGCACGCTCGTGTGCAGTCAGGACGCGGGTTTCATAGTCCTTGAGCTCGGGGGTGGTGAAGCGCTCCGCATTGACCAGCGTCTGCTTGCGCTCGTAATCGGAGGGAACAGCTTTGAGATTGGATTTAGTAATTTCGATGTAATAGCCGAAGACATTGTTAAAGCGAACCTTTAAGGATCCGATACCGGTACGCTGGCGCTCGCGTTCTTCGATGGCGGCGATGGATTGACGTCCGCTTTGACTCAACGTGCGGAGTTCGTCGAGCACCGTGTGCACCCCGGCTGCGATGACGCCGCCGTCGGCAAGGGTGAGTGGCGGCTCATCGACCAGCGACTTTTCGATGGCGGTGTGCACATCTTCGAGCAGGTCGAGTCGCTGATGCAATTGCTGCCAGCGCGATGAGTGCAACGGTGACACCGCCGCGGCAACCAGCGGAAGGCGAGCGAGGGATGCGCCGAGGGCGAGAACATCGCGCGGTCCGGCGG
>JBJMGC010000225.1:0-33798 GCA_045808105.1 Acidobacteriaceae bacterium | reverse complement strand
CAGAACGGTTTGAGCTGGACCAGCGGCATCGCCTTTCAGAAGTCGATGGGCTATGTCTCGTCGACGACGGGACTCGCTGGCTTTAACTTTTATCTCGATAAACGCCGGAACTATGCGCCGACGAACTGGGATCGCCGGTTCACTTACAGCCAGAGCGTTATCTACGAGCTTCCGTTTGGCAAGGACAGGCGATGGCTGCAGCAGGGGATTGGCGCAGCGTTGCTGGGCGGCTGGCAGACGAGCGCAGTATGGAGCGCCGACACCGGACAGCCGCTCTTCCTGACGGCGAGCGCCAACAGCCTGAACGCGCCGGGCAATACGCAGGTACCTAACCAGATTGCGCCCTTCCACAAGCTGGGTTCGATCGGCTCCGGCAAGCAATGGTTCAACACGAGCGCATTTGTACAGCCGACGACAGCAGCGTATGGCAACACGCCGAAGAACGGTTTTTATGGACCGGGACTGACCACCTTCGACGCGTCGCTGTCGCGCAGCATTCCCGTGCACGAGGCGATCGCCGTGCAACTGCGTGCGGATGCGTTCAACGCGTTAAATCATCCGAACTTTGCGAACCCGGGCGTGAGCCTGACGAGCACGAACTTTGGACAGGTGACAGGCACGGTTTCGGGGTATGCGCCGCGCGTATTGCAGTTTGCGGCGACGCTGTCGTTCTGAGGTGCTTGCGGCACGGGCGGAAGCGCCTGCGGCGTGTGTATTGGGTTCGCTCCCTTTTGTCGCTCACGTTCAGTATCGCGGGCGATTAGCTTTATCCGATGTTCCAACGAGGGGACGGGACTTGTTTTGTTTGACCGGAAGCCGCAGGCTTTCGACCACTCAACGGGGCACAGTTTGAGGTGACCAAGCGGGTGTAGGATAGGCCGTTGGGGAATCGTTTACTTATTGGAGTTTTGCAGCAAATGGGCTGGAGGTGGGGATGGATGTAACGCGAAGGCGGTTGCTGGCGGGGCTGGCGACAGCGAGTGCGGCGAGTATGTGCTCGCCACTGTTGCAGAAGGCCGCAGCGGAGGTGACCGGTCCCTCGCGATTGTATCCGCCGATGGACCTGTCGCTGTTCGATACGCCGGTGCATCGCGGCCCGTGGGAGCTGCGGGTGGGGTATGCGGCGATCACCTGGGGCACGAATATTGATCAGGCAATCGAGCAGATTTCTGCAGCCGGGTATCCGGGAATCCAGCTTTTGAGAAATGTGCTGAATGCGCATCCCGATCCGAAGACGCTGGAGGCAGCACTGTCTGCGCACAAGCTGACCTTTGTGGCGCTGTCGAGCGGAGGGACACAGCTTGATCCGGCGAAAGAAAAAGAGATGCTGGACGAGCACACACAGCATGCGAAGTATCTGCAGGCCGCAGGCGGGAAGTATCTGCAGGTGATTGGCGCCGATAATCCGAAGAATGCTGCCGCGAACTGGACTGCCGCGGATTACAAGCGGCAGGGCTACTTGCTGACAGAGATTGGCAAGCGTGCGGCAGAGTACGGGATCCAGACGGGATTTCATAATCACATGAACACGATGGGGCAAGCGCCGGAGGCGACGGACGCCATCCTGGATGCGGCTGATCCGAAGTACGTGAAGCTGGAGCTGGACGTGGCGCATTATCTGCAGGGCGGTGGCGATCCCGCTGCAGCGGTGCGCAAATACAAGGGGCGTCTGCTGTTTATGCATCTGAAGGACACGAAAGCTTCGCCAAGTGCGCGTGGTGGTTACGAATTTACAGAGCTGGGACAGGGACGCGTGGATTTCAAGGCGCTGCTGACGGCGCTTAAGGAGACGCACTTCCGCGGCTGGGGCATTGTGGAGCTGGATGGAGAACGGCCGGGATCGACGCGAACACCGGAGGAGAGCGCGCGGATGAGCAAGCAGTACTTAGCGTCGTTGGGGGTGCGGGTATGAGCGGCTGCCCGTTCCGGCTGGCGGTGATCAACGACGAGATCACGCAGGATTTTGAGAAGGCGTGCTCGATTGCGGCGAAGGATTTTGGACTGAGCTGGATTGAGCTGCGCGGGATGTGGAACAAGAACATCACGGAGCTCAACGCGAAGGAAGTCGATGAAGCGCGGAGGATCCTGGAGGCGCATCGGCTGCGCGTGACGGATATTGCGAGCCCGCTATTCAAGACGGACTGGCCGGGTGCGCCGGTGTCGAAGCAAAGCGAGAAGCGCGATCAGTTTCATGCCGACTTCGATATGAGCGCGCAGGACAAGCTGCTGGAGCGATGCATCCAGCTGGCGAAGGCGTTTCAGACGGATCGCATCCGGTGCTTCGACTTCTGGCGGCTGGAGGACCAGGAGCCGTATCGCGCGGCGATGGACCAGAAGCTGCGGGAAGCGGCGGCGCGATGCGAGAAGGATGGATTGATTTTGCTGCTGGAAAATGAGATGAGCTGCAACACGGCGACGGGTGCGGAGTCAAAAAGGACATTGGCGGCGGTTACGAATAAGAACTTCATGCTGAACTGGGATCCGGGCAATGCCGCGGCGATCGGGGAGTATCCGTACAGCAAGGGGTTTGATCTGCTGCCGAAGGCGCGCATCGGCCACTGCCATGCGAAGGATGTTGTGGAACAGGGCGGCGGCAAGCATGCGTGGGCGCCGGTGGGCGATGGCGTGGTGGGGTGGCCGGGGCAGATTCGGGATTTTGTGAAGATGCGCTACCACTATGCGATCAGTCTAGAGACGCATTGGCGCGGCGCGGGAACGCCGGAGGCTTCGACGCGGGTGAGCATGGCGGGATTGAAAAAGGTGCTGGTGGGGGCGGGTGTGCAGTGCTGACGGGTGCTTCCCGCACGGGCACTTGCGTCTGCGGCGCGAAAAATGGGGTTCGCTCCGTTGTCGCTCACGATGAGATTTGTCGGTGGATGATGGGATGCGGCTTTCGCTTTGCTCAAGGGGATAGGTAAATAAGAGGAGACAGATGACGACACGGCGGGAGTTTCTCGGGCAGGCAGGCATGGGGTTGGCATTGGCGGCGTCGCTGCCCACGGCGCGGGCGCTGGGCGCGAACGATCGCATTCGGTTTGGATTGATTGGTGCGGGCGATCGCGGCACGGAAGATCTAAAGAACGCGTTGAAGCAGTCAAACGTAGAGTGCGTGGCGGTGGCGGACATTTACAGTCGGCGGCGCGACATGGTGAAGCAACTGGTGCCGAACGCAACGCTGTATGACGATCCGATGAAGCTGCTGGAGAGCAAGGATGTCGATGCGGTGATCAACGCGACACCGCTGCATCTGCACACAAAGTACTTCGTAGCGGCGCTGCAGGCGGGGAAGGATCTGTACTCCGAGAAGACGATGACCTGGGATATTCCCGGCGCCGTGGAGTGCAAGAAGGCGGCTGCTGCCTCGAAGCAGGTGCTGCAAATTGGTTTGCAGCACGAGAGCTCCGGTGAGTTGAAGGATGCGCTGCGATGGATCAAGGATGGGAAGGTCGGGAAGGTGTGCAGCGTGGACGCGTGGATGAGCCGCAACACGCCGATCGGCAAAGGACAGTGGGTGCGGCCGGTGCCTTCCGATTGCAATCCAGATCACGTGAACTGGAATTTGTTTCTGGATGGGCGGAAGGAGCCCGAGTTCGATGGCTTCAAATACATCAACTGGCGTTTGTTCTGGGAGTTCTCCGGCGGCAACGTGACAGAGAACATGGTGCACCAGATTGCGTGGATCATCACGGCGCTCGATCTGGATCTGCCAAAGGCTGCGTCGATGATGGGCGGCGTGTTTTCGGAGAAGGACAAGCGGCAGGTGCCGGACACGATCATGGCGTCGCTGGAATACCCGGACATGCTGGTGAACTGGCAGTCGACTTTCAGCAACAGCCGTTATGGGCTGGGCGAACATTTTCTGGGCGACAAGGGAACGATCGAGCATTTGTCGGGCTCGAATGACATGGTCACCGGAAAGTCGGTCTCGTCGATTACGTACCTTCCGGAGAAGGTCAACAATCCGGGGGCCTCGGCCGAAAAGGGTGAGTCGAAAGATACCGATCACATGGCGAACTGGTTTGAGTGCATCCGCGACCGCAAGACGCCGAATGCTTCGGTCGACATTGGCTACAAGTCGGCAATCGCCGCGCATATGTCGAATCTTGCCTTCCGCCAGAAGCGGCGCATCACGCTGGAAGAGGCGATGGCGACGAAGATGGATGCGTATTTGTAGACAGCAGGGAGTCATTGAGTCGCGAGGCGCCAATTGGTGATTGGGAGAAGAAGCAGATCCCTCCATTGCGCCGGTGTCGCTGGCGCGTCACGGCTCCGGTGGGGATGACAAACTCGATATTTTGTAGGCCGCTACCTCTGCTTGCATTCCTCGTGGTGCTGGCGCTGGTCCCTGCGACTAAAGGGGCGTCATCTCCGGGCGAGCAGCTCTACACGCGGGTGCATTCTGCGATGGGAACGGACTTCACCCTCTACATATATGCCGCGGATGCAGGCGTGGCGGATCGTGAGGCGGAGCACGTCTTCGGTATCGTCGATCAGCTCGATTCGTTGCTCAGCAATTATCAGCCGCAGAGCGAGCTTTCGCGGATCAACCGCGAGGCCGCCAGCCATGCGGTGACGACCGATCCGGAGACATTCCGCTTTCTGAAGATATCGCTCGAGTGGAGCGCGCGCTCGGACGGCGCCTTCGATATTACGGTTGGCAAGCTGATGAAGACCTGGGGATTTTTCCGCAGTGCCGGTCACACTTTTGGCCATGTGCCGAGCGATGCGGAATTGGCGCGGGTGCGCGCGGAGACAGGCTGGAAACGCGTGTTGCTGGAGTCGGGAACGCGCACCGTGCGCTTTACGGCGTCGGGCGTGGAACTCGATCCGGGCGGGATCGGCAAAGGCTTCGCAGTGGACGCAGCGGTGGATGCATTGCGCGCGGATGGTGTGAAGGCGGCGATGCTGTCCGCGGGCTCGAGTACGATCTATGGTCTGGGAGCGCCACCCGAGACGAAGGGATGGAAGGTACGAGTGCCCGATCCGCTGCATAAGGGTGATGCGATTTCGACAGTCACGCTGCGCGATAGGTCGCTTTCAACGGCGAATTGTTCGGAGAAGCACTTCATTGTGGGTGGACACCAGTACTGCCACATCATGGATCCGCGGACCCTGCGCCCGGTGGAGGGGCGGCTGCAGGCGACGGTGATTGCGCCATCGGCGACGGATAGCGATGCGCTTTCGAACGTGATGTTCGTGCTGGACGCGGCGGGGCGCAGACGGGTAATGCGCTCACTGCCGGAGGCGGATGCAGCTCTGGTGGTGCTTGCTGGGGATACGAAAAGGCAATTTCGCTGGACGGGCACGTAAAGTTCACATTTCCTCATCTCCTACCCTAGGGCTTTTGCATTCATGGAGCGGGCAAAACCAGATCTCTCCAATGCGCGGCTGCGCTCCGGTCGAGATGACAGAGTCCTGGGAATGGTTTCTGTCGGGATGACGACAGGATTAGGTTAATAGGTAAAGGAGCAAGCGAAGTGAATCGACGAGAGTTGCTGGGTGGTGCGTCGGCGGCGTGGCTGGCCATGGGGCTGGATGGTGTTGCCGGGCGGGCGGAGCCGGCGAAGGCCGACGAATTGCGCGTGGGCGTGATCGGCCCGGGGAGCCGCGGGCAGGAATTGATACGGCAACTGTTACATGTGCCTGGTGTGCGAATCGCGGCGATCTGCGATATCTATGAGCCGCGCTATGCGCAGGTGAACCGGCTGGTGGGCACGGATGTACCAGCGACGAAGGACTATCGCGAGCTGCTGGACCGCAAGGACCTGGACGTCGTCTATGTAGCGACGCCGCTCGCGCACCATGCCGAGCATGTGCTGGCTGCGCTCGAGACGAACCGGCCGGTGTATGGCGAGAAGGCGATGGGATTCACTCCGGAGCAGTGCCGGGAGATCTATGCCGCTGCGAGCAAGCCGGGGGCGCTCTTCCAGATTGGCCATCAATATAGATATGCGCCGTGGGTGCGGGCTGCAGTGGAGGATGTGAAGAAGGGAAAAATCGGCGAGCCGACGCATGTGTATGCGTACTGGCATCGCAACAACAGCTGGCGACGGCCAGTGCCGAGCCCCGATCCGGACGGAAAGCTGGATCATCTGATCAACTGGCGGCTGTACCGCGAGAGTTCCGGCGGACTGCTGACTGAGCTGGGATCGCACCATATCGACATTGCAAACTGGGTCTTCGATGCGATCCCGGAGCGCGCGACAGGCATGACGAGCATTGTGCGCTACCACGATGGGCGTACGGTGGGAGACAACGTGCAGGCGGTATTCAGCTATCCGGGCGGGCGGCGGTTGATGTTCAGCTCGATTACGGACAACGCAAAGATGGGCAACGAGCTCTGGATCTACGGTACGGAGGGCAGCGTTGCCATCACTATCGAAGATGCGACGTTTTTTTACGAGCCGAAGACGCATACGCCGGTGGTAACGGGCGCGGAAGTGGCGAGGCACGGGATTGTGACCGGCGCGTCGTATGCGACCAAGGGCGAGATGCCGTATCGCGGGCCGGGCGAGAAGCTGGCAGTGACCGCGACAGAAGACCCGACGCTGACGGCTTGCCGTTCCTTCATTGAATGCGTGCGCGCGAAGCGGCAGCCGATGGCGAATGCGCGCGTGGGCTACGGCTCAGCGATTGCTGCGGCGATTGCGAATCGCGCGGTGTATGAGGAGCAGGGGGTTGCGGTGCCGGCTTTGCCGGCGTGAGTGCAATTGAAATCGGTTACGGCTGCGCTCCGGTCTGGAAGTTGAGTGCGGCGAGCGTGAGCCGGTATTGATATTGCGCGTTGGTGTTGGCGATCTCGGCCTCGGTCTCCTTCTGCTCTCTTTGGCCGAACAGGCCGGTGCTACTATTGCCCGTGCTTAATCTGAGCAAACCGAAGACGGCGGGGCAATGGATGGTTCACATCGTTGCGGGCCTCATCGCATTGTTACTTATCGCGTGGCTGCTGCGGCTCTACATACTGTGATGTTCACGTCCATGCTATGAAGGAACACAACCCTTAAGGGGCGAGACGGCATGAGTGATCTCGGACGTCGCACATTCATGCAAGGGATGTTGCTGGGCGCGGCCGGCGTGGCTTTCGGCCAGACGCCGCATCTGCGTTATCCGTCGGATCGGCGCGCGCGTCTGGCCGTTGCGAGTTATCCCTTCCGTGCGTTCATCGATGCACCGAAGAACAGCGATCGAGATAAAGCGAAAACGGGGATGGATTTACTGGGCTTCGCGAAGATGGTGAGAAGCGAGTTTGGACTTACCGGGATCGAGCCGCTGTATTCGCATTTTGCATCCACTGAACCGCACTATCTCCACGAACTCCGGAAGGATTTGGACGCGGTTGGCGTCCGAACGGTGAATATTCCCGTGGATGTGGAAGTCGATCTCTGCAGCCCGGATGCTGAAAAACGAGACAGCGGGTTCGAGAGCTACGAGCGATGGATTGAGGCGGCGGTCGTTTTAGGATCGCCGGGTGTGCGGCTCCATATTCCAAGGTGCGCCGATCCAGCGAATCTCGGTCCGCCTGCGGAGGCTTTCCGCAGAGTGGTTCAGTCGGCGGCTGCCCGTAACATCATTGTCACGCTTGAGAACGATGACCCGGTGCTGGACAGCGCGAGCCGAATCATCGCTTTTATTCAGCGAGTGAACAGCCCTTACCTGCGTGCGTTGCCGGATTTCGGGAATTCGCTGATGCAGGGCGATGTGGAGTTCAATGCCAAGGCGGTGGCCGGGATGTTTCGATACGCAGCGAACATCGCGCACGTGAAAGATGGCGAGGTCATTCACGGCAAGCTGGAGCGAGTGGATTTAAAGCAGCTTTTCGACATTGCCAGGGCGGCAAATTATCGCGGCTACTATTCGATGGAGTCCGACTCCGATGCCGATCCTTACAAGGACACGAAGCACCTGATCGAAGCAAGTCTCGCATTTATGTAAGACCGCCCGGATTGCGATTCACAGCAAATCAAGGCGTGTCAGTCGTGGTGAAAGACTTCTACCATGGGCGCCCACCACTCGCCCTCAGCGCGGTTGGGGAACGGGTCCTGCATGGGCTGCATGATGGCCCACCAGCGCTGCGTAGCGGGATCAGCGGCCATTTTGCGCATATCGGCAGCATAATCCTGGCCGATGTATTCGTAGTAGCCGAAGAGCCAGCCGTCGCGGAGAAAGATGGTGTAGTTACGAATGTTGCATGCCGTGATGGTGCTGAGAACCTCAGGCCAGGCGGCCTGATGATGCTGCCGATAGGCTGCTTCGGCTTCGGGCCGCAAACGGATAGTCATTCCATAGCGCTGCATTGAGAAATGATGACATACCAGGCGCTCGTTCGTGAGGTCAACGCAGATTCCTCCGCTGCGCTGTCGTTCTTGCGAGCGGTGGACTCTAGTGCGGCGTCCAGTGAGGATGCCTGGCGAAGAGGCCATCTGTGATGGCGATCTGGAAGGTGATGAAGAGGCCGAAGATCAGGCTGAGCAGGCCGGATGCGACGCCGAGTCCGTGGTTGAAGGGCGCAAAGCGCTTGCGGGTGTACGCGAACGGCGCGCCGATCATCATGGTGATTAGCATCATGCCGGCGATGGTGCCAATGCCGAAGACCAAGAGATAGGCAACGGCCCAACGAGGGTCGCGAATTTCCGCAAGCACCAGAAGGGCAACCGCGGCCGAGCCGGCGAGCCCATGCACGAGGCCGATGGCCAGTGGCCGAAGGAACTGATAGAGGCCTAGCTTTTCGAGCGTCCGCTGGAAGATGCTTTGCGGCTTCCGACCTGCATTCGTGGCCGCCGCAGGCCCAAGATGCATGTGGACTTCCGGGCTGTGGCCGTGGATGTGTTCGTGAACGACGCCGGCGTGCTGATGAGGATGCGAGTGCACGAGACTGTCATTGCTGTGCTGGGCGTGATTGTGTTCAGGCGTATAGCGATGGGTGATCCGCTGCGTGATGCCGGTCAGGTTGAGAATGCCGAGCAGGATCAGCATGAGGCCGACGGCGAGCTCCATAGCGAGGCCGATGCGCGGCGGAATGACAATGTTGAAGAGAATGATGGCCGCGCCCACGCAGAAGATGGTGATGGTGTGGCCGACGCCCCAGAGGGCGCCGATGACTCCGGCCTGCCGGATGCTGCGCTGGCGGCTGACGATGGTGGACACGGCGATGACGTGGTCGGGGTCGGTAGCGTGGCGCATTCCCAGGACAAATCCGAGACCGATCACCGCCAATACATTGACCATGCCGCTCGACTCCACCAGTCACGCGCTGCGGCAGTCAGACCGGCATGCTCAGCCGGGCATTGCTCAGCAGCTTTCCGCAATCCCAATCATACGCATCAGCCAGTAAGATTGACGCACCTACGAGTAACAGAGATCTGCGGGCAGGAGTGAGCGGCGCAATGTACGGAACAATGCAGGAGCATCTTCAGGAAAGACTGGCCGAGATTCAGAAGGCCGGCCTTTACAAGCGCGAGCGCGTGATTGCCGGTCCACAACAGCCCGAGGTTTCGGTTGCGGACGGCGTGGTGCTGAATCTTTGCGCGAACAACTATCTTGGGCTGGCGAACCATCCCGCGGTTGTGGAAGCCGCGCAGCAGGCGCTGCGGGAGTGGGGATACGGGCTGGCCAGTGTGCGCTTCATCTGCGGCACGCAGACTATACACAAGCAGCTTGAGGAGCGCCTGAGCGCATTTCTCGGGATGGATGACACGATCCTTTACAGCTCCTGCTTCGATGCCAACGGAGGCCTGTTCGAGACGCTGATGGAGGCCGAAGACGCGATCATCTCCGATGAGCTGAATCACGCGAGCATTATCGATGGAGTCCGGCTCTCCAAGGCGGCGCGGTTTCGTTATCGCAATGGCGATATGCAGGACCTCGAGGAGAAGCTGAAGGAGGCGGGCGGCGCGCGGCACCGGCTCATCGCGACGGACGGCATCTTCTCCATGGATGGCTATTTGGCGCGGTTGGACAAGATATGCGATCTGGCCGAGAAGTACGACGCGCTGGTGATGGTGGATGATTCGCATGCTGTCGGCTTCATTGGCGAGCACGGGAGGGGAACACCGGAAGCGTGCGGCGTCGAAGGCCGGATCGACATCCTGACCGGGACGCTCGGCAAGGCGCTGGGCGGAGCCAGCGGCGGTTACACCAGCGGCCGCAAGGAGATCATCGATCTGCTTCGCCAGCGCTCGCGGCCTTATCTGTTCTCGAATTCGGTGGCGCCGCCTATCGTTGCGGCGTCGCTGAAGGTGCTGGAGCTGGTGGCCCAGTCATCTGAGCTCAGGGAGAAATTGCGGGAGAATACACGGTATTTTCGAACGGAGATGACGAAGGCCGGATTTAACGTGCTGCCGGGTGAGCACCCGATTGTCCCGGTGATGTTCGGCGATGCGGTGGTGGCATCGCGCATGGCGGAACTGCTGCTCGGCAAAGGCATCTATGTCGTGGCGTTTTCTTTCCCGGTGGTTCCGCACGGCAAGGCGCGCATCCGCACGCAGGTATCCGCCGCCCACACGCGCGAGGAACTCGAGCTTGCGATCGAGAAGTTTGCCGAGGCGAAACGGGAATTGAATTTGTAAGACGGCGCGTCAGTTGGCGAGCACGGCGCGATAGCGCACGGTTCCTTTGCGGACCTTGGCTACCGCTTCGTTGACTTTGGTCATGGGGAAGCGCTCGGTCTGCGTTTTCACGTTGTGGCGCGCGGCAACGTCCAGCATTTCCGCCAGCGCCAGGGGACTGCCGGTATTGCTGCCGCTGACCGTCCTGGCTGCCTGGATCAGCAGAGAGCCGGGAATCTGGAGCGGGCGGGTCGGCGCGCCGACCAGGCAGAGCACTCCCTCCGGACGCAGCGCGCCCAGGAAGGCACTCCAATCCTGGTCCGCATTCACGGTGGAGACGATCAGGTCGAGCGAGCCGGCGAGCGCCTTCATGACTTTGCTCTCGCGGGTATTCGAGAAGTGGTGAGCGCCCAAGGCCCGAGCTTCGTCTTCCTTGGCGGGCGAGGTGGAGAAGGCGGTGACCTCCGCTCCAAAGATGCGCGCGAATTGCAGAGCCAGATGACCCAGTCCGCCAATGCCCACGACGCCGACGCGGGAGGCCGGGGATACGCCGTATGTACGCAGCGGCGTGTAGACGGTGATGCCGGCACAGAGCAGCGGAGCGGCATTCTCGCTGTCGAGCGCCTCAGGAATCGGAACAACGAAACGCGCGGGCACGCGCACGGCGTCGGCAAAACCGCCATTGCGATGAACGCAGGTTGGCTGCGACTGGGGACATAGATTTTCTTTGCCGGAGCGGCACCATTGGCAGTTGCCGCAACTGCCGGCCTGCCAGCCTACGCCCACGCGCTGGCCCGGCTGCAGGCTCTGTACTGCGCTGCCCACGGCTTCGACCGTGCCTACGATCTCGTGCCCGGGAACAAAAGGATATTTGCTGACCTGCCAATCGTTATCGATCAGGTGCAGGTCGCTCCGACAAACGCCGCAGTGGCTGATACGAATCTCAACCTCATCGGCGCCCAATTCCCCAATTTCATACCGGTATGCAAGCAATTCGGCCCCGGCAGCATGTGTTGCATAGCCTCGGATCTCTGGCATCGTTCCTCGTCTGTCTGGTCCGTTCGGTTTCGGCTTTGGATGCGCTATCTATTCCACTTGAATCGTGACCACCTGGTTGCCGGTCACAACTGCGTCCATGGGCACTGATGTTACAGCAACTGCGGACTCGCCATTGAGGGTGAGAGCGCGGTTGACGCGCAGCGGATCGAGGACATTTGCCATCGAGATGGGAACTTCAGCGAGGGTGCGTCCATCGAGACGTGCCTGCGGCTGGGGTGTCAGCATGGTGACGTAGAGACGGTCGTTCGCGTGGGTCGCATTCAACGCTGCAACGGTTTCGTTCATATCGAGATGGTTGGGGGATGATTCGAGCATGTGGTCCACGGTTGCCGCGTCGCTCACGACCAGGCGAATGGGGCCATCCGGCAGCGTGTCCGGAAGTTTGACCGGTATGTCTACGGTGCGTGTTGTACCGTGCCAGGGCCGCAGGGTCGCGCGGAGCGAGACGGTGCTGCCAGCGTGTACGGAACCGCCCTCGCGTTCCGCACTCTCGATGTCCACGGTCTGCCGGCCGGGTAGCGCGTCGACATCCAGCGACACGCTGCGCAGCATCCCACGCCGCGCAGGATTGGCATAGAGCTGCACCAGAGGCTCGCCGATCAGGAGGGTGGCTCCGAGGGCCGCGGGTATGCCGCTGGTGGGCGCCGCGAAGCGGGTCAGGTCCACGTCAGGCGCGCCGTCGAGCTGGACGCGCTCGCGCATGCGGTAGGTGGTCTCGGCGGCGTAGGTGTTGCTCTGCATCAGCGATTGATAGATCGAGGTGAGCATGAGCAGCGGAGTCAGATCGGGGCTGTCGATGACCTCGAAGCGCACGGCACGGGCGGTGGCGCCGGTGTGAAAGGTAACGGCGACCGGCACCATATGGGCCTTGGCGCCGAACTCGCCGCGGATCGCGGTCTGCCGGTCCTGCGTGAAGGCGCCGACTTCCTCCGTGGTGTTGACGATCTTGAAGGCGTTGAGCGGGGAGGGCAGGGTAGCGACTACCTCCGCCTTGGCCATGGGCACGGAGACAGAGCCGGTCTGGGTGATGGGATGGCCGCACGCGAGCAACTGGTTCTTATCGACGTATGTGGCGGTGCAGGTGGCGGCGATCTCCATGTCTCCGCGCACCAGCAGTGCACTGACCGAGGATCCCGGCTCGATCGGCTCCGGCTGCTTTTCTGTGCTCGAGCCGCCGCCGAGACCAACCACCGGCGTCAGTCCCTGGGCGGTGAAGCGGTCCTTGAAGGCATCGACGGCCTGCTGGCTGAAGCCGCTGAAGAGCAGCGGTGTCTCAATAGGACGGATCTCGGCGTTACCGGCGCCGACCGGGCTGGGGCCACCTGGCGGCATATCTTTCACCTCCATCATTTGCTGGATGGGGGTGATGCCGGCGATCGGCTCCTTGCTGAACTGGCCGATGCGGAAGGCGAGCGCGCCGGCAAGTTTGCCCTCGATATAGACCGGGCTGCCGCTCATGCCGGCGACCACGCCGGTGTAGATGGCGTCCTTGCCGCCAAGCCGGGCGAGGATCATGTCCTGCTTCGGCCCCAGGGCATTGTGCAGGATGCCCAGAATCTCTACCTCGACAGCGGATGGGGCTACGCCTTCAAAGACGGTATAGGCCACGCCGTGCTGGCCCCGGTGCACCTGATCCAGGGGAAAGATGCCGGCGGTTGCCGAATCCGGGGGGGTGGCGGGTGGGGGCGGCGTCCGGACCTCTGTGGGGATAGGCTCCTGACCCGGCTTGGGTGCCTGTGCCGGCGGGGTGGTTTGCGCGTGCAGGAGAACTGGCGCGAGAAGGGTGAGCAGCAGGGCTATTTTCCTGTGGCTGCGCCCTGGCCATGGGCTGTTCCTGCGGGCCGCACCCGGGAAAAACCTGCGGATTGCAGCACGGTCATAGGAAAATGACTTTAGAGGGGCGACAGACACATCGAAACGGTGGGCAGGCACGTCTTTAACAGTAGACGGTTGCACGCGAGCCGCCAACTTTCTGCGTGGACAGCCGTCCTTAAAGGTGTGACACCCGAGGTTGGTTCCTTGCTCGTCGATCGATTCGCTCGTCTTCTCTTTGCTGCGTCTCTGGCCACAGGCCTGATAGCAGCGCCCATAGCTGCCTTTGCCCAGAGCACTTCCACGGATACTCAGGCTGCGCCAGATTCTCAGGCTCCGCCGGCCGATCAGCAGCAGGCGCCTGCCAAAAAGAAGCAGGAGCCCCAGCATAACGGGCAATACCAGATGCCGGGCGAGCCTCCTCCGGCACAGAATCAAGCCCCGAATCAGGACCAGTCTGCACCCGAAGCCGGAGGCCCGGGTGGCGACAGCGGCGGGATTGTGCTGCCGAAGAAGAATCCGGCCGAGAGCGCGCCGCCACCGCCGCCTCCGCCACCGGTGGTGAAAAATCCCAAGGGACTGGAGAACTTCTCCCTGCGGGTGAACGTGCCGGTGGTGACCGTGGATGTGGGCGTGCTGCTGCAGAAGACGCACCAGTTTGTGCCCAATCTGAGTAAAGAGAACTTCCGCATCTATGAAGACGGCAAGCCGCAGGAGATCGTCTCCTTTGGCCGCACCCAGGCGCCGATCACGGCGGTGCTGCTCTGCGAGTTTGCCGCAAACAATTACTGGTTCATTTATGACATGCGCAATGCCGCGTATGCGTTCGCACAACAGTTGCATCCGGATGATTATGTGGCTGTCGCCACCTTTGACATGCACACGCACATCCTGACCGACTTTACCGAGGACAAGCGGCTGGTCTACGAATCATTGAACTCGCTGCAGATACCCGGGTTCAACGAAACCAACACCTTCGACGCCTTTTACGAGACGCTGGACCGGCTGAGCCGCGTGGACGGACGCAAATACATCATCTTTGTCGGCTCAGGGATCGACACGTTTTCCAAAATCACACTGGACAAGATCATGCAGAAGATCAAGGCCACGCCGAACGTGACGATTTATGCGGTGAGCACCGGCCAGACCGCGCGGCTGACCGGCAATGCACGCGGGGGCATGTTCGGCGCGCATGAGATCGACTATCTGCAGGCCGACAACGAGCTGCGAACCTTTGCCGGTATGACCGGCGGCAAGGCGTACTTCCCCCGCTTCGAGGGCGAGATGCCCGAGATCTTCCGCGATATCAATTCGGCCATCCGCAGTCAGTACGTGGTCAGCTATCGGCCCACCAACGCGAAGGAGGACGGAACATACCGCAAGATCCGCGTGGAGCTGGTGGACAACGAGGGCAAGCCGCTGCAGATGCAGGATGAAAAACATCATGCCCTGAAGTACGACGTGATTGCGCGCGATGGCTACAAGGCGCGGCAAGAGGTGGAGTAAATCCCGCAGCGTTTTGCACGGCCTGAGTCAGCGGCCGATAGCAATGGAGATGGGAAAAGGCCGGGAATTCTCCCGGCCTTTCGCACGTTTGTCGCTGGAACGGGCGCGCCTTACTTGGAGGCCTGCTGCTGAGCGAAGTCGCCAATGACCGGCACCTTGAACCACTTCCCTTGTGCCGCGCTGACGATGCAGATGAGCCAGAGGACAAAGAACCCGAGGCTTACCAGGCTGGAGAGCATGAATGTGAACCCATGCAACACAACTACCAGCAGAGCGATGGCGAAGTGAATCACGACCGAGGCGAGTGTCAGTCCGATGCACTGCATCGCATGAAAGCGGACGAAAGGCTTTTTCGAATAGGGCTCGATGACCAGAAAGATGATGGCTGGAATGAAGGTAAGGTAGGCGATGGCGCCGGCGGCATTGTCGGAAAGCCCGCTTTGCGCGGGCACGTAGGCCGCACCCGCAGGTCCGGTGGCTGGTTGCGGCACCTGGGTATAACCGCCGGCTGGCGGTGGTGGCGCCGCGGTTAAGGACGCGCCGCAATGCTGGCAGAACGTGGCACCGGCTGGGTTTTCTGTGGAGCAGGCTGGACACTGCATGGCAATTCCTCCTCGGATGTCTACTGCGGTCGCGCAGTCCCGACGCCGGGGGCCCGATTGGTCCGCACCGGTCAATATCAGAACGGGGGACGGCACCACAATACAACGGGTTAGCTCTCGCGGAACACGAAAATTAAACGGCGCCCGTGTAACAGGCCGTCCGTCCGGACATCTGATGAGTGGAAAGGAGTTACTCGATGGTAAAGCTTGCAATCTGGGCTACGGTCCAGGCGAAACCCGGAAAAGAGGCCCAGGTGGAGGCATTTCTCAAGTCAGCGCAGCCGCTGGCGGAGGCGGAGCCGGGGACTGTCAGCTGGTACGCACTCAACCTGGGCGGAGGCCGATTTGGCATTTTCGATACGTTCAACGACGAAGCGGGGCGCGACGCGCATTTGAATGGAGAGATCGCGAAGGCGCTGATGGCCTATGCGAAGGAGCTTTTGGCCGGCGATCCGCAGATCAATAAAATCGAAATCCTGGTTGCGAAGAATAGCTAACAAGAAAGCAGGCGCTGGCGGATTGCGGCGCCTCTTTTCTTAGCCGAAGAGAAACTCTTTCGTCCTGAGTTCTTTCACGCGGTCGCGCAGCTTGGCGGCCTTTTCGAATTCGAACTTCTTGGCCGCTTCGCGCATTTCTGTTTCCAGTTTGGCAACGAAGGCATTCAACTCCTGCTGACTGCTGAACTCCGGCGTGGTTTCGTCCTGCTCGGTCATGTCGGCGTATTCGGCCTTCAGTATCTGGGCCAGTGACATATCGATGGGGCGCAGGATGGACTCCGGCGTGATGCCGTTCTCAACGTTGTAGGCCTCCTGGATGACACGGCGGCGTTCTGTCTCGTCGATCGCGCGGCGCATGGAGTCGGTCATCTTGTCCGCGTACAGAATGGCACAGCCGTTCAGGTTCCGGGCGGCGCGGCCGATGGTCTGGATCAGCGAGCCCTGCGAACGTAGGAAGCCTTCCTTGTCCGCATCGAGAATGGCGACGAGCGAGACCTCAGGAAGATCGAGTCCTTCGCGCAGGAGGTTGATGCCGATGAGCACGTCGTATTCGCCCTTGCGCAGATCGCGCAGCAGGCGCACGCGCTCGAGGGTCTCGATTTCCGAGTGCATGTAGCGGCATTTCACCCCGACTTCGGTGTAGTAGCCTGCCAGGTCTTCAGCCATGCGCTTGGTGAGCGTGGTGACCAGCACGCGCTCGTTTATGGCGGCGCGCGCGCGAATTTCCGCGAGCAGGTCGTCGATCTGGCCCTTGATGGGGCGAATCTCGACTGGAGGATCGAGCAGGCCGGTGGGGCGGATGATCTGCTCAACTACGACGCCGGAGGACTTGGTCAGCTCATAGGGACCGGGAGTTGCCGAGACATAGAGAATCTGATTGGTGCGGGTTTCGAACTCGTCGAACTTGAGCGGACGATTGTCCATAGCCGAGGGCAGGCGGAAGCCGTAGTCGACGAGGTTCTGTTTGCGCGAGCGATCGCCGTGCCACATGCCGTGGAGCTGGGGCACGGTGGCGTGGCTCTCGTCGACGAAGAGCAGGTAGTCGCGCGGGAAGTAGTCGAGCAGCGTGGGCGGCGCTTCGCCGGGCATGCGCCCGCTGAAGTGGCGTGAGTAGTTCTCAATGCCGTGGCAGTAGCCGACGGACTTGATCATCTCCAGATCGAAGCGGGTTCGCTGATGGACGCGCTGCGCTTCGACGAGACGGCCCTGGGCTTCGAGCTCCTTTTCCCACCACTCCAGCTCGGCGAGGATCGAATCCATGGCGGAGCGCTTTCTCTCGGGCTTGACGACATAGTGGCTCTTGGGGTAGATCGGCAGGCGCGCGTACTTCTGCCGCACGGTGCCGAAGAGGGGATCGATCTGGGAGAGCCCTTCGATCTCATCTCCGAAGAGCTCGATGCGGTAGGCCATCTCATCGTAGGTAGGGAAGACCTCTATGACATCGCCGCGAACGCGGAAGGTGCCGCGGCGGAAGTCGCCGTCGTTGCGCTCATAGAGGATTTCAACCAGCCGCTTCGTAATGTCTTCGCGCTTGATCTTCTGGCCGCGTTCGAGCAGCAACAGCATGCCGTAGTAGGCCTCGGGCGAGCCGAGGCCGTAGATGCAGCTTACGGAGGCGACGATGATGGCGTCGCGTCGCTCGAAGAGAGAACGGGTAGCGGAGAGCCGCAGCTTATCCAGCTCCTCGTTGATGGTCGCTTCCTTCTCGATGTACAGGTCGCCTGAGGGAATGTAGGCCTCGGGCTGGTAGTAGTCGTAGTAGGAGACGAAATATTCGACCGCGTTAGAGGGGAAAAATTGTTTGAACTCGTGGAAGAGCTGCGCGGCGAGCGTCTTATTGTGCGCGAGGATAAGCGCGGGCCGGTTCATCTCCTCGATGACCTTGGCCATGGTAAAGGTCTTGCCGGAACCGGTGACGCCGAGCAGCGTCTGGTGCTGTTCGCCGGCGGCGAGGCCGGCGAGGATTTCTTCGATGGCGCGGCCCTGGTCACCGCGCGGCTTGTAATCGCTGACGAGCTGAAAGTCCATCTGTTGGCGTATCTCTTGCGAAGTCGTTGGCATGACAGTTAGCACAGCTCGCGCAGCGGGCGCATCTGGTCGGCGGACCAGTTCTCCGGCATCAGCAGCAGATAGCGGCGCGGCGGCAGATACCACAACAGCATGCGGGCTGCCTGGGCGGCGGTCTCCTGATCGGGGAACTCGGAGAACTTGCGCCCGATCACCAGATTGCGCGTCGGGGTCATCTGCGGATCGACAACCAGCGCGATCCGCGGGTCTTCCATCTTCCAGCCTTCGGTGAGGTGCCGGTATAGCAGACGAGCCGTGTGCTTGGGCAGATAGTCTTCTGACGGCGAACCGACCATGACCTGCCGTTCAGTTTCGACGTCGGTCTTTTCGATCCCGCTGTCTGGGCTGCCAGCGATGTCTTGCCGCGGTCGCGCGGCGAGTTCGGCGACGTCCTCGGGATCGCCGTCCCAGGTGCCGTAGGCGCGCAGGGATTCGAGTATGCCGGTGGGCATCACGTATTCGGCTGCTTCCGGTGGATCCGTATTGTTTTTGAAGAAAGCGGCACCCAGTCCCTGTTCTGCCATGGAGACGAAGAGGTTGGAGAGGCAGTTGGTCTCCACTGGCTCACCGACCGGCGGCAGTTCGAGGCGGACGTAGGGCATGCCATCCGGGCCGAGGAAGACGGGCTCGGCGGGAAGCACGATGGAGGCATTCCAGGCCGCGCTCTGAAACTCGTCGAGCCAGCGGCTGTCGCGCTGCTCGCGTGGAAGTTGCATGGCTTGCGCGAGGCGATTGGTATCGTCCAGATTGAAACGCTCTTCGGGCACGGAGACGAAGCGCCGTCCCGGCGTGCCGGTGGGAAACGCGGCCGGCTCATCCCGCACCTCTTCATGCCGCTCCGGCAGCTCAGGCTCAGGAATCACAGATTGCGGGACAATCGGTTCTGCCGGAACGTTCACCGGTGCGTCCGGATTGTATGGCGGCTTCTTCAGCCGATCGAAAAGACCCATAGCTCAATTGTATGGGTCTGCAGCGTTATACGTTTTGTGGAATGCCGATCGCTTCCAGCCACTCGGAGGGAGAGTCGACGAGGCAGTCGGGAGGCGCGTCTGCGAGTGAGTGCGGCGCCAGGCCGAAGCGGCAGCCGATCACATTTGCGCCGACATTGCGTGCGGTCAGAACGTCGACATCGGAGTCGCCAATCATCAGCGTTTGTTCCGGCGTGGCGCCGGCTTCGCGCATCAGGGTTTCCAGGCCGAGCGGGTCGGGCTTTTTGGTTTCGAAGGAGTTGCCGCCGTAGATACGAAAGCAGTGCGGGGAGAGCCCGAGTGCCGCGCAGATCTCCTCGGACGGACGAATCGGCTTGTTGGTGAGGACGGCGATTCGTGCGTTGGGTAGAGCCGCTGTGATGGCTGCGAGCGCGTCGAGCGCGCCCGCGTATACGTAGGTGTGGTCGAGTTTGTGGACGCGGTAGTAACTGAGGAAGAAGCCGACAGCGTCGGTGACGATCTCTTCGTGCTCCGGATCGCCCAGCGCGCGGCGCACCAGCATGTGAACACCGTCACCGATGTAGCTGGCGATGACTGCGTCCGGCAAAGGATGACGGCCCAGGTGGGCGAGGGTGGCGTTCACGCTGGCGACCAGGTCGGCGCGGGAGTCGATGAGGGTGCCGTCGAGGTCGAAGGCGATGAGGCGGAGAGAGGCTGGAGGGGGGAGCGGGCGGAGGCGCTCAATCATTACTCGATCATAAAAGCGAGGGCCGCGGAGATGCGCTCCGCGGCCCTGAGGCTGATTTACTTCTAGTGAATGCGGATGCTGCCGGAGCCGGTCTCCACTTTTACTGTGGGGCCGCCGCCATTCACGTTGCCGGTGATGTGGTGGCGCTCCAGGCTGCCCTGCATGCTGATCGCCTGGTCGGTGTGAATGGAGCCGGAGCCAGTCTCAGCATCAAGCGTGAACTTCGATCCGCCGAGGTTCAGGTCGATGGATCCGGAGCCAGTTTCGACTTTCCAATTGTCGGTCGGCTGTCCTGCCACGCTTACATCACCCGAGCCGGTCTCCGCCTTCAGGGAGCCCTTTACACCAGTGATACGGATAGAGCCTGAACCCGTACCGGCGGTTACATTGCGTCCGTTGCTGAAGGTGATGCGGATGTCTCCCGAGCCCGTCTGCAGGTAGCTGTCGCCTCCCAGATCGTCCCCATTAATGGTGCCGGATCCGGTTTCAAGACGGGTCCCCCCACCTATGGAAGCCGCTTTGACATCACCCGAGCCGGATTCCGCCTTCAGATTCGTACTCTTCGGGGTGGTGATGTCGTAGTCGATGGAGACGTGGTTGAACAAGCTCTCATGCATCTGGCCGACGCGAATGGTGTTGCCGCTCTGCTGAATCGGCGGGTTATCGACGATCTTCTGCACCTGGTCCTCGCTCGATCCCATGCCCCAGCCGTGGTTTGCACGGACGTGGCCGATGATATGTACCTGATTGTCTGAGCCGGGGTTGACGTGCACATATCCCGAGCCGGTAGAGACCTCCAGTTGCACCGAGCCGTTCACGCTTAGGGTCTTATCAAACGTTCCGTCGGAGGCCAGCGCCATCGCTGGAATTGCCAGTGCGGCTGCCGAGAGCGCTACCGCTCGCATTGCCGTCATCATCGTTGTCATTGTCTTTCTCCCCTCTCACTGCGTTACTGCTGCAGGACCACCTTGTCGCCCTCTTTTAACCCACTGGTGATCTCTGTGTTGCTGCCGTTTGCCAGGCCCACTGTGACTGACACCTTGCGCATGCCATCCTTCGCCTTGGGATCGGGCACGTTTACAAGTGCGTGCTTTTGCGCGTCGTAGCTGATCGCCTGCTCGGGCACGGCCAGGACACCCTTGTGCTCGCTGATCAGAATCTCCGCGTTGGCCGTCATCATGGCTTTGATTTCGCCGGTTGGATTGTCGATCGAGACGCGCACGGCGAAGGTTGTCACGTTGTCCTTCTCCACCCCGAGCGGAGCGATGCGCGTGACCTTGCCGTAGAAGACGCGGTTCTTGAATGACTCGATACGGATGCGGGCAGGCTGTCCCATGTAGACGTTGCCGATATCAGCCTCATCTACCTTGCCATCCACGTACACCTGGCTGGTATCGCCGAGAGTGAAGACCAGCGTGGCGGTGGAGCCGAGGACCAGGATGGAGCTCACGGCGTCTCCGACCTCTACATCGCGCGAGAGAACCACGCCGTCGATGGGCGATACGACGGTGGTGTAGCTCAACTGCTCTTCAAGTTGCTTCAGGCTGGCCTGGCTCTCCGCAACCTGCGCCTGCGCCTGCTGCAGCTTGGCGTGGTCCACGGCGACGGTCGCGATGGCGGTGCGCTGCTTGTTCTGGTTCGAAAGATAGTCTCGGTTGGCATCGTCCAGCGCCTGCTGGCTGACGACGCCCGCCTCTTTCATCTCCTGGTTGCGTCGCAAGGTCGCCGCGTACATGGGGAGATCGGGTGCACGGGCTGTCACTTCATCCTGCTTGATATCGGCCTCTGCGGTCTTGACGTTTGCCTCGGCGGCCTGGAGGGTGGCATGGGCTGCTTCCACCTGGGCCAGAATCTCCACTCG
Organism: Acidobacteriaceae bacterium; assembly: GCA_045808105.1. GTDB lineage: Bacteria > Acidobacteriota > Terriglobia > Terriglobales > Acidobacteriaceae > KBS-83. The sequence goes on along the minus strand of JBJMGC010000225.1, from coordinate 12,173 downwards.
ATCGAGTTGGGCCAGCACCTGGCCCCGGTGCACGCGGGCGTTCGCATCCACGTACCACTTCTCGACGATGCCGCTGGCTTTGGACTTTACCTCGACCTTGGTGATGGGCTGCACTTTGCCGGTAGCTACGACGCTCTTGGCGATGTCCATGCGGGTGACGGAGGCGATCCGGCTGCCATCGATTTTTGTGCCGCTGCTGTGTGCCACAACGGCCGCAACGAGAACAACCAGGGCGACCAGCGCACCGAGTGAGCCCCACAACCAGAACCCTCTGCGCTTCCGAGCCGCCACAGCATCCCTCCGTTCGGGGACACACGGCCCCGCTCACACTATGCTACGCACTGGTTAGGAAAAAGGTTCCAGTGAGAGCAATTTCGCCGATATCGGTCATCTTCGGCGGAAGTGCGATCCGGTCAGGCGGCCAGAGTGCCGTGGCGCTCTAGGGAGAAGCGGCCAGCTTCGCGATACACGGAGAGCGCCTGCAGGCCAAGGTTGATGATTGAGGCATACACGATGATCTTCTGCGCGCCGACCTGAAACTCCAGGCCGCTTTGCGTGTCCAGCGCGGGGCCGAAGAAGAGGATGCCGACGTAGGCAATGAGCAGCAGCAGATAGACGGCATTGGCGATAACGTACACAGACGGCCAGCGGTTGCGAAGCTGGATTACCAGCAGGCAGAGATCGTAGGCCAGCAGGAAGCCAAAGGCGGCGCGGACGAAGCCGTTATGAGCATCGAGCACCAGGTTCCACGGAGTTGCGGCGATGCCGACGAAGCCGAGCCCGGCGACAATCTCGAATGCCTGGGAGGCAAAGCCCACGCCACGCGCAGTTTTCTGTCTTGCGACGATCACCTTCCAGTTGGAGGAAGCCAGGATGAGCGCGACTCCGACGATTCCCAGAGCGATGGCAAGCAGGATGTGGGAGGCGAGATTGGGGCGTCCCGAGGGTGTGACGGTGGCGCCGAGGTCGCTGAAGAAGTTGCGGAAGAAAAGATGGTGGTTGGCCTCCCGGTCATACACAGCGCCGCCGGGGTAGATGAGCATGGCAATGGCGGTGAGCAGGACAAACTGGATGCTGGCGTAGATCAATACCAGTGCCCGCCAGGCCTGGCCGCGAACTTCCGATTCTGGATGGTTCATGCAGGTCTCCTGTGGCTTGGCAGCGGCCGCGGCTGGCCGATCATAACTGGTTACGGCGTGCTGCTTTACCCTATGTTCATGGTTCACTGGACACTCTTCCATGGCGTTGCCATTATCGGCCTGGTTCTGGCGAATGGCTTTTTCGTCGCGGCAGAGTTCGCGCTGGTGAGCCTTCGTGCCACCCGGGTGGAGCAGTTGCTGGCGGAATCGCGACCCGGGGCCCGTGCCGTCGCCCAATTGCGGGGCTCGCTCAATGCCACGCTCTCAGCGGTGCAGTTCGGGGTGACGGTGGCGAGCCTGGCGCTGGGCTGGCTGGGCGAACCGGTGGTGGCGCCCTTGTTCGAAAGGCCGCTGCATGCGCTTCCTCACGCAGCATTGTTCGCCCACGCGGTCAGTGCCGGCCTCGCGTTTGCGTGCATTACCTACCTTGAGGTCATCGTGGGCGAGCTGGTGCCCAAGTCACTGGCACTGCGACGGCCGGAGCAGCTTGCCCTCGGTGTGGCACCGCCGATGCTGGTGTTCATCCGGCTGACTCGGCCGTTTGTCTTGTTCATGAACGGCTCGGCAACCCTGGTCCTGAGGATGTTTCACTCCATCGCCGTGACCGAGGAGCCGGTGCACTCCCCGGATGAGCTGAAGCTGATGGCGACGGCGACCCGGCGCCAGGGCCTGCTGCCTGCCTATCAGGAGTCGCTCATCCACCGTGCGGTGGAGCTGAATACGATTGTCGCGCGCGAGATCATGACGCCGCGCCAGCGCATCTTCTCTCTGCCCGCGACGATGCCGGTGGAAGAGGCGAGCGCCCGGGTTGTTGACGAGCAGCACTCACGCATTCCTATTTACGATCCCGAGCGAGGGCCTGAACATATCGTCGGCGTGGTCTATTCCAAGGATGTGTCGCGGCTGATGCATTTTGCTTTCACACGCGCGGGAAGCGGCCAGCGGCCGTCGCGCGGATTGCAACTGGGACAGATCATGCGCGACATCCTGGTGGTCCCAGAGACCAAGCCGGTGCCGGACCTGCTGCATGAATTTCAGGAGCGCCGCCGGCATCTGGCGATCGTAGTGGATGAGCATGGCTCGACTGTTGGGCTGGTGACGGTGGAAGATGCGCTGGAACAGCTGGTCGGCGAGATGGAGGATGAGTTCGACGTGGGGATGCGGCGCGCCGCGCGGATGCCGGCCGAGGCGTTCTATATGGACGGTGGTGTGAATTTGCGTGACTTGGAGACGCAGATGCACTGGTATCTGCCGCGCGATGGAGGCGTGGAGACGCTGGCGGGTTTCCTGCTGACGCAGCTGGGGCACATTCCCACAGAAGGCGAGAGCGTGGATTTTGGGGGACGCCGCTACACTGTTGCCGAGATGAGTGGACACCGCATTAGCCGCGTGCGCATTGAGCCGGTTCCTTCCAAAGCCGCCGCGGCTCATACGGCCACGGCGCCGGCACGAGGAGGCGCATGAAGCTGCTGCCCGCGCTGGGCCGCCGTTTGCTTTATACCCTTCCTGTTGTCTGGCTGGTTGTCTCGCTGGTCTTTCTGCTGATTCACCTTGTGCCGGGCGATCCCGTAGCGCAGATGCTGGGCGAAGGAGCCACATCGACAGATCTGGATGCGCTGCGGCATCAGTACGGACTCGATCTGCCGCTAACCCAGCAGTACCTTCACTACTGGCACGGAGTGCTGCGCGGAGACCTCGGGCATTCACTGCGGTTGAACGATTCGGTGACGCACCTCATCCTGCAGCGGTATCCATATACGCTGGAGCTGACGCTTGCAGCGCTGGTGATTGCGCTGGTGGCTGCGATTCCCGCGGGCATTCTTGCTGCATTGCATCGCGGCAAGTGGCGCGACAACACGGTGGGCGTGGTCTCGCTGTTCGGGTTGTCGTTCCCGGCGTTTGCCATGGGGCCGATCGCGATTCTGCTGGTTTCGATCAAACTAGGCTGGCTGCCGGTATCGGGCGCGGGATCGCTGGCGCATCTGGTGTTGCCGGCGATCACGATGGGCTCCGGGCTGGCCGCCATCCTGACCCGGATGGTGCGGACCGCGATGCTCGAAGAGCTGGGTCAGGATTATGTCCGGACCGCGCGCGCCAAGGGACTGCCGGAGCGGACAGTTCTCTATCGCCATGCGCTGCGCAACGCGCTGATTCCGATTGTGACGCTGGTGGGTTTGCAATTCGGCGCGCTGCTGGCGGGTGCGATCGTGACGGAGACAATCTTTAGCTGGCCGGGTGTGGGCCGGCTGACGATCACGGGAATCTCCAACCGTGACTACGCACTGGTGCAGGGCTGCATTCTGGCCGTCGGGTTGACTTACATCCTGGTGAACCTTGCGACGGACATTCTTTACGCCGTTCTGAATCCGCGCATTCGGGCCTGAGTCGCGCAGGCTTGCCGCTCTGCATCTCATAGGTGTCAATAAAGGAGATTCACGATGAACATCCGGGAGGCGCTGGGGCTGGCGCCGAAGAAGAAGATTCGTTACGGATTTGTTGCGCTGGGAGATATCGCGCAGGAGGCGATGCTTCCGGCGGTGGAGCACACGGGCAACTCATCGATTGCGGCCCTGGTGACCAGCGATCCGGTGAAAGCGGGGCGGCTGGCGGAGCGCTATAACGTGCAGCACACTTACAGCTACGAGCAATTTCCCGAGATGCTGTCGTCCGGGAATGTCGATGCGGTTTATATAGCGACACCGAACTGGCGCCATGCTGAGTTTGTGCTGCCCGCACTGGCGGCCGGCATCCACGTGCTGGTGGAGAAGCCACTGGAAATCGACAGCGCTCGCTGCCAGCAAATTCTGGATGCGCAGAAGTCATCCAAGGCGAAGCTGATGGTGGCGTACCGGCTGCACTTTGAGCCCGCGACCGTGGCCGCCATCGAACGCGTTCGCAACGGCGAGCTGGGGGAGGTGCATCTGTTCACATCGATTTTCGCGCAGATGGTGGACCCGGCGAATCATCGAGCGAAGACGGAGGAAGCGGGGCCGGTGCTCGATATGGCACCGTATCCGGTGAATGCGGTGCGCAATTTGTTTGGCGCGGAGCCGACGGAGGTGTCGGCCTTCGGATCACGGCATGCGAACTCGGGTCTGGGCGATTTCGATGACACAGTGACGGTGATGCTGCGCTTTTCAGAGGGCCGGCTTGCGCAGTTCGTCGTCTCCTACTATGGCAATGCGATCGATACGTATACCGTCCTCGGTACGAAGGGCGCACTGCAAGTGCAGCCGGGCTACATCTATGGCAAGCCGCTGGAGCACTCTCTGACCATCGGCGAGAAAAAGGACAACGTCAATTACAAAAACACGGACCACTTCGGCGGAGAGATGAAGTATTTCTCCGACTGCATCCTGCATGACATCGATCCGGAGCCGGATGCGGAAGAGGGCCTGGCAGATGTGCGCGTTCTGGAGGCGATTGAGCGCTCCCTGAAAACGGGAGAGGTGCAGAAGCTGGAGCCCTTTGCGCGCTCAAAACACATCGATCCCGACCAGGTTGTGCGGCTTGGTGCGCTGAAACCGCCGGAGCCGGTGCATGCGTCCAGTCCGGACCGATGAGTGCTGTTAGATCTCGAGCGGGATGATTTCGGCGGTCACGCCGTTGGCGCCGACGTGCAGCCAGGCGATGGTGACGGGAAGTTCAAAGCGACGTGGACCGGCGCTGCCCGGGTTCAGGAAGAGCACGCCGCGGCGCTGCTCGACGAGCGGTTTGTGGGAATGCCCGAAGATCACGGCTGAGATGCCGGCGGCCTCGGGATTCAGGTCGAGCTTTTTCACATCGTGCAGCATGTAGATGCTGCGGCCGTTGAGTTCTATCAACTCAGTTGGCGGCAGATGACTGCATGGGCCGCCTTCGTCGATGTTGCCGCGAATGGCGGTGACGGGCGCGATCGCTCTCAGCGCATCGAGGATGGCGGGATCGCCGACATCTCCGGCGTGGAGGATGTGTTCTGCGCCCTGCAATGCGCTGATCGCTTCCGGCCGCAGCAGGCCGTGGGTGTCGGAAATGATTCCAATGCGCATCGCTTACAAGCCGACTGCCATGCGCGTGCGTGGATCGAGATAATCGCGCAGTGCATCGCCGATGAAGTTAAAAGAGAGCACGCAGCCCATCACCGCCAGAGCGGGGAAGACGACCAGGTGCGGCGCGTCGAAGAGATGAGAGCGCGCGTCGTTGAGCATGGAGCCCCAACTGGGTGCGGGCGCCGGGATGCCGAGGCCGAGGAAGCTGAGCGTGGCTTCTGCAAGGACGGCGCCAGCCATGCCGATAGCGGCCTGAACCAGGATCGGCTGCACGATATTGGGCACGATGTGCAGCGTGAAGATGCGCACATCACCTGCGCCGAGGGCGCGCGCTGCTTCCACGAACTCGCGCTCGCGCACTGCCAGAACCTGCGCGCGCACCAGTCGGGCGTAGCCGACCCAGCCGCTGATGGAGAGCGCAAGCACAAGGTTGAAGAGGCCGGGGCCGAGGAACGCGACGAACGCAATGGCCAACAGGATTCCCGGCAGCGCGAGAAATGCGTTCATCACGAAGATGTTGAGCGCCGTATCGACCCAGCCGCCGTAGTAGCCCGCGAGGCCGCCAACCAGCATGCCCAGCGAGAGGGAGATCGAAACGACGCTGACCGCAACAATGAGCGAGATACGCGCGCCAAACAAAATGCGTGAGAAGATATCGCGCCCGAGCTCATCGGTGCCAAACCAGTGGGCGTGACTGGGAGAGAGCAGACGATGGTTGAGATCGATGGCAGCGGGATCGTAGGGCGCGGTTGCCGAGGCGAACAGAGCCATGAGCACGAAGAGAACAAGCAACGCGACCCCGATGACGGCCAGGGGCTGATGTTTGAGGCGGTAGCCGAGGGTGGCGCGGGCCATGGCGGCATGATCGCACAACCCGGGAGAGCAGTGGGATTGGCGAGCTGTGCGATCAGACTTACGGAGCGACGAAGCTACAGCGAGGCGGGAGTCATGATGACGCCGCAAGCGATACGGGCGCCGGAGTTTCCCGATGGATCGGTCATCATGTCGTCAGCCTTCTCGTGGATGACGATGGACGTACCTTCACCGGTGAAAACGGAATCCATTGCCTTGGGATCGAGCGAGACGCCCTTGGTGCTGAACTCGGTCTTGTCCGTGCCGTCTGGTCCTACGGTGAGGTTGAAGGGCATGTCGCCCGCATGCGGGCCGCTGGGGTTGTTGGCGCCGTGCTGCTTGCTGCCCGGGTTAAAGTGGGCGCCAGCGGACTTAAAGTCCGGTGGCTCGCATTTTGGAGATTGATGGATGTGAATGCCGTGCTGGCCGGGTGGCAGGTTTTTTACGTCAACCCGCACGTTGACGGTTCCGCCCTTGCCAGAGCGCAGCGTTACGGTTCCAGCATCCTTGCCATCGGCGGTGTGGATCGCCACAACCACCGGCTTCTGCTTCGCAGCGTTTGCTGAAAGGGTTGCCGCCGTCATCAGAACGGCCAACATCATCACTCGTTTGAGCTGCATGTATTCTCCAGTCTTTCTTGGTCGTTGATCATGCGAACTTATGCGTGAGTGGCTGCCGGTTCTACTCCGGCGCCCGCCTGCGTCGGCTCCATTGCGAGCAGATTGTTGAAGCGGTTGAAGTAATTGAACAGGCCGCTGGCGGCCATCAACTCCACGATTTCGCCTTCGCTGAAGTGGGCCTTCAGGTCCGCCAATTCTGCATCGTCGAGCGGGCGCTCGTTGCGTGTGAGGCGCTCTGCCAGCCGAAGGGCGGCTTTTTCGCGCGGGCTGAAGGTCCCGCTGTTTTCAAAGTGAGGAAGAGCGGCGATCTGCTCCTCGCTGTATCCCAGCTTCTTCGCAAGCAGAGAGTGGGACGCGAGGCAGTATTCGCAGGCATTCATCTGAGAGGTGCGGACGATGACCAATTCCTTCAGCGATGTTGGAAGCGTGCCGGTGTTCAACACCGCTTCCATGTGCGCGATCATCGTCTGCAGAATCTCCGGCCGGTGCGCCACGGTGCGAAACATATTGGGCACGTTGCCTCGCTGCCGCGCAAAGCGGTCGTAGATCTCTCCTACTGCATCGCTGACATCTCGCCGTCCGAGTCGTGAAATGCGCGCCATAGTTTCACCTCGCCCGATCTGTTCCTTCTAGTGTAGCTGCGAGGACTGCCTGGTGTGGCGTGTCCGGCGGACGTTAATGACCGCCCGGCGCGCCGCCGGCACGGAAGCGGCGGATGAAGAAGGTCAGAGGCGTGACGGCCAGCATGACCCAGCCCATCACGCGGAAGCAATCCATGTAGGCGAGCAGGTGGGCCTGATTGCCGAGTTGGTGATAGACATTCGCGAGAGCTGCCGCATGAGCGTCACCGGCCGAGATGCCTCGTTGCGTGAGAAATGTGGTGAGTGCGCGGACCCGCTGCTCGAGAAGGCCGGAGGTCTGTGGGAGAGCCGAGCTCACCACCGACTGGTGATAGTCGAAGCGACGCTCGCTGGCAGCAGTGATGAAAGCAATACCGAAGCTGCCGCCCCAGTTACGAAAGAGATTGGTGAGGCTGGAGGCCCGGTTGTTCTGGTCGGGGCGCAGTTCCGAATAGGCCACGACATTCAGCGGGACGAAGAAGAAAGCGTAGCCTAGTCCCTGATAGACGCGGGCGAGCGCGTAGTGCCCATAGTTTGTCGCGAGATTGAAGCTGCTGTAGTACCACATGGACGCGGCAACCCCGAGCAAACTACCGGCAAGAAGCACGCGAGGGTGAACGATACCTTTCTGCACCAGACGCGCGCCGACCGGAGCCAGGAGCGTGATCATGAGTGCTCCCGGGCCAAGCACAAGACCTGCATCGATAGCGCGATAGCCATAAAGAGACTGCAGGATCTGCGGGATCATCGTTGTGGTGCCGAAGAGTCCGAATCCAAAGATGAACAGCAGCACAGAGGCGATGGTGAAGTGGCGGCTCTTCAGCAGGTGCAGGTCGATGATGGGATCCTTTTGCCGCAGTTCCCAGAAGATCGCCGCGACCCAGCATACGATCGCGATGACGAAGGCCGACGCGATGATGCGGCTGCCGAACCAGTCATCGATCTGACCGCGATCGAGAAAGATCTCGAGTGCGGCCGAGCCAAGGCCGACCAGCAGGATTCCGGTGGTGTCGATCTTCAGGCGGCCGCCGGCGCGAGCGGCTTTGCGCTCGATGGTGAACGCGGGTGGATCCTGCACCAGCCGGCTGCTCAGGTAGAGAGAGAGCAAGCCGATCGGGATGTTGATGAAGAAGACCCAGCGCCAGGTGTAGTTGTCGGTGATCCAGCCGCCCAGCACGGGGCCGATAGCGGGCGCGGTGACGATTGCGATGGTGTAGAGCGCGAAGGCGGAGGCGCGCTTTTCCGGAGGGAAGGCGTCGACCAGGATCGCCTGCTCCACGGGTGCGAGGCCGCCTCCGCCGATACCCTGGAAGACGCGACTCAGGAGCATGAAGCCCAGACTTGGCGCGATGCCGCAGCAGAATGAGCTGATGGTAAAGAGCGCCACGCAGGCGAGGTAGTAATTTTTCCTGCCGAAGACGCGGCTGAGCCATGCGCTCATCGGCAACACGACCGCATTGGCTACCAGGTAGGTCGTGAGGATCCATGTGACTTCATCGAAGCTACGCCCGAGCCCACCGGCGATATGGGGCAGGGAAACGTTGGCGATGGAAGTATCCAGCAGCTCCATGAAGGTGGCGAGCGTGACCGTGAGGGCGACCGCCCAGGGACTCACTCCCGGCTTGACGGCAGTGGTTTGCGCGGTACCCGCGATTTGTGTGGCGGTGGCCATCGTCCTCCAGTTCTGGATGGGATAGTTGATTCGCGATGAGACCGATCGGTCGCAAATGCTATGATTGTCTTTTGTGACGGACAAGTTGACATCACGCCGGACCCACACAACGGTGCGGTCATCCCGGAAGGGAGACAAGACACGGCAGCGCATCATCGCGCAGTCGGCAGCACTGTTGAATCAGAAAGGCTATGAAGGATGTTCGCTGCAGGACATCATGGCGGCGGTCGGACTAGAAAAGGGCGGCATCTACCGCCACTTTGCGAACAAGGAAGAACTGGCAGTCGCGGCATTTGATTTTGCGTGGGCGGAGGTTTTTCACGGCCGCACCCGGGGCCTGGAGGAGATCGAGGATCCTCTGTTGCAGATCGAGGCCCTCATTCGTAACTTCGCAGAGCGGAGATCCTCGCTGCGCGGTGGATGTCCCCTGTTGAATACTGCGATCGATGCGGATGATGGAAACGCCGCTCTGCGCGCCCGCGCCCGGGAGGCGCTCGACGAATGGCGTACGTGGCTCGGCTCTCTGGTCTCGTCAGCGATCCGGCAGGGAAGCCTGAAACGGGGAATCCGATCCTCTGCGGTTGCATCGCTGATCATCGGCACGCTCGAAGGAGCGTTGATGATCAGCCGTTTGGATGACGACCGGGCTGCGCTCAAGATCGCTCGCGATCATCTGATCGCCTATATCGAGAGTCTTCGCAGTGTGAGGCGGCGAATCAACGCGAGCGGCGGCAAGCGTCGCCAACCGCCTGCGAGCAAATCACAGAAGTCTGTTGTCACTCTAGCGTGAACCAGAACGTTGCCCCCTGATTGACCGCGCTGTTTGCCCAGATGCGTCCGTTGTGTCCGCGAACGATGCGGGCAACCGTGGCGAGCCCGATGCCGGATCCTTTGAAGTCCTTATCGCCGTGCAGGCGGTTGAAGGCGCCAAACAGCTTGTTTGCGTAGGCCATATCGAAGCCTGCGCCGTTATCCCGCACGTACCAGGCATTCTGCTCGGAATCCCATCCGAAGCGGATTTCGGCGTGCCGTAGCTTCGAAGTGAATTTGACGGCGTTGCCCAGGAGATTTTCCAGAGCAATGCGCGTGAGCCGTGGATCGGCATATGCGCTCAAGGCGGGCTCGATCTCGAAGAATAGGTCGCGGCCACGATTCTGCTCCCGCAAATCCGAGGCAACGGACTCGGCCAGTTCAGTCATGCTGAAGTTTTCCCGAACGATTTCTGCGCGGGTGATGCGGGAGAGCTGGAGCAGCGCATCGATAAGCTGTCCCATGCGCTGCACGCCGCTGCGCACACGTTCGATGTAGTCTCTGCCGGTATCCCCGACGGTTGCAGCGTAGTCCTCCTGCAGCGCCAGGCTGAACCCATCGATGGTGCGCAGGGGTGCGCGCAGATCGTGGGAAACGGAATAGCTGAATGCTTCAAGCTCGCGATTGACACGTTCTAGTTCCGCTGTGCGGAGACGCACGCGGTCTTCGAGTGTTTCATTCAGCGAGCGGACCTCGATCGCTCTGGCTTCCGTTTCCTGCTGCGCGAGCAGGAGCCGCTCACCGGCAATCTCGGCTGTTACGCGCAGTCTGCGCTCACGTATCAGTTGCGAAAAGGCGACGAGGATGAGCAGGAAATCCAACACGCTGACCACCAGGACAGTGGTCTGAGCAAGCCAGATGCTCTTGTTCGTGGATGTGGTGCGGATCGCAAGCAGCCGGTCTTCCTCGGCCTCCATCGCGTCGCATACGGCACGAACGTGCTCCATTTCTGCTTTGCCGGGGCCGCTGAGCAGGAGAGAGGCCGACGAGTTCGAACTCCCGGATTTGCGCAGGTCGAGCGCTCTTTGCAGAATGAGCATTCGCCGCTCTAGTGCTGTTCGAAGATCCTGTATGCGGGCCTGTTGGCTGGGGTCATGCGCGGTCAAAGACTGCAAGTGAGCTAACTCGAATGGCAGTTCGCGCCGCGCAGTTGTGTATGGCTCCAAATAGCTGTCCATGCCGGTGATCAGATAGCCGCGTTCCCCTGTCTCCGCATTTACGGCTGACCACAACACATGCTCCACCTGATGCACTACCTGCCAGCTATGCGCTACCAAAGCGGCATTGGTGGCCAGTGTGCGCACTGCACGGAATGCCCACCATGCATTGAGGAAGACGATGACGAGCGCGATGAGCAGGAGGGCAGGGAAGAGACTGCGTGTGAAACGAGGCTTCATGACAGGTCCTCATCATCCTAATGGCCACCGCCAAAGGTCGCCTTCACGCGATGTGGCAAACTGACCTTCATGGTCGATGTAGTTGTTGTGGGAGCTGGGCTGGCGGGGCTGTGTTGCGCTGTGCGTCTGGAACAGGCCGGACTGTCGGTTAAGTTGCTGGAAGCGGAGGACGCGCCGGGCGGACGGATTCGTACCGATCAGGTAGAGGGCTTCCGGCTGGACCGCGGCTTTCAGTTATTGCTCACGGGCTATCCGGAGCTGGTCCAGCAAGTCGACACGAAGGCGCTGCGTCTTCGTTCCTTCACCAGCGGCGCGCTGGTGCGGCACGGTGGCCGGTTTCATCACTTTGCCGATCCATTTCGCGGTTCTTTGGGCGCCGCGCTCAGCATTGCCCTGGACCCTGTCGTGACCATGGGGGACAAGCTGCGCGTTGCGCGCCTGCGCCGGATGGTGAAGCAAGGCGATCCAGCAAGCCTGTTCAGGAAACCTGAAGTCACGACCAGGCGGTTTCTGGAGGAGTATGGCTTCTCCCCAAAGATGATCGACCGATTCTTCGCGCCATTTCTCTCGGGGATTTTTCTGGAGCGCGATCTCGCCACCTCTAGCCGCTACTTCCAATTTGTATTTCGCATGTTTGCGTATGGTGATGCTGCTGTACCGGAGAATGGCATGGAGATGCTGCCGCGGCAGCTTGCCGTGCGGCTGAAGAGCGGAACACTGGAGACGAATACTCACGTGACCGCGATAAGGCGCAGCGGCAATGGGTTCGTGCTGGATGCGGGAAAGAAGGCGAGCTCTGCCGCTCGGCAGATTGTGCTGGCGGTGGACGATGGGCAGGTGCGGTCGTGGTTGGGCCAGCTGAATGGCCGTAATCGGCAGAACAAAGACCTGGTGCAATGGAACCGGACCACGACCTTTTATTATGCGTCCGATCGCACGCCGATTGATGGTCCACTGCTCGTTCTGAACGGAGACGGTCCGGCCGCCGGTCCGGTGAACCACGCAGTCGTACTTAGCCAGGCGAGCGAGCGATAT